>NZ_CP109598.1:5657500-6010000 GCF_036327775.1 Streptomyces sp. NBC_01498 | reverse complement strand
GTGCGTTTCCCCTCCCCCGTGCCCGCCGGGTCGCGGGTGCGCGCGACGGCCGAGCTGCGGGAGGTCGCCGAGGCGGGCGGCGGCGTACAGGTCACCGCCCTCGTCACCGTGGAGCGCGAGGGCGGCGAGAAGCCGGTGTGCGTGGCGGAGTCGGTCTCCCGCTACTACTTCTGACCTGCCGCCGAGCGACCGCGGACCGGCGCCGCCGCCCGGCTCCCGCCGTTCCGGGTCGGGCCGGGTCGGACCGTCCCGGGCGGCGTCACCCCGCCGTCCCGGATCGGACCGGGTCAGACCGGCCGGGGCAGCGGGCGGTCCCGTGCGACCACCATGCGCAGCACGAGGTCGGCGTAGAGCGCGCCGACCTCGTCGGACGTCCGGCGGCCCTGGGTGTTGAACCAGCGCGCCACGTCGATGCAGAGCGACAGCACGGCCACGGTGGTGCCGGGCACGTCGGGGACGTCGAACTCCCCGTCCCGTACGCCGTCCTGGAGGATGCCGCGCACGGTCGCGTCGGTGCGGCGGCGCAGTTCGACGATCTCGGCGCGGTGGTCGTCGGCGAGGGCGTCGAGCTCGTACTGGACGACGCGCGCGGTGGTGTGCCGGGCCGCGTGCCAGCCGACGAACGAGCGGACCGCGTCGGTGAGGCGTTCGGCCGCCGTCCCCTCGCGCCCGGCGGCGGCCGTCAGGATCTCCAGGGCCTTGTCGTGGCCGATCCGGCTGATCCGGTGGAGGAGTTCTTCCTTGGTCTTGTAGTGGATGTAGAGCGCGGCCGGGCTCATCCCGGCGCGGCTCGCGATGTCGCGGGTCGTGGTGGCGTGGTATCCGCGCTCGGCGAACGCCTCCACGGCGGCGACGAGCAGCTTTCTGGCCGCCTCGGGGGTGACCTCGCCCCACGGCACGCCCTCGCCCTCGGTGGCCCGTTCCGCCGTACGCATCGCTCGCCCCTTCCGGTCGGCAGAACGCACACCCTACCCCGAAGCTGAGCAAGCGCTTAGGGCCTGCCCCGGTCCGGTGCGCACGGTCGTCGCACGCGGCCGGTGCGGCGGCCGTCGCACCCCACGGTCGCGCCGGGTCCCGGTCACCGCCCTACGATGTGCGCCATGGCCCGACCCCGCAAGCCGCTCCTCAGCAGAGACCGCATCGTCACGACCGCGGCGGCGCTCGTGGACGCCGAGGGGCTCGGCGCGGTCTCGACCCGCCGGCTGGCCGCCGAGCTCGGCGTCAGCGGGCCCTCCCTCTACAACCACTTCCGCACCAAGGACGAAATCCTGGACGCGGTCGCTGACTCGGTGAGCGCCCAGGTCGACCTGTCGATGTTCGACGAGGACGACGTACGGGACTGGCGTACCGCGCTGCACGACTACGCCGTGTCCTATCGCGCCGCGCTCACCGCGCACCCGCACATCGTGCCGGTGCTCGCCCAGGGTCCGGGCCGCCGCCCGGCGGGCCTGCGGGTGGCCGACACGGTGTTCGGCGCGATGGTCCGGGCGGGGTGGCCGCCGGTTCAGGCCACCCATATCGGGGCGCTGATGCGGTACTTCATCACCGGCTCGGCGCTCGGTTCGTTCGCGCGGGGCTTCGTGGACGACGAGGCGGCGTACGACCCCGCCGACTATCCGCACCTCGGCCAGGCCCATCTGCTGGCGGAGCGGCAGCAGCGGGTGGACGAGGGAGCCTTCGAGACGGGGCTGCGGGCGCTGATCGACGGGCTGGCGGCGCAGTACGAGACAGTTCGGGCCACGCCGAAGGGTTTCTGAGGCACCCTGGATCCATGCCGCAGACTCCCGCCCCGTATCCGGCCGCCGACCCCTTCGGGCTTCCCGGGCCCGCCGCGTCGCCGGGCTCGCTCCTCGCGAACTTCGCCGCCCTGCTCGCCGACGAGACCCGTGCCGTCTTCTGTCTGTCCCTGCTCGACGGCCGCGCCTGGACGGCCGGCGAGCTGGCCCGCGAGGCGGGGGTCGCCGCGTCCACCGCCAGCGAGCACATCGGGAAACTGATCACGGCCGGGCTGGCCACCGAGGAGCGGCAGGGCCGCCACCGTTACGTGCGGCTGGCCGACGCGAGCACCGCCGAACTCGTCGAGTCGCTGGCCGCGCACGTCATGCCGGGCCGCGACAGCCCGCACATCGTGCGCGCGTCGCGGGCGACCGCGGCGATGGCCCGGGGGCGTACCTGCTACGACCATCTCGCCGGCCGGCTGGGGGTGACCCTGACCGAGGCCATGGCGCGGCGCGGACTGCTGCTCTTCGACGCCGGTTTCGCCCTCACCGAGGAGGGCACGGAGTGGTTCGGCGAGCTGGGGATCGCCCTGGAGAACGCCGGGCGCCGCCCGGTGGTCAGCTCGTGTCTGGACTGGACGGAGCGGCGGCGCCATCTGGCGGGGGTGGCGGGGGCGGGGCTGTGCCGGTTGGCCCTGGAGTCGACGTGGTGCGCGCGCATCGGGACGGAGCGGGCCGTGCGGGTGACGCCGGCCGGGGAGCACGCGTTCGCCGAACTGCTCGGCGTCGAACCCGCGATACTTCGGTGACAGCCGAACTGTTTCGGGCTTAGCATCCTTCACATGGCGAACTCCTCCGTTCCGCGTGCCCAGGCACGCCCGGCCGCATCGACGGCCGCCCCCGGCACGTCCACCCCGGCCGGCGGAAAAGGTCTGGCCGCCGCCGGGGTCACCGTCGTCCTCTGGGCGTCGGCCTTCGTGTCCATCCGCAGCGCGGGCGAGGCGTACGCGCCGGGCGCCCTGGCGCTCGGGCGGCTGCTCACCGGCTCGCTGGTGCTGGTCGCGATCCTGCTGATACGCCGGGAGGGCCTGCCGCCCCGGGCCGCCCGGCCGGGCATCGTGGTCTCGGGACTGCTCTGGTTCGGCGGCTACTCGGTGGTCCTCAACTGGGGCGAACAGCTGGTCGACGCGGGCACCGCGTCCCTCGTCGTGAACATCGCACCACTGCTCATGGCCCTCCTCGCCGTCCGGCTGCTGGGCGAGAGCCTGGCGCCCCGGCTGCTCACCGGCATGGCGGTGTCCTTCGCGGGGGCCGTGGTGGTGGGCCTGTCGATGGCGGGCGACGGCACCACCTCCGTCCTGGGCGTCCTGCTCTGTCTGCTGGCGGCGGTGGCGTACGCGGGCGGGGTCGTGGCGCAGAAGCCCACGCTGGCGTACGCGACGCCGTTGCAGGTCACCACGTACGGCGCGGTCGTCGGCACGATCGGCTGTCTGCCGTTCGGCTGGCAGCTCGTCCGGGACGCGGCCGACGCGCCGCTGTCCGCGACCCTCAACCTGGTCTATCTGGGCGTGTTCCCGACCGCGCTGGCGTTCACGACGTGGGCGTACGCCCTGTCCCGGACCACCGCGTCCCGGATGGGCGCCACGACGTACGCGGTCCCGGCGATCGTCGTCCTGATGGCCTGGCTGCTGCTGGACGAGATCCCCGGCGTGCTCACCCTCGCCGGGGGCGTGCTCTGTCTGGCGGGTGTGGGGGTGGCGCGCTCCCGCCCGCGCCGGGGGACCCCTGAAGCGGGTGGCCCGGGGGCGTCAGAAGACGACCAGCGCGCGCCCGCCGCGTCCGGCGAGCATCATGTCGAAGGCGGCGGGAATGCCGTCCAGCGTGATCCGCTCGGTCACCAGTGAGCCGAGGTCGAGCCGGCCGGCCCGGACGTGTTCGGCGAGGACCGGCAGATCCCGGACCGGGTCGCAGTTGCCGTACACACACCCGGACAGGGTGCGCCCCCAGTGGAACAACTCCAGTGCGTGGAAGGTGACTTGCTGATCCTTGCCGCCGATGCCGACGACCGTGGTCCGGCCGCCCCGGCGGGTGGACTCCCAGGCGGTGCGGATGGTGACGGCCCGGCCGACGCACTCGACGGCGACGTCCGCGCCGTGGCCGTCGGTCAGCTTCCGTACCTCCCGGGCCGTGCCGGCGGACGCGACGAGATAGTCCGTGGCCCCGGCCGCGCGCGCCAACTCCTCCTTCGCCGGGGAGACATCGACCGCGACGATCCTCGACGCCCCGGCGATCCGCGCGGACTGGAGCACCGCCAGGCCGACGCCGCCCACGCCGATGACCACGACCGTCTCGCCCGCGCGCACCCGGGCGGAGTGGTGCACGGCGCCGTAGCCGGTGAGCACGGCGCAGCCGAGCAGCGCGGCGTCGGTGAGCGGGATGCCGTCGGGTGCGGGCAGGACGCAGTTGGCCGCGACGACCGTCTCCTCGGCGAACGCCGCGACGTTCAGGCCGGGATGCAGTGCGGTGCCGTCGGCCGTACGGGCGTGGACCGCGCCCGCGCCGGTCAGGGCCGAGTCGCAGAGCCAGACCTCGCCGAGGCCGCAGGCGTGGCAACGGCCGCAGGACGGCGCCCAGTTGAGGACGACACGGTCGCCGGGGGCGATGTGGGTGACGTCCTCGCCGACGGACAGGACGGTGCCCGCGCCCTCGTGGCCGAGGACGGCCGGGACGGGCAGCCGCATGGTGCCGTCGGTGAGGGACAGGTCGGAGTGGCAGACCCCGGCTGCGGCGAGGCGGATCCGCACCTGGCCGGGGCCGGGCTCGGGCAGCTCGATGTCGGTGATCGTCAGGGGCGACCCGACGGCGGGCAGGACGGCGGCGCGTACCACGATGGGTTTCTCTCCCGGCTCAGAACTGGAGGGACTTGGTCTGGAGGTACTCGGCGAGCCCGTGCGGGCCGAGTTCGCGGCCGACGCCGGACTGCTTGTAACCGCCGAACGGGGCAAGGGGGTTGAACCGGCCGCCGTTGATGTCGACCTGGCCGGTCTCCATCCGGCGGGCGAAGGCGACGGCCTCGCTCTCGTCGCCCGCCCAGACGGCGCCGGCCAGCCCGTAGACGGTGCCGTTGGCGATCCGCAGGGCGTCCTCCTCGTCCTCGTAGCGCAGGACGCACAGGACGGGGCCGAAGATCTCCTCCTGGGCGACGGTCATCTCCGGGGTGACGTCCGCGAGGACGGTCGGGGTGACGAACCAGCCGGTGTCGTGCGGGGTTTCGGTGCCGCCCGCGACCAGCCGGGCGCCCTCGGCGAGACCCCGCTCGATGTAGCCGCGCACCCGCTCCCGCTGCGCGGCGCTGACCAGGGGGCCGACCCGGCAGAGTTCGTCGTGGGGGTCGCCCGCCCGGTAGGAGGCGACCGCGGCCACGGCGGCCTCCACCGCCTCGTCGTACCGGTCCGTGTGGACCAGCATCCGGGTCCACGCGCTGCATGTCTGACCGGAGTTGGTCATCACGTTGGCGACGCCGACCTTGACGGCCTTGGCGAGATCGGCGCTCGGCAGGATGACGTTGGCGGACTTCCCGCCCAGCTCCAGCGCGACGCGCTTGACGGCCCCGCCGGCCGTGGCGCCGATCCGCCGGCCGACGGCGGTGGAGCCGGTGAAGGAGACCAGGTCGACGTCCTCGTGCGCGGCCAGGGCCTGCCCGGCGACGGTGCCGACGCCGGTGACCACGTTGACGACGCCCGGGGGCAGGCCCGCCTCGTGGACGGCCTCGGCGAAGATCTGGGCGGTGAGCGGGGTGTCCTCGGCGGGCTTGACGACGACGGTGCAGCCGGCGGCGAGCGCGGGGGCGACCTTGGCGACGATCTGGTGCAGCGGGTAGTTCCAGGGGGTGATGGCGCCGACGACACCCACCGGCTCCAGCAGGACCGTCGAGTTGCCGATGCGTTCCTCGAAGGCGTAGGAGGCGGCGAGTTCGGCGTACGAGGCGGCGACCCGCACCGGGGTCCCGGCGTGCACGGCCCGCGACAGCTTGAGGGGCGAGCCGAGTTCGGCGGTGACGGTCTCGGCGATCTCCTCGGTACGGGCGGCGAGGGCGTCCCGCAGGGCGGCGAGGCGCGCCGCGCGGGCGGCGGGCGGGGTGGCCGCCCAGCCGGGGAAGGCGGCCCGTGCGGCGCGTACGGCGGCGTCGACGTCCTCGGCCGTGCCGGCCGGGACCTCCGCGATGACCTGCTCGGTCGCCGGGTTGACGACGGCGATGGTGCCGGGGCCGGCGGCGGGACGCCACTCGCCGCCGATGTACATCGTGTCGTGTGCCTTCATCGCTGTTCCTCCCGGGGACTGCCGTGTGCGGCCGGCGTTCGGCGTCGTCACCCGCCGAACTGTCGTCACCCCCAAACTAGCGATGATAGTTTTCCGGCGCCAGAGAGCTCCGGGGTCCCGCTCGTCACATCCGCGCGTCCGTGATGTCCGGTGCCCTCGCGGCGGGTTCGGCGGGATTCCCCGGCGCGGCGGGCGGTTCGGCGGCGCTCGGCGCCGGGGCGGGCGGTTCGGTGGGCATTTCCGGGGACGGTTCCGCGGGCGGCGAGACGCGGTCGCGCGGGGCGATCCGTACGGCGAGTCCCGCCGCGCCCACCAGGAGCGCGCCGAGCATCACGAACGGCGCGCCGGTGCCCGCGACTCCGGCGACGAGCCCGGCGGACGCGGGGGCGGCGACCTGGCCCAGCCGGTTGCCGGTGAGCCGGAGCGCGAGGGCGGTGGAGCGGGCCCCGGGCGGCGCGGCCCGGACCACGGTGGTCATCGACAGCGGCTGGCCGACCCCGAGGCAGAAGCCGAACGCCACGAGCATCAGGGCCATCCCCCACACCGGCACGGGGAGCGCGATGCCCGCGCACAGCAGCCCGCCGAGCAGACAGGACCCGGTGAGCAGCGCCGTACGCCCCACCCGCCGGATCATCGGGGTCATCACCAGCCGGCAGGCGATCGCGGCGGCGGCCCGCAGGCTCAGCAGCAGGCCGATCGTGGTCGGGGAGATGCCCCGGTCCTCGCCGACGACCGGGAGGTACGCGGTGAGGATGTCGGTCGCCGAGAGGACGGCGAGGCTGACGAGGATGCCGCCGGGCACCCCACGGGCGCGCAGGATGCGCCGCACGGGCACCTTCCCGGGCCCGGCGGCCTGCTCCGTACCGCCCGTACCGCCGGTCCTGGCCGGTGGCTCGATCCGGCGCAGGCAGAGGAGGGAGACGGCCGCGACCCCGGCGGAGACCACGAGGGCGAGGGCGCTGGTGCGGGCCATCGCGGCGTCGTGGCCGGAGACGAGCAGTCCGGCGGCGAAGGGGCCGACGAGCTGACCGAGCGAGGCACCGATGGTGAAGTGCCCGAAGTTGCGGTCCTGTTCGGCCGGCGCGCTGCGGCGGGCCACGATGGACTGGGCGCCGATGACGAAGCAGAGATGCCCGAGACCCATCAGTCCGCTCCAGGCGGCGAGGGCGGCGAGGGAGCCCGCTGTGCCGCTGAGGCCGCAGCCCACGGCGATGAGCACGGCGCCGACGGCGAGGAGCGGGGCGCAGCGGCCCCGGTCGGTCCGGCGGCCGAGCGGTACGGCGGCGAAGAGCGGCAGCAGCGCGAACACCCCGGCGATCACACCGATCGCGCGCTCGTCGGCGCCGAGGGCGAGCGCCCGGTAGGAGACGGCGGGCCGGGCCATCGACACGGCCGCCTGGGAGAAGGCGAAGGCGACGACGAGACGCAGCAGCCAGCGCCGGTCCCCCGCGGTCATCGCCCGGTGCCGGGCAGGAGCACGGCGGCGGGGAGGAACGTGGCGGCGCGTTCCCCGCGCGGGGCGGGGACCCCGGGTACGACGCCGCCCCTCGGCTGTCCAATCATGCGTTCGACCATATCGGTCGCGTTCGAATGGCCGACGGGCTGATCCGCTCTCACGGGGGCGACCCGGCGGCGACGGTGGGACTGCCGGCGCCCGCCCCGGACGCGCCGGGCCGGGCCGGACGCCCGAGCCGTCGCCGACGACCCTCGCCCGGCCACCGGCGACCGGTCACCGGTCACAGGTCACCGGTCAGGCGATCGGGCGGTCGGGCGGTCGGGCGGGGGCACCGGGCAGGCGCTCACGCGGTCAGGTGGTCAGGCAGGGGCACCCGTCAAGCGCGGCCCCCGTCGGACAGGGGCGCCGGTCGGGCAGGGGCACCCGTCATGCGCGGGCGCTCGTCAGAAAGCGGCGACGGTCAGGCCGGGACACCCGTCAAGCGACGTGCTCGCAAAGCGCGGGCACCCGTCAAGCGCGGCATCAGTCAGGCAGGGCCACCCGTCAGGCAACAGCACCCGTCAAGCGGCGGCGCCGGTCAGGCGGGGGCCAGTCGGACCGGGAAGCCGTTGAGGACCGCCGTTCCCGACAGCGGGTCGCGCAGGGTGCCGTCGAGGAGCTGGTTGACGTTGACGCCCGGCCGCGCGTGGGCCACCGCCATCCGGGTGCCGGGGCGGTCGTGTCCCCAGCCGTGCGGCACGCTCACGACGCCGGTCCGGACGGTGTCGGTGATCTCCACCGGGAGCGTGATCCCGCCTGCCTCGGTGGTGACGTGCGCCTCTTCCCCGTCGGTGAGGCCGAGCCGGGCGGCGTCGGCGGGGTGGACGTGGACGGTGCAGCGGTTCGAACCGCCGTTGAGGGTGGGCACGTTGTGCATCCAGCTGTTGTTGGACCGCAGATGGCGGCGGCCGACGAGCACCAGGGTCGCGGGGGTCTCGGTGAGCGCGGCGCGCAGCCGGGGCAGGTCGGCGGCGATCGGCGCGGGGAGCAGCTCGACACGTCCGCCGCGGGTCTTGAGGAGCCCGGGGAGCCGGGGCTTCAGCGGGCCGAGGTCGATGCCGTGCGGGTGGGCGGTGAGCCGGGCGAGGGTGAGCCCCGCCGGGTCGTCGCCGAAGCCGTCGCCGTACGGGCCCAGACGCAGCATCAGGTCGAGCCGCCGCGCGGGGCCGCCGGTCCCGGTGAGCGCGGCGGCGAGTTCGGCGGGGTCGCGTCCGTGGACGGGTGACAGCGGGTCGGCGACGGCCTTGGCGAGGGTGCTTCCGATCACCCGGTCGTCCAGGGCCGAGGGGTCCGCGCCGTGCGTGCCGCCCACGGCGAGCACCAGCCGGGCCAGGATCTCGCACTCGTCCATCCGCCCGGCCTCCAGCGGGACGGCGGGCGGGCTGTGGCGGACCTGGTCGCGTACGGCGAAGCCGTTGAAGGCGAAGTCGAAGTGGGCGCTCTGCGAGGGCGGCGGCGGGGGCAGTACGACATCGGCGTGGCGGGAGGTCTCACCGAGGTACGGGTCGACGCTGACCATGAAGTCGAGGGAGTCCAGGGCCCGGTCGAGGCGCCGGCCGTCGGGGGCGGAGAGGACGGGGTTGGCCGCGAGGGTGATCACGGCGCGGATCCGCCCCTCGCCGGGCGTCTCGATCTCCTCCGCGAGGACGGCGATGGGCAGTTCGCCCTTGGCCTCGGGGTGTCCGCCGACCCGGCTGGTCCAGCGGCCGAGGGCGAAGCCCTTGCCGGGTCCCGCCGGGCGGGGCGCGCGGCCGGTGGCGGAGAGCGGGAAGAGGGCGCCGCCGGGGCGGTCGAGGTTGCCGGTGAGGATGTTGAGGACGTCCACGAGCCAGCTGGCGAGGGTGCCGTGCGCGACGGTGCAGCTGCCGATGCGTCCGTAGACGGCGGCGGTGGGCGCGGCGGCGAGGTCGCGGGCGAGGGTACGGATGTCCCCGGCGTCCAGGTCGCAGGCCGCCGAGACGGCCTCGGGGGTGAACTCCGCGACGGCGGAAGGGAGTTCGTCGAGCCCTTCGAGATGCTCGGTCAGGGTGCCCGGGTCGGTGAGCCCTTCCTCGAACAGGACGTGGACGAGGGCGGCGAGCAGCAGGGCGTCGGTGCCCGGCCGGATGGCGAGGTGCCGGTCGGCGAGGCGCGCGGTGCGGGTGCGGCGCGGGTCGATCACGGTGAGGGTGCCGCCGCGGGCGCGCAGTGCCTTGAGCCTGCCGGGGAAGTCGGGGGCGGTGCAGAGGCTGCCGTTGGAGTCGAGCGGGTTGGCGCCCAGGAGCAGCAGATGGCTGGTGCGGTCCAGGTCGGGCACGGGGATGGCGTGGGGGTCGCCGAAGAGCAGGCCTGACGAGACGTGTTTGGGCATCTGGTCGAGGGTGGAGGCGGTGAAGATGTTCCGGGTGCGCAGGGTGTTGAGCAGGAGGGGCGGGTAGAGGGCGCCGGCCATGGTGTGGACGTTGGGGTTGCCGAGAACGACGCCGACGGACTGTGGTCCGTGCTCCTCGATCAGCGGGCGCAGCCGGGCGGCGATCAGGTCGAACGCCTCGTCCCAACCGGCCTCCCGCAGTTCGCCGTCGACCCGGATCAGCGGGGTGCGGAGCCGGTCGGGGTCGGCGTCCAGGTCTCCGAAGGCGGCGCCCTTGGGGCAGACGAAGCCCTTGCTGAACACGTCGTCGCGGTCGCCGCGCGCGCCGGTGACCCTGGTTCCCTCGATGGTGAGGGTGAGCCCGCAGGTTGCCTCGCAGAGGGGGCAGACGCGCAGGGCGGTGCGGACGGGGCCGGTGGGCGCCATGGGTCCTCCAGGGACGGCGGCATCGATGTCGCGCGGGGGGCTGCCCCCGAGCATACCGACTGGTACGTATGGGGGAAGGGGGCGGCGGGAGACCGTGCCGTCGGAGCGGGTACGCCTGTCGGAGCGGCGGGTACGCCTGTCGGAGCGGTACGCGACGGGGAGCCGTACGCCCGTCGCAACCGCGTCCCGATCGGAGCCGTACGCCTGTGAAGCCGTGGGCCCGTCGAAGCCGTACGCCCGTCGGCCGGGTCGGCCCGGTCAGGACGGCCAGGTCGGTCAGGTCGGTCAGGTCGGTCAGGTCGGTCAGGTCGGTCAGGTCGGTCAGCCCAGGGTCCGGGCCAGATAGGCGCGGACCAGTTCCCGGGTCTCGGCGATGATGTCCGGATCGCCCGACGCGTCGGTGCGGAAGGCGAGTTGGAACAGCGCGTCCGCCGCCTCGACGGCGACCAGGACCGCCCGGCACAGCGCGGCGTCCGGGTCGCGTCCCAGATGGGCGGCGAACAGGGCGGCGAGACGGTCCGCCACCCGGTGGTTCGGGTCGGGCGCCGGTTCACCGCCGTCGGCCTCCGCCGGGTCGGGCTCGGGCGGCCCCGCCGGAATCCTGGTGCCGAAGTCGACCAGCCCGAAGCCGGGCACCGCGCGTTTCATGGCGAGGTACTCGTCCAGTACGGCGTCGGTCGCCGCCTCCCGGTCGGCCGCCGGGATCGCTCCCAGCCGGTCCTCGACCCGGTCGGCGTAGAGGTCGAGATTGCGCCGGGCGAGCGCGTCGGCCATGGCGCGCTTGTTGCCGAAGAAGCGGTAGACGGAGCCGATGGGGACGCCCGCGCGGGCGGCGACGGCGCGGGTGGACAACTCGTCGTAGCCGTTCTCGTCCAGCAGTTCGGCGCAGGCGTCGAGGATTCTGCCGAGCCGCTCCGCGCTGCGTCGTTGCACGGGAACTCTGCGGAGGCTGTCGTGGGCGTCGGCGCTGACTCCGGGCACGGGCTGGTCCACCCTTCGGCATGAGGTGCGGCGGCCGAGGCGCGGCTGTCGCTGGTCACTGTGGCTGTGGCTGTGGCTGTGGCTGTGACCTCCGAGTCTCCCGCGTGGCGGGCCGTACTTCGAGTCGTAACGGCGGCAGAACCGTATGTATGTGCGCGAGGGCGTCGCTTTTCCGCCGACCGGAGCCCGCGCGGACTGTCGCCGTTGACGCACTCCGGATCGAATCCTACGGTTGCCCATAGGATTGGCTGACCGACGACCGGCCGACAACCGGCCGGACACACCGGCCCCCGACAGGGCGACACACGGGAGCGACGATGAGCGGCACCGAGCAGGCGAGGAAGACGGCCGAGGACCTGGCGTACGCCACCGGTTTCGGCAACGAGCACAGCTCGGAGGCCGTGCCGGGCGCCCTGCCGGTGGGCCGCAACTCGCCGCAGCGGGCGCCGCTCGGCCTGTACGCGGAGCAGCTGAGCGGCAGCGCCTTCACCGAGCCCCGCGCGCACAACCGGCGCTCCTGGCTCTACCGGATCCGCCCCTCGGCCGCGCACCCCCCGTTCACCCGCACCGGCAACGGCGGCCTGCGCGGCGCGCCGTTCACCGAGTCCGTGCCCGACCCCAACCGGCTGCGCTGGAACCCGCTGCCGGAGCCCGCGCCCGGCACGGACTTCCTCGCGGGCCTCTGGACGCTCGGCGGCAACGGGGACGCCGGGCAGCGCACGGGTATGGCCGTGCACCTCTATCACGCCAACTCCCCCATGACGGACCGGGTGTTCGGCGACTCCGACGGTGAGCTGCTGATCGTCCCGGAGCACGGCGGGCTGCTGCTCGTCACCGAGTTCGGCCTGCTGGCCGCCCGGCCCGGCGAGGTCGCGCTGATCCCGCGCGGGGTGCGGTTCCGGGTGGAGTTGCTGGACGAGACGGCGCGCGGTTACGTCTGCGAGAACTACGGCAGTCCCTTCGTGCTGCCCGACCTCGGCCCGATCGGTGCCAACGGGCTGGCGAACGCGAGGGACTTCCGCGCCCCCGTCGCCGCCTTCGAGGACGTCGAGCGGCCGACCGAGGTGGTCAACAAGTTCTGCGGGAATCTGTGGACCGCGACGTACGACCACTCCCCGCTCGATGTCGTCGCCTGGCACGGCAACCATCTGCCGTACGTCTACGACCTGCGCCGTTTCAATGTGATCGGCAGCATCAGCTACGACCACCCCGACCCGTCGATCTTCACGGTGCTGACCTCGCCGTCCGACACCCCCGGCCTCGCGGGCGTCGACTTCGTGGTCTTCGCGCCGCGCTGGCTGGTCGGCGAGAACACCTTCCGGCCGCCGTACTTCCACCGCAATGTGATGAGCGAGTACATGGGCCTCATCGAGGGCGCGTACGACGCCAAGACCGCCGGCGAGGGGGGTTTCGTGCCCGGCGGCGGGTCGCTGCACAACATGATGTCCGCGCACGGGCCCGACCGGGAGACGTTCGACCGGGCCAGCGCCGCCGAGTTGGCGCCGCAGCGGATCGACGACGGGCTCGCGTTCATGTTCGAGACCCGCTGGCCGGTGACCGCCACCGCCCAGGCGGCCACGGCCGGACACCTCCAGACGGGGTACGACGACGTGTGGCAGGGTCTGGAGCGCCATTTCCGGCCCACGCCGGACCGGTCCCCGGGTCGCTGACCCCGACCGCCCCGCCCCATCCGGAGCCCGCCGTGACCGCCTTCGCACCCGATTCACTGGTCCTCAACCGCAAACTGCCGCTCTGGTACCAGGTCTCGCAGTCGCTGCGTGCCTCCATACTCGGCCGGCGTCCGCACGACCCGCTGCGCCTGCCCACCGAGGAGCAGCTGGCCGGGCACTACGGCGTCAGCGTGCTGACGATGCGTCAGGCGCTCAAGGAGCTGGAGGAGGAGGGCCTGATCAGCAGGCACCGGCGGCGCGGCACGTTCATCGAGCCGGGCGCGCGGCGCGGCGCGCCCCGCCGGCTGCTCGGGTCCGTGGACGCGGTGGTGGCCCAGCAGTCGGGCGAGCGGACGACGGTCATCGGCCACGGCCGGATGCCGGTGCCCGGCGAACTGGCCGAATACTTCCCGGACTTGGCGGAGGTCGCCGTCTTCAGGCGGCTGCGCCTCGACGGCGAGAGCGGCGAGCCGACCAACTGGGCGGAGAACGCGCTGCGTCCGGAGATCGCCGAGGATCTCGATCCCGGGGATCTGGAGCGCTGGCCGATGACGAAGGTGCTGCGCGACGTCCTGGGGGTGCGGATCGGCCGGATCACGGACACGGTGGAGGCCACCCTCGCCGACCCGGCCACGGCCGACCTGCTGCGGGTGCCGCTGCTCAGCCCGATCCTGCACTACACGGGTGTCACCTACGACGCGGACGGCCGGGTCGTGGACGTGGCCAGAATTCGCTACCGGGGCGACCGTTTCTCCTTCTCGGTGACGATGGAGACGGACTGACGCGCGTCGGCGGGTGACGGGGCGAAGGGGGCAGGCCGTCGGAGGGGCGAAGGGGCCGGACCGGGCCGGCGAGGGCGGCACGGGCCGGAACACCGGCGCCACCCCGCGCCCGCGACCCGGTCGGTACTCTTTCGGCGACGGCACGGACACGGATCGGGGAGGGGTGTGCCCGTATGACGGCCCCGCTGCTGGGCGATCTCATGCCGTGGTCGGTGGCACCGCTGCGGCTGGGCCGTGGCTGGATCTCGGCCCCCGACGCGGCCTCGCTCACCGCACGCTGGGACACCCTGATACGGGCCACCGGCGCGGAACGCGAGGCGCTGTTCCGGCCGACCCGGTCCCGTACGCCGAGGAGCGCGGTCGCCGCGCTGCCGGGGCAGCCCACCGGCACGGGACGGTTCGCGCGCGAGGCCGGGCGGTGCCCGCCGCCGGTGCGGATCGGGCACGGTCCGTTCGACGAGCGGTATCTGATCCCCGACCACCGGCTGATCGACGCGGCCCGGCCGGAGTTGTGGCGGGTGGCGGACGAGTACCAACTCTTCGCCGTGGAGCAGGGGTTCGTCCCCGGGGCGGCCGGTCCGGCGCTGCTGGTGGGAGCCCTGCTGCCGGACGGCCGTTCCCCCGCCGGGCGGCCCGGCCGTATCCGGCCGCTCTTCCGCAGGCCGGGCGGCGCCGAACCCAATCTCACCCCCGGTCTGGCCCCGCTGCTCTCGGCGCGCCTCGGCCACGGGATCACCCCGCGCGGGCTGCTGGACTGGGCCGTGGCGGTGGCCCGGCCGTCGGCGCGCGGCTGTGTGGTGCCGTTGACCGCCGACCCGGACCTCTGGGCCACCGGTGCGGAACTCGGCGCGCTGCTGACCGGCGTCCAGTTGCGCGGCGCGCACGGCGGGGAACGCCCTCGCCTGCCGGGTGGGCGCCGCCCGTACGTCCGCGCGGCGCCGCCGGGGTGGCCCACCACGATCCGTTACGACTCCGAGGACGAGACGCTCCATCTCGGTGACGGCCGGATCTCCCCCGTGCCGGCCGGGGCGTGGGACTTCCAGGTCGGCGGCGTACGGATGATCGAGACCTGGTTCGAGCGGCGCGCCGGGCGGCCGGAGCCGGGCACCCTGGAGGCGATCGGGCCGCGTCTCTGGCCGCGCGAGTGGACCTCGGAGCTGCTGGAGCTGATCACCGTACTGGCGCTGCTCGCCGGACTGCGGCCCCGGCAGCGGGAGTTGGGCCGGGCGCTGGACGAGGGGCCGCAGATCGGGGCCGAGGAGCTGCGGGCGGCGGGCGCGTTGCCGGTGCCCGGCTGGGCGCGGCGGCCCGCCTCCGTGCTGGATCATCACGAGGAGGGCCCGGACGGGCAGTTCGCGCTGCTCTGACGGCGCCCGGGTGGGAGCGGGAGCGGACCCGGTCGTCGGGCAGCACGGCGAGGAGCCCGTACGGTCGCCGTCGCTTCACCTGGCCGGGTGGTGAAGTCGACGGCGCCGACGGGGAGTTCGGGTGCCCGGCGGAGCACACCGACGCAGCGCCGCGGGCCCTGGGAGTGACGGGCGAGCGGAACGCGGCGCATGCGTCGGAACGGCGTGGTCGTCCGGGCGCCGTCCGGGGATCGGCTAGCGCCGACCCGGTCGGTCAGCGGCGGCTGCCGAAGAGGGTGCGGCGCAGCCGCCGGAGCGGGGCGAACAAGGAGACGCGGGCGCTCTTGCTCCGGCGGGCCCCCGTCTCGTTCCGCGAGGTCAACTCCCGCATCAGCAGGGTCGCTTCGGCCGTCTCGCGCTGCGGTACGGCGGGACCGCCGAGCACCGCGAGATGTCGGTCGAGGCGCGAACTGGTTGCGCTGCTCCCACATGTGATGGCAGGGACTCGCGCCCTGCTGTGTACCGTTATCTGATCCATGTCACTCCCCACCCGTACGAGGGCACCCGGCTCGGGCAGATTAACCCTATCGCCCCCATGGGACACACGGGTATCCCGCCTCAAGGGTGGGCGGCCCTCGTCGGAGGTGAACCGCCCACCCGGTGAATCCATTCTATTTCAGGGCGAGTTGGACAATCACCCCTGGCCTCGTTCGAGTTGACGGCACGGCGGTCAACCGCCCGTCCGCCCTGGGAAGGGCGGACGGACAGGCATCTGATCGACGGTCGGTTCGTACGATCCGCGATCGGTCAGACGGCCGAGCGGAAGGCCGGCAGATAACCACCCGACTGGCCCTGGGCGGTGGGGTGGTAGGACTCCCCGAGGTTCGGCACGCTCACACTGTGCAGCCAGGAGGACGGCGAGCAGATCTCGTGACCGGTGAAGGGGCCGGTGACATCGGCGTAGGTGTAGCCGTGGTCGGCGGCACGCTTGGCGAGCAGCGTGTTGAGGTGGTCGGCGGCGCCGTTGATGGCGCTGCGCTCGGCCTCCGTCAGGCCCACGATGCAGGAGCCGTTGAGCTGGTAGAAGCGCGGGTAGCCGATGACGACGACCTGGGCGGCCGGGGCCTTGGCGCTGATCGCGTTGTACACGGAGTCGAGCTGGCCGGGCAGCGTCGAGTCGACGTACCCGCGCGCCTGGTTCACCCGCGAGACGCAGCTGGCCTCGGACTGGAGGACACAGGTGAGCATGACGTCGGCGAAGCCGGCGTCGTTGCCGCCGACGGTGATGCTGACGAGGTCGGTCCCGGAGTTCACCGGACCGAGCTGACTGCCGGTCACATCACCCGTACGCGCGCCCGAGCAGGCGGTGAACGCGAACGACGAGGGCGCGTTGGCGGCGGCCCACAGCTTCGGGTAGGCGACGTTGCTGCGCTTGCAGGAGCCGCTGGCACTGTCGTAGGAGCCGGCGCCGAGACCGGAGGAGTAGGAGTCGCCGAGGGCGACGTAGTCGAGGGCCGCGGCCTCGGCCGCCTGGGCCTGACCCGCGCCGGTGAAGGCGAGGACGGCGCCGAGCAGGAGCGACGAGGAGAGCGCGGCGAATCTGGACAGGTTCATGTGGGGGGACCTCCGGTGAGCGATTCTCTGCCTCAACGTTCGTACCAGGCGCGGCACTTCATCGGAAGTGTCCATGCCAAGTAGATCCGGTGAGAACTTACTGATGGACGCGCGTATACCGCTCGAACTGGCTCGAACGGGCGCGCGTCGGCCGACGGACCGAGTAAATCCGAACGCGGAGGTTCCGGGTACCACCGTCGAAGTAAGGCCAAATCGCAAATAGGCACGGCGATGGCCCACCCCTTGCCATACAGTCGTAAGTATCAATACCGTCGGACATCGACTCGCAACGGTCCGTCATGGAGAGCGACTTCAGGGGAGGGCTCGGACGTCGCGGCGGCTCCCGGTGCGGGGTGCGGTAGGGGGGTGCCGCGCGATGCCCGGCCTTTCACGACTCACCCGGCGAGCGAGGAGATCGACGACGCCGTCACGCACAGGGTGAGAACCCCCCTTTCGAACCGGCACATCATCCGGACCGCCCGGGGGCGGGCGGTCCACCGGTGGAGAGGGACCATTCTCGTGAGCTCATTCCTGCGCCCGGCGACCCCGGGCGAAGATCCTTTAGCCGTGCCGTTCTCCGGTGACGGCGACCGTGAACTCCGCGACGACGCACTCGACCGCGCTCCCGGCCGCTACCGGCCGGTCTCCTCACATCTCGCCATCGCGCCGCCCGTGAGCGTCGTGATCCCCGCCATGAACGAGGCGGAGAACCTGCCGTACGTCTTCAAGTCCCTGCCCGACTGGATTCACGAAGTCGTCCTCGTGGACGGCGACTCCACCGACGGAACGATCCGTGTGGCCCGCGAACTGTGGCCGGACGTCAAGGTCGTCGAACAGCGCGGCAAGGGCAAGGGCGACGCGCTGATCAGCGGCTTCGCCGCCTGCACCGGCGACATCATCGTCATGGTCGACGCGGACGGCTCGGCCGACGGCCAGGAGATCGTCAGCTATGTGTCGGCCCTCGTCTCGGGCGCCGACTTCGCCAAGGGATCCCGCTTCGCCAACGGCGGCGGCACGGACGACATGACACTGATCCGCAAGCTCGGCAACCATCTGCTCTGCGCCGCCGTGAACGCCAAGTTCGGCGCCCGCTACACCGACCTCTGCTACGGCTACAACGCCTTCTGGCGGCACTGCCTGGACCGGATCACGCTCGACTGCACCGGGTTCGAGGTCGAGACCCTGATGAACATACGGGTCGTCAAGGCCGGTCTGAAGGTGCAGGAGATCCCCAGCCACGAGTACGACCGCATCCACGGCGTGAGCAACCTCCGCGCCGTACGGGACGGACTGCGGGTCCTCGGCGTCATCCTCCGTGAGAAGGGCGTCCCGAGGGCGGCGCGCCGGCGGCCCCGCGCGGTCCGGACGGCGCTTCCGCTCACCGTGCGGACCGGTCTGAACGGGCCCGTGGGACAGGGAGAGGTGTCGTGATCGACCGTCACCTGCACCGCTCGTTCTCGGTGGTCGTGTGCGCGTACACGGAGGAACGCTGGGAGGACATCCTCGCCGCTGTCGCCTCCGTACGGGACCAGTCGATGCCGGCCACCGAGACACTGCTCGTGGTCGACCACAACGAGGCGCTGCTGGAACGGCTCCGCGCCCGGTACGCCTCCTCGCCCTCCGCCGACGGCGGCGAGATACGGGTGATGCCCAACGCGGGTCCGCGCGGGCTGTCCGCCGGGCGCAACACCGGAATCGCCGCCGCGCGCGGGGAGTTCGTGGCCTTCCTGGACGACGACGCCGTCGCCGAACGGGACTGGCTGCGGTATCTCGCGGCGGGGTACGGCGATCCCCGGGTGATGGCCGTCGGCGGCAGGACGCTGCCCGCCTGGCCGTCCGGGGGGCGGCCGGTCTGGTTCCCCGAGGAGTTCGACTGGGTCGTGGGCTGCACCTACCGGGGGCTGGCGCCGGGCAGGGTGCGGGTCCGCAACGTCCTCGGCGGCAACGCCTCGTTCCGGCGCACCGCGTTCGAGGCGGCCGGGGGCTTCGCGACCGGCATCGGCCGCGACGGCGGCAAGCGCCCGCTCGGGTGCGAGGAGACCGAGCTGTGCATCAGACTCAGCGGGGCGCTGCCGCACGCGGTGCTGCTGATCGACGACCGTGCGGTGATCCACCACAGGGTGCCCCCGGCGCGTACGCGGTTCGGGTACTTCCGTACCCGCGCCTACGCCGAGGGGCTCTCCAAGGCCCTGGTCGCCCGAAGTGTCGGCGCGGGCAAGGGACTTGAGTCCGAACGGCGTTACGTCACCCGGGTACTGCCCGCCGGGGTGGCACGCGGGCTGCGGGACGCGGTGCGCGGACGGGAACGGGGGGGCGCGGGGCGGGCCGGGGCGATCGTGGCCGGGGTGCTGACGACGACGGCCGGCTATCTGGTGGGCGGGGTCCGGGCGCGGCGCGGTCCGGTCACGTTCTCGTCCGGGCCGGTGGTGCCCGTACCGGCGCCGGGGGCGGGGGCGGCGACCGCCGCGCCGGCCGGGGCGCGGGAGAGCCCGCGGGGTGCCGCCGTATGAACGGGGGCGCGGGCGGGGACGCGGTCGGGGGCAGGGGCGCGGTCCCCGTCGCGGGCGGCGGGCGCGGACTGCCGGTGCCGGAGCCGGTGCCGATCCTGATGTACCACGCGGTCGGGCACCGTCCGGCCCCGGCGGTGCGCGCCCTGTCCGTGTCGCCCGACGCGTTCGCCGAGCAGATGGCCCTGCTCGGCGAACGCGGGTTCACGCCGCTGACGACGGCGCGGCTGGCGGCCGGCTGGCGGGGCGGGGGGCCGCTGCCGGCCCGGCCGGTGCTGATCACGTTCGACGACGGGTACGAGGGGGTGCACCGGTACGCGCTGCCGGTGCTCGCCCGGCACGGTTTCGCGGCCACCCTGTTCGTCGCCACCGGGTGGCTGCGCGGCCCGTACGACCGGGGCGGTGCCCTCGACACCATGCTCGACTGGGACCAGGTACGCCAACTCGCCTACGCGGGCGTGGAGATCGGCGGCCACAGCCATACGCATCCGCAGCTCGACCAGCTCGGCGACAGCCGTCTGCGGCACGAGGCGGCGCGCTGCCGGGAGATCGTCGCGGACGAACTGGGCGGGGCCCCGGCCTCGTTCGCGTACCCGTACGGCTACTCGACCCGCCGGGTACGGCGCGCGGTCCGGGAGGCCGGGTTCGCGCAGTCGCTGGCCGTGGGCAACGCGCTCGCGCGCCGGAGCCAGGGACCGTACGCGCTGGAGCGGGTCACGGTGCGGCGCTCCACGGGCATCGGGGAGTTCGGGCGGCTGATGGAGGGCCGGGCCCTGGGCCGGATCTTCGCCGCCGACCGGGCGCTGACGAAGGCGTACGCCGTGGTCCGCGGGGCCCGCCGGGGGGTGCGGACGCTCCGGGGCTGAGCGGGGGTGAGGGTCTGCGCGGCAATCAGCTCGGACGTCAGCGCCTTGGCGGCGCGAACTGCCGGGTGTGCCGTGGGAGGAGATCCGCGCGGTGCCGGCCGGGGGACCGAGTCCGCACCGCCAGTGCGCAGGTCACCCAGGACAGCCGGACCGGCGCGGGGAGGCGCGGCACGGGCCGGGTCGGATACCCACGCCGGGTGGGGACCGGTGTCCGGGCGGCGAGCGGGGGCGGGCCGGTGCCGGCCGGGGGACCGAGTCCGCACCGCCAGTGCGCAGGTCGCCCAGAACGGCCGGACCGGCGCGGGGAGGCGCGGCACGGGCCGGGTCGGATACCCACGCCGGGTGGGGACCGGTGTCCGGGCGGCGAGCGGGGGCGGGCCGGTGCCGGCCGGGGGACCGAGTCCGCACCGCCAGTGCGCAGGTCGCCCAGAACGGCCGGACCGGCGCGGGGAGGCGCGGCACGGGCCGGGTCGGATGCCCACGCCGGGTGGGGGCCGGTGTCCGGGCGGGGGGCGGGTGAGGGGTTCGGCACCCGTCCGGCCGCCGGTGGCCCGGCGCCGACGGACCCCACGGCGGGCACTCGCGGTCCGCCGCCGGGCATCGGGGGACAAAAGTCCGTGCGCCGGGGACTCCTGTGCCGGATCATGGGCGCCATGTCAGCCAAGCCTCAGGACGCCCTGCCGATTCGGCTCAACGTCGACGACAGCGACTCGCCGTCGGACGTGGTCGACGCGCTCTTCCTCGGCCGTTTCGCGACGGGCGAGCAGCCGCACTCGCACAGCTCGTCGATCGACCGCGTCAAGTCGGGTGCCTCGCTGCTGCCGCCGGGCGCCACGGTGCTGCGCTCGGCCCGCGACGACGACCGCAGCGCCACCCTCGCCGAGGGCGACGGCTGGACCCTGCTGGTCTCCCGCTGGAACCGGGGCGCCGACGTCACCGTGACCGCCACCACCTCGGAACTCGCGGAGAAGATCCACGGGCAGGCGACGGAGGACGCGCAGGACGAGCCCGAGCCTGTGCCGGAGAACGTGACCATGGGGTTCTGGTACGTGTCGCCGCGCCGGGGTCCGCACCGTACGACCCGGCAGATCGCCGCCGGTACCTGGGACGAGGTCCGGGGCAACTACACGGCGCCGGTCGCCGACGCGATGGACCGGCTGATGAAGGTGACGCCGGACGACATCGCGGGACGGCTGCTCCTGCTGCACGGCCCGCCCGGAACCGGGAAGACGTCCGCGCTGCGGACACTGGCCCGGTCCTGGCGCGACTGGTGCCAGGTCGACTGCGTACTGGACCCGGAGCGGCTGTTCAACGACGTCGGCTATCTGATGGACATCGCGATCGGTGAGGACGAGGGCTCGGCGAAGGGACGCTGGCGACTGCTGCTCCTGGAGGACTGCGACGAACTGATCCGGGGCGAGGCCAAGCACACGGCGGGCCAGGCGCTGTCCCGGCTGCTGAACCTCACCGACGGACTGCTCGGCCAGGGCAGGAACGTCCTGGTGGGGGTGACGACCAACGAGGATCTGGAGCGGCTGCATCCGGCGGTCGTACGGCCCGGCCGCTGCATGGCCCGGATCGAGGTCGGCCCGCTGAGCCGCCGGGAGGCGGAGGAGTGGCTGGGCCGGGAGGACGGCGACTGGGAGGGGGCGGTGGGCCGGGACGGTACGACGCTGGCCGAACTCTTCGCGCTGCGGCGGGGCAACGGCCCGACGTCGGTCCCCGGGCCGTCGAAGGGGCGGGACGCGGGGCTGTATTTGTAGCCCGGCAGCCGTGGAGCGGCCGTAGGCGGACCGGGAATCCGTAGGGCGGCCGTGGTCCGGGATCCGTGGTCCGAGATCCGTGGAGCGGTGGTCACCTTCCTGGCCCCTTCTTTCCTGAACACACCTTCCCTTCGCGTCACTTTAGTCCGATTGCTCCCATTAAGAGCTAAACTGGACACATGACTGCGATGGAGCTCCCGGAGCCGTTCCCGGACTCGCTCGCCGACTCGCTGGCCGATGTGCTGGCGGGAGTGCAGCGCATGATCCGGCGGCGGTTGCGGGCCGGGCCGGCGGCCCCGCCCCTGCGCGGCGCGCAGGTCGATCTGCTGCGGCTGGTCGCCGCCCGCCCGGGAATCCGGGTGTCGGCGGCGGCACGGGAGCTGTATCTCGCCGGGAACTCGGTCTCCACCCTGGTCAATCAGCTCAGCCGGCGCGGCTATCTGCGGCGCGACACCGACCCGGCCGACGGCAGGGTCGTCCGGCTCGCACCGACCCGTGCGGCCGTCTCGCGGCTGGCGGGCTGGGAGGCACGGCGCTCCGCGCTGGTGCGCGAGCAGGTGGCCCGGCTGACGGAGGAGGAACGGGCGGCCCTGGCGGCGGCGGTTCCGGCACTGCGCAGCCTCGCCCGGAATCTGCACGAGGAGGTGGAGGGTCCATGACCGATCGACCCGACCGGACCGGCCGAAACGGCCGAGGTGACCGAACCGACCGACCCGGGGGCGCCGTTCCCGCGGGCACCGGCACCGGTCCGGACGGTGGCGACGCGTCCGGAGAGGACGGCGAGGACGCGGTGACCTGCCGCGGGCTGAACTACTCGTTCGGTGAGACCAAGGCGGTCGACAACCTCGACCTGTCCGTCCGCGCGGGCGAGATCTTCGGGCTGCTGGGCCCCAACGGCGCCGGCAAGACCACCGCGATCCGCTGCGTCACCACCCTGCTGCCGGTCCCCACCGGCATGGTGAAGGTGTTCGGGCACGACGCAGCGAAGGACAAGATGGCGGTACGGCGGCTGCTCGGCTACGTCCCCCAGCAACTGTCCGCCGACGCGGCGATGACGGGCCGGGAGAACGTGACGATGTTCGCCCGCGTCTTCGACGTCCCACGCCGTGAGCGCGCCGCCCGCGTGGCCCAGGCCCTGGAGATCGTCGATCTCACCCACGCGGCCGACCGGATGGCGCAGACGTACTCCGGCGGCATGATCCGCCGGCTGGAACTCGCGCAGGCCCTGGTCAGCGCGCCCCGGCTGCTGATGCTGGACGAGCCGACGATCGGTCTCGACCCGATCGCCCGGAGCAGCGTGTGGGAGCACATCAACGCGGTGCGCGAAGCCACCGGCATGACCGTGCTGGTGACCACGCACTACATGGACGAGGCCGAGCAGTACTGCGACCGGGTCGCGCTGATGCACCGGGGCCGGATCCACGCGCTCGGCACGCCCCAGGAGTTGCGGGCGGGGCTGCGCGACCGGCGGCGCGAAGCGGCGCTGGCCGCGGCACGGGAGGCGGACACACTGAACCCCGGTGCCCCCACCCACGCCCCCGCCGAGGTCGACGCCACGCTGGAGGACGTCTTCCGCGAGGTGGCCGGCCAGGGTCTGGACGAGGAAGGAGGTGACTACGGCAATGTCAGAAGCACCCGGCGGACGGCCTCCCGGCTCGGTTGAGACCGTCGATCCCGAACGGTTCCCCCTGCTGCTCGTACCGCCGCGGCCCCGCAAGGGCTGGCGGGTCCTGCCCGCCAGGGTCATGGCCATGTGCGTGGTCGAACTCCAGAAGCTGCGGCACGACCGTACGGAGCTGTACACGCGGGCCATCCAGCCCGCCCTCTGGCTGCTGATCTTCGGCGAGACCTTCACCCATATCCGGGCGATCCCGACGACCGGCAACATCCCCTACATCGACTTCCTGGCGCCCGGCATCATCGCCCAGTCCGCCATGTTCATCGCGATCTTCTACGGCATCATGATCATCTGGGAGCGGGACGCGGGCATCCTGACCAAGCTCCTGGTCACTCCCACCCCGAGATCCGCGCTGATCAGCGGCAAGGCGTTCGCCTCCGGGGTGAAGGCGCTGATCCAGGCGGCCGTGGTGATCGTCATCGCCGCCGCGCTCGGGGTGGGACTGACCTGGAACCCGCTGAAACTGCTCGGGGTCGCCGTCGTGGTGATCCTCGGCTCGGCGTTCTTCTCGTGTCTGTCGATCACGATCGCGGGCATCGTCCTGACGCGTGACCGGCTGATGGGTATCGGCCAGGCCATCACCATGCCGCTCTTCTTCGCGTCGAACGCCCTCTACCCGGTGGCGATCATGCCCGGCTGGCTCCAGGTGATCAGCAAGATCAACCCGCTCAGCTATCAGGTCGACGCCCTGCGCGGTCTGTTGCTCGGCTCGCCGTCCCATCTGCTGCTCGACTTCGGGGTGCTGCTCTTCGCGGCGGTCCTGGGCATCACGGCGGCGTCGTCGCTGCTCGGCCGGCTGGCGAGATGATCAGCTCCCGGCGGGCGGCGTCCTCATCGCGAGTACGCCGCCCGTAGCGCGTCCTCGACCAGCGACAGGGCCTGTGCGCGGGCCAGGCCCAGCCGTTTCGCCCGCTCCGCGTACTCCTGCGCCGCGAGGGCCGCCCGGTGGTCCGCCGCGTCACCGGCCGCCGCGATGAACGTCCCGTTCCTGCCGCGTGTCTCGATCACGCCGTCCGACTCCAGCGCCCGGTACGCCTTGGCGACGGTGTTCGCCGCGAGGCCGAGCTCCTCGGCGAAGCCCCGTACCGTCGGAAGCCGGTGCCCCACGGGCAGCGCGCCCGAGCGCGCCAGTTCGGAGATGCGGTGGCGCAGTTGCTCGTACGGCGCGGTGGACGCGTCGTCGTCGATGGTGATTCTCAGGGTCACGCGGCAGATTGTCCCCCATCCCCCGGGCCGGGCCCGCACGGTCGGACGGAAAAAATCGGAGGATCACGGCGGTGGGCGGGCGTAGCGTGCGGCCCCATGACTGTGATCGTCCGTGATGCCCGTCCCGAGGACGCCGGCGCCGTCGTCCGGGTACGGCGAGCCGCCGCGCCGTATCTGATCACCACCGAGGAGTCCGTGGACTTCACGGCGCGGAGCGCCAACCCGGCCGCCAAGTACCGGCTGCTGGTCGCCGAGGACGACGGGGAGGTCATCGGCGCCGCCCATGTGGCGCTCCTCTACGACAGCGGTGAGCCGGGCCGGGCCAGGCTCACCCCGCATGTGCGCCCCGACCGCACCGGCAGGGGCGCCGGGTCCGCGATCCTGAGGGCGGGGGAACGGCATCTGGCCGCCGAGGGCGCGACCACCGTGTACGCCTGGGTGGACGCCTCGCCCGCGTCGCTCGGCTTCGCGGAACGACGGGGGTACACGCCGCTGCGTACCGCGCACTACCTGGGGCTGGATCTGTCGGCGGCCCGGGTGCCGGAGCCCCCGCCGCTCCCGGCGGGCTGCGCGCTCGCGACGGCGGCGGACCTGGCCGGTGATCCCCGGCCGCTGTTCGAGGCCGACGCCGAGGTCACCGCGGACGAACCGAACGACACCGTCACCGAACTCGACGACTACGAGGACTGGCTCGGCCACACCTGGAACCATCCCAGTCTGGACCGCGACCTCAGCACCGTCGTGACGGCCGGGGGCAGGGTCGTGGCCTTCGCGATGGCCTACACCGACGGCGCCACCCGCTATCTGTCGGCCATGACGGGCACGGTGCGCGCCCACCGGGGCCGGGGTCTGGCCAAGGCCGCGAAGATCCACTCCCTGCGCCGGGCCCGCGCCGCCGGTTTCAGGGACGCCTTCACCAACAACGACGCGGAGAACAAGCCGATGCTGGCGGTCAACGCCTGGTTCGGCTACGAACCGCGCACGTCGGAGGTCCGCCATGTCC
This sequence comes from Streptomyces sp. NBC_01498, assembly GCF_036327775.1. Taxonomy (NCBI): domain Bacteria; kingdom Bacillati; phylum Actinomycetota; class Actinomycetes; order Kitasatosporales; family Streptomycetaceae; genus Streptomyces; species Streptomyces sp. NBC_01498. The sequence continues at coordinate 5,984,275 of NZ_CP109598.1, read as the reverse complement.
GCCACCTCATCTGACCCCTCGTCCGCTCCCCGGCCCACGACCTCGTCCGGGCCGTCGTCGGGTCCCGCCCCGGAGCCGCCCGCCGGGGCGCGGGTCGAGGCGCGGGTCGAGGTGCGTCTGGTCAAGGCGGGCCGTACGAAGATCCGCTACCCCGCCTCGCTGATCGCCGACGACGGCACCCACCTGGTGGTGCGCGCGCCCTGGGCGGCGCCCGGCGTACGGGACTTCGGCTTCGTCCGTTTCGAGCCCGGCGACGTCTTCACCGAGCACTACTGGCGGGATCGCTGGTACGCGGTGAAGGAGGTCCGGACGGCCGGGGGTGTGCTCAAGGGCTGGTACTGCGACGTGACCCGGCCCGCCGTCGTGTCCGGCCCGGATCACGGTGAACTCCCGTGCGAGGTGAGGGTCGAGGATCTCGACCTCGATCTGTGGGCGTCGGCCGACGGCGGCACGGTGCTGCGTCTGGACGAGGACGAGTTCGCCGAGAGCGGTCTCGCAGGCCGGGACCCGGCGGCGGCCGACGCGGCGCTGCGTGCCCTGGACGAGCTGGAACACCTCGTACACACCGGGGCGTTCACCGCGCCGCTCCGTCACCGGCGGTCCTCGTGACTCCGCCGTCCGTCCGGGCCAGCCGGATCGCGCGCGGGGTGCCGGACGGGTCGTGGGCGATCGGATCGGTGTCCTCGTGCCAGTGGATCAGGAAACGCTCCCCCGCCCGGTACGCCTCCAGACCCGCGCGGCAGTAGGCGACCATGTCGTCCGGGAGCGCGGACAGCGGATACCAGTGGAGGCCCGAGCACTTCTCCGGCTCCCGGTTGTACGGCTCCCAGGAGGCGTGCGCCTCGTCGTACCGCACCTCGAAGAACCAGCCCGTGCGCGGCCGGCCGCCGGGACCTCGGTGGTGCATGACCAGGGCCGTCCGCAGATCGTCGGGGCGCAGGAAGGCGCCGATCTCCTCCGCCGCCTCGCGGATCATCGCCTCCCGCACGTCCTCGCCGTCCTCGACGTGCCCCGCCGGCGCGTTCAGCAGACCGTCCCCGTAACCGGTGCCGGAGCGGCGGGCCAGCAGCACCTCGTCGCCCCGGCGCAGGATCAGATGGACGTCGACCACTTCGGTGTGGCGGCGGCGCTGGTCGGTGCAGGCGATCAGCGCGTACCGCTCGTCGGTCACGGCGCGGCCCCAGAGCGAGGCGTCCGCCGAGAGGGGCTCGTGCAGGACCCGCTCGACGAGCGGGGCGAGGGACTTCGTGACCCGGGCCGCCGGCAGTCCGACCCCGCCCCAGACGCCTTCCACGAGTATCAGCCGTCCGCCGGGGCGCAGCAGTGACAGCCAGTGGGTCAGGGCCCGGTCGGGATCGGGCAGCACCCAGAGCACATGGCGGACCATGATCACGTCGAAGGTGCGCTCCCCGACGGGGGGTCTGGCCGCGTCGCCGACCAGCACCTCCGTGTCCGTGCCGGACAGCTTGGCCCGAGCCAGTCCGACCATGCGGGGGGAGAGGTCGACGGCCGTGACGCGGTGGCCCTGCCCGGTGGCGAGCAGGGCGAGGCTGCCGGTGCCGCAGCCGAGGTCGAGCACGCTGGAGGTCTCGGCGGGCAGCCAGTCGGCGAGTCTGGCGGCCCACGCGTCGCGCACGGTCGGGTCGAGGAGCCCGTGGTCGGGCTCCTCGTCGAAGGAGTCTGCGGCGTCGTCCCAGTCGATCGGCGTCATGGGTCGATCGTGCCATCCACCACTGACAGTGCGGGGCGGGGGGCGTACAGTCACCGGCCGGGCGCCCCGGTTCGTCCGTAAACGCCGGTCGGGCCGCGGCTGTCCGGCAGAGGGGTGCGGACAGCCGCGGCCCGACGGCCGCGCGGGACGGACGACTACACCGAGACCTCGGTCTTGTCGGGGGTCCCCGTTTCCTTGCCGCCGCCGGGCAGCACCTTCCGTACCAGCGGCCAGCAGATGATCAGCACGACGACGGCGTAGACCGTCACCGAGAAGGGGGTGTTGACCAGCCCGGTGACGCTGCCGTCACTGATCTGGAGCGCCCTGCGCATCTGCTGCTCGGCGGCCGGGCCGAGGATGACACCGATGACGGCCGGCAGCACCGGCAGTCCGTAGCGCCGCATCCCGAACCCGATCAGACCGATGATCAGCAGGATCACCAGGTCCAGGGCCTCTCCGCCGACCGCGTACGCGCCGACCGCGGCGAAGAAGAGGATGCCCGCGTAGAGGTACGCGCGCGGGATGCGCAGCAGCTTCACCCAGACCGGGGCGAGCGGCAGGTTCAGCGCGAGGAGCAGCACCATGCCGACGAACAGTGAGGCGATCAGGCCCCACACCAGTTCCGACTCGCGCTCGAACAGCAGCGGTCCGGGCTGGATGCCGTACTGCTGGAACGCGGCCAGCATCACCGCGGCGACCGCGGTGGTCGGCAGTCCGAGGGTCAGCATCGACACGAGCGTTCCGGCGGCCGACGCGGACGCGGCCGACTCGGGTCCGGCGACGCCCTCGATGGCGCCCTTGCCGAACTCCTTCTTGTGCTTGGAGAGCCGCTTCTCGGTGACGTAGCTGAGGAACGTCGGGATCTCCGCGCCGCCGGCCGGGATCGCGCCGAACGGGAAGCCGATGACCGGCCCGCGCAGCCACGGCTTCCAGGTGCGCCGGATGTCGTCCTTGCCGAGCCAGGGGCGGCCGACCGGGACGGGCGCGCCCGGGGAGCGGCGCAGGTGCGCGGCGACCCACAGGGCCTCGCCGATCGCGAAGAGACCGACGGCGACGATCACCACGTCGATGCCGTCCGCGAGTTGGAGCGAGCCGAAGGTGAGGCGCTGCTGGCCGGTCATCTGGTCGAGGCCGACCAGGCCGATGGTGAGGCCGATGAGCAGCGAGGCGAGGCCCCGGATGCGTGAGGAGCCGAGGACCGAGGTGACGGCGATGAACGCCAGCACCATGATCGCGAAGTAGTCGGGGGCGCCGATGTCGACGGCGAACGAGGCGACGGTCGGGGCGAGGAGGACCAGCAGGATCGTGCCGATCATGCCGCCGACGAAGTGACCGCCCGCCGCCGCCGCGAGTGCTTGCGCGCCGCGTCCGGCCTTGGCCATCGGATTGCCCTCGATGGCGGCGACGACCGCCGCGCTCTCACCGGGGGTGTTGAGGAGGATCGAGGTGGTGGAGCCGCCGAACATGGCTCCGTAGTAGATGCCGGCGAACATGATGAACGCGCCGGTGGGCTCCAGGCCGTAGGTGACGGGGAGGAGCAGGGCGACGGCCATGGCGGGGCCGATGCCGGGCAGGACACCGATCGCGGTGCCGAGCAGGACACCGATCGCGGCCCACAGCAGATTGATCGGCGTGAGTGCCGTACCGAAGCCGTCGATCAGGGAGTTGAGGGAGTCCATGAGCTAGATCACTCCCATCAGCGGGCCACCGGGGAGGGGGACGCCGAGCAGGTTGTTGAAGAGGAAGTAGGTGACGAGGGAGAGGCTCGCGGCGATGAGCGGGTCGCGCCGGAGGTGCCGGCTGCCGAGGGCGTACGCGGAGCCCCAGAAGAGCAGGGCGCCGGATATGGGGAAGCCGAGGGGGCCGATGAGGACGGCGTTGGCGAGGAAGACTCCGGCGAGGAGCAGGACGGTGCGCCAGTCGCTCGGTTCGCTGAGGTCGATGTCCTCGCCGCCCTCGGCCTCGCCCCGGCCGCCGCGCAGGACGTCGAGGCTGAGGAGGACGGCGACGATCAGCAGGCCGATGCCGACGACGATCGGTACGGTCTTGGGGCCGACCGGGCCGCGCTGGGTGATGTCGACGTCCATGGTCAGGGCGTCGGTGAGGACGAGGACCCCGATGACGAACAGCATCAGTCCGACGCCGAGTTCGGAGTGGTCGCGCAGCCAGCCGTGCGAGGCGGAGGTCCCCTTGCCGGGAGCGGGGGCGGGCGCGGGGCTCTCGCCGGTGGCGGGCGCCGCGGGTGGGGTGGTGGGTCGGTCGGTCACAGCCCGAGCTCCTTCAGGACGGATTCCACGCGCTTGTCCTCGGCGGCGAGGAAGTCGCCGAATTTCTCACCGGTGAGGAAGGCGTCGTCCCAGTTGTTCTTCTTGAGCGAGTCCTGCCACTGGGCCGAGTCGTGCAGCTCTTCGAAGAAGTGGACGAGCTTGTCGCGTTCGGCGTCGGAGAGTCCGGGGGGTGCGACGACGCCGCGCCAGTTGGTGAAGTCGGTGTCGAGTCCGGCCTCGCGCAGGGTGGGGGCGTCCATGCCGGGGGTGCGCTCGGGGCCGGTGACGGCGAGCAGCCGCAGTTCGCCCGCCTCGATCTGGTCGCGGTACTCGCCGAGACCGGAGACGCCGAAGGCGACCTTGCTGCCGAGGATGGAGGCGAGGAGTTCGCCGCCGCCGTCGAAGGGGATGTAGTTGACGGTCTTGGGGGCGATTCCGGCGGCCCGTGCCATCAGCATGGGCGCGAGGTGGTCGGGTCCGCCGGGCGAGGAGCCGCCGCCGACGGGAAGTTTGGACGGGTCCTTCTTCCAGGCGGTGAGCAGGTCGTCGATCGTCTTGTACGGGGAGTCCTTGGCGACGACGACGATGTCGGTCTCCTCGCTGATGCGGGCGATCGGCGTCGCGTCGGCGAGGGTCTTCTGCGAGTTGTTGGTGCGTACGGCGCCGACGACGCCGAGGCCCATGGAGACCACGAGCTTGCCGTTGCCGTGTTCGCTCACGGCGCGGGCGAGACCGACGGTGCCGCCCGCTCCGGGCAGGTTGAAGACCTCGATGTTGTGGTTGAGTTCGGCGTCCTCGGCGTCCTTGGCCAGGGTGCGGGCGGTGATGTCGTAACCGCCGCCCGGCGTGTTGGGGACCATGAAACGCAGGCCGGGAATCTGTGTACCGGTGTCGCCGCCACTGCCCGCGGAAAGCAGCGGCGGACCCACCAGCACCATCAGCGCGGCCCCGAGGAGGGCGAGGGGAGTGCGAAGTCGCACGTGTGGCCGCCTTTCAGGGATGCAAGGGGTGGGGCAGTGAGGTGGCCCACATGTTGCCTTCGTGTTAAGAACCTGTCTCTCTTCCGGAATCAACGGACGTTGTGGTCGTTACGGTCGCGGCTTAGCGTGACGACGTGACAAAAGTGCTGGTGGTGGACGACGACTTCATGGTCGCGAAGCTGCACGGCCGCTATGTGTCCGCGATGGACGGGTTTGAGGTCGTCGGGGTGGCGCACAGCGGCGCCGACGCGCTGCGCGCGGCCGAGCGGACCCGCCCCGACCTGGTGCTCCTGGACATCTATCTGCCGGACATGGACGGCATCGCCGTGCTGCGTGAGCTGCGGGCGGCGGAGGAGCGGGACGCGACCCGTACGAGTGTGGACGCCCTGTTCATCACGGCGGCGCGGGACGCGGGGGTCATCCGGGCGGCGCTGCGGGCGGGGGCGCTGCACTATCTGATCAAACCGTTCAGCCGGTCGGCGCTCCAGGAGCAGCTGCGGCACGTGGCGTCGCTGCGGACCCGGCTGGACCGGCTGGGCGAGGCGCGTCAGGAGGACGTCGACCATATCTTCGGGACGCGTCCGCCGGGTTCGCGTGAGCTTCCGAAGGGGCTGGCCGCGCACACGGCGGAGCTGGTGGAGCGGACGCTGCGGCGTCACGCGGAGGGGCTGTCGGCGACGGAGTGCGCGGACGAGGGGGCGCTGTCGCGGGTGAGCGCGCGGCGCTATCTGGAGTACTTCGCGGACACGGGCCGTGCGGAGGTGACGCTCCGGTACGGCGGGACGGGCCGCCCGGAGCGGCGCTACCGCTGGGTGGGGTGAGGGCTGCGGGTGGTGGTCACGGCGCCGCCGACGGCCGGACCGAGGGTGGCGGGCACGCGGACGGGTCGGTTCACCCGCCCGACTGGATGTCCCCCCGGGTGGAGGAGGTCATGGCGTCCCCGTGGGCGAAGTCGCCCGGCGGGATGCCCGGATGGTGCCCTTCCCCGCCGGCCGGTCCGGCCGCCGCCGCTGCCGGGCCGAGCGTGAGCCGGGAGACGATGCGGTAGCGGTCGCCCCGGTAGAGCGAGTGGACGTACTCCACGGGCCGGCCGGTGGTGTCCGAGGTCAGCCGCTCGAACAGCAGCGCCGGGGAGAGTTCGGGCACGTCGAGGAACCCGGCCTCCGCGCGGGTGACGACGGTCGGCTCGATGGCCTGCACGGCCTCGTGGACATGCACCCCGTGGGTGTCCCGCAGATGTTCGTAGAGATCGCCGCTCTCCAGTTCCTCGGCCGACAGGCCGGGGGCGAGGGCCGCCCTGATGTGCAGATGCTCGATCGCCATCGGGGTGCCGTCGACCAGCCGCAGCCGGGCGACGTAGAGGATGTCCTCGGCGGGTGACATACGGAGCTTGCGGCCGACCCGGGCGCCGGCCTGGTGGGTGGTGAACTCCAGCAGCCGGCTCGACCACGTACCGGCCGCACGCGGCACGGTCAGGGTGAGGTCCGCCGAGACCAGTTCCTGGGTGATCTTCGCGGGGGCGACGAACATGCCGCGGCCGTGCTCGCGGACCAGGAGCCCGGCGGCCACCAGCTCGTCGATCGCCGAGCGCACGGTGGGCCTCGACACTTCGAGCAGCGCGCACAGGGCGCGTTCGGAGGGGATGGCGTCCCCGGGGCTGCGCGACTCGATCAGCTCCAGGACGGCGTCACGGGCCCGCTCCCGTTTGAGCACCGTCCCGGGTACGTCGACATCCATGGTGTCCCCCTCCGGACGCCCGCATCACTCAGCGGCCTTGTCGGTCTTATCAGCCGGACCAGACTTACCAGTTCACGCGACCAGTACGCCAACCGACTCTACTGGTCAGGTCAAGTGTAGCCGCCACTGCGACGAGCGAAAGCACCGCGAAGTCCGCCGAGATCACCAATGCCCTTTTCCACAAGGGGGGTTGACGGCCTCATTGGCCCATGCCACCTTCATCCAGCATCAAGTGGTGAGCTGTCCAGTGACCCTCACTGGTCAGGTGGTCAGGTCGTGCTCTCTCCGAGGTGAATCGTGAAGTACCGCTTGCTCGCCGGTGGGTCCGTGCTGGTCATGGCCGCCGCGCTCAGTGCCTGTAGTACGTCCTCCGGCCCCGCCGACGCGAGCGGCGACGGACGGACGACGGTCGATGTCTGGCTGATGCGTGACAGCGTGTCGGCGGAGTTCCAGAAGGAGTTCGTGGCGGGTTTCGAGGCCGCGCACCCGAAGATCAGGGCCGAGATCCAGATCCAGGAGTGGGACGGCATCGGCCAGAAGATCACCGCGGCCCTCGCCAGCAACGACGCGCCCGACGTCATCGAGGTGGGCAACACCCAGGTGGCGCAGTTCGCGTCGAGCGGCGGACTGCTCGACCTCACCGACAGCAAAACGGAGTTGAAGGGTGAGGACTGGCTGAAGGGACTCGCGGAGCCGGGTTCGTACGAGGGGAAGCAGTACGGCATCCCGTACTACGCGGCGAACCGGGTCGTCGTCCACCGCACCGATCTGTTCGAGCGGGCGGGCATCGACGCCGCCGCGATCAGGACACGCGAGCAGTGGATCGAGGCGACGGCGAAGCTCAACAAGGGCGGCACCCAGGGCATCTATCTCCCCGGCCAGCTCTGGTACGCGCTGGGCGGCTTCATCTGGGACGAGGGCGGCGACTTCGCCACCGGGTCGGGCGACGAGTGGAAGGGGTCGCTGGACACCCCGGAGGCCCTGCGCGGCATGGAGTTCTACGGGCGGCTCCAGGCGCTGGGCAAGGGCCCCAAGGACTCCGACGAGGACGATCCGCCGCAGGCCGAGGTGATGGCGAAGGGGCAGGTGGCCCAGATCATCGCCACCCCGGGCCTGGCCAACGCCGTGCTCGGGAACAACGCCCGGCTCAAGGGAAAGCTGGGCTTCTTCCCGATCCCGGGCAAGACCGCCGACGCTCCGGGCGCCGTCTTCACCGGCGGCTCCGATCTGGTCGTCCCCGCCGCGGCCGGGCACCCGGACGAGGCGCTGACGTTCATCAAGGAACTGACCGGCGACACCTGGCAGAAGAAGCTCGCCGTCGCCATGAGCTACGTACCGAACCGGACCACGCTGGCGGCGGCCGTGGCGGACGATCCGGGCGCCTCCGCGATGGCGGTCGGCGCGGCGAACGGCCACGCGACACCCAACACCCCCGGCTGGGCCGCCGTGGAGGCCGAGAACCCCATCAAGGACTACATGACCGCGGTCCTCGTCGGCGGTGACCCGGCGAAGGAAGCCGCGAAGGCGTCGCAGGACATCACCCGGGCCATGAACGCCGGCTCCTGATCCCCGGACGGGGGTTCGGGCCCGGCCACGGGCCCCTGGCTGTTCTCCCCAACACCTCCGAGAGGGATTCCGCGAAAGGGATTCCACCGAGAGGAGGCGCGCCGTGCCGGTCATCCGCGAGCGGACCGCACCACGCACCCCCCAGCACCGACCGGCCCCCGGCCCCCCGGCCGGACCGCGGGAGCGGCGGCGTTCCCGCCCGTCGCCGGGCCTCTGGCCGTACGCCCTGATCGCGCCCGCGATCGGCGGCATGCTGTATCTGCTCGTCTACCCGCTGCTGCGGGCCGTGGTGATCTCGTTCCAGGACTTCGGGCTTCGCCAACTGATCAGCGGGGACGCGGAGTTCGTGGGGCTGCGGAACTACCGCACACTGCTCTCCGACCCCCGTTTCTGGGAGGTGACCGGCCGCACCTTCCTCTTCATGGCCGTCAACGTCGTCCTGATCATGGTGCTCTCCACCCTCGTGGCGCTGATGACCGAACGGCTGGCGAAGACCGGCCGCACCGTCGTCCTCAGTGCGCTGGTGCTCGCCTGGGCGATGCCGGTGGTGGCGGCCACCACCGTCTTCCAGTGGCTGTTCCACTCCGAGTTCGGCATCGTCAACCGGGCCCTGACCACCGCGGGTTTCGAGTCCTTCGACCGCTACCCGTGGTTCGCGAACGGCACCGCCGCCTTCACGATCCTCGTCGTACTGATCGTCTGGCAGTCCGTGCCGTTCGCGGCGATCACCCTCTACTCGGCGCTCACCACGGTCCCCGCCGAGCTGTACGAGTCGGCCCGGCTCGACGGGGCGTCGGGCTCCCGGATCTTCCGCTCGGTCACGTTCCCGATGCTCCGGCCGATCTTCCTGCTGGTCTTCTCGCTGGAGGTGATCTGGACGTTCAAGGCGTTCGTCCAGATTTGGGTGATGACCCGCGGCGGGCCGGGCGACGCCACGACGATCCTGCCCGTGTACGCGGTCCAGACGGCGCTCTCCAGCCAGCGCTACGACCTGGGCTCCGCGGCGTCGATGCTCACCGTGGTCCTGATGTCCGGGGTGCTCGTCCTCCACTTCCGTCAGATGCTCCGCCAGGAGGACGAATCACGATGACCCCGCTTCGTCCCCGAGTCCGCCGGATTCCGCTGAACGCCGCCGCCGTGGTGACCGTCGTGGTGTGTCTGTTCCCCGTGTACTGGATGATCTCGACCGCCTTCACTCCGTCCCGCGACATCCGGTCGGCCGATCCCCGGCTGATCCCGGGCACCTGGACGCTCGACCACTTCCGCAGGGCCGTGGGCGCCGACGGCTTCGAACTCTTCTGGCGCAACAGCGTCCTCGTCACCCTCGGCGCGGTGCTGCTGTCGCTGCTGGTGGCGCTCGGGGCGGCGTTCGCCGTCGCCCGGATGCGCTGGAAGGGCCGGCGGCATTTCATGCTGATGGTCTTCATCGCCCAGATGGCTCCGTGGGAATCGCTGATCATCCCCGTCTACATCATCTCCCGCGACACGAACATGCTCGACCGGCTGCCGACGCTGACCCTGGTCTACTTCATGATCACGCTGCCGTTCACGATCGTGGTCCTCCGGGGCTTCATCGGCACCATTCCGCCCGAGCTGGAAGAGGCGGCGCGGGTGGACGGCTGCACCAGGACCGGTGCGTTCCGGCGGGTGGCCCTGCCCCTGCTCGTGCCCGGTCTGATGGCGACCTCGCTCTTCGGTTTCATCACCGCGTGGAACGAGTTCGCCTACGCCAACTTCCTGATCATCAAGGAGCAGGACAACCGCACCCTGCCGGTCTGGCTGTCGTCCTTCCAGAACACGTTCGGCACCGACTGGGGCGCCACCATGGCCGCCTCGACGCTCTTCGCCCTGCCCGCGCTGGTGATCTTCCTGCTGCTCCAGCGCCATGTCACCGCCGGCTTCGCGGCCGGCGCCGTCAAGGGCTGATCCGCGAACACGACCCGACGTACCGAACCCGAAGAAGAAGACCGGACAGAGAAGAACCGACCAGGAAAGCCCGGCGAAGAAGACCCGCGAACCGTCCGAGATCCGAACTCCCGGAGGCCACCCGCCGTGTCACCGTCACACCCCGCACTCTCCCTCGTCCCCCGGCCCCGCAAGGTCTCTCCCCGCCCCGGCCGTCTCATCCTCGACGCGGACACCGCCCTGCGGTCCCTGCCCGGCACGAAGGCGGCGGCGGATCTCCTGCGCGGCCTGCTCACCCCGGTGACCGGACTGCCGTTCCCGCCCTCCCCCGACGGACAGATCGTGCTGTCGCTGGACCCGCGGCTCGGCGGACTCGGTGAGGAGGGGTACGGGCTCACCGTCGGCCCGGGGGCGCTGACGCTGCGTGCCGCGCGACCCACCGGCCTGCTGCGCGGCGTCCAGACGATCCGTCAACTGCTGCCCGCCGATGCCCTGTCGGGCCAGGTCCGGGGCGGGTCCCGGGAGCTGCCCTGCGTCGAGATCAGCGACGCGCCCGCCCACCCCTGGCGCGGCGCGATGCTCGACGTCGCCCGGCACTTCCAGCCCGTCTCCTATCTGCGCAGATACGTGGACCTGCTCGCCTTCCACAAACTCAACACCCTCCATCTGCATCTCACCGACGACCAGGGCTGGCGCATGCCGGTCGACGCCTATCCCCGGCTGACCTCGGTCGGCGGCCGGCGGAGCGAGTCGATGAGCCGGCCTCCGGGCCGGGGCGACGACCGGTTCGACGGTGTCCCGCACACGGGGTCGTACACCAAGGAGGAACTGCGGTCCCTGGTGGGCTACGCGGCGGAGCGCGGGGTGGACGTCGTGCCGGAGATCGAGATGCCGGGACATGTACGGGCCGCCCTGGCCGCCTACCCGGAGCTCGGCAACCACCCGGAGCGCGGCCTCGACGTCTGGACCCGGTGGGGTGTCTGCGACACCGTGCTCGGCGTCCACGACGGGGCACTCGACTTCTGCCGGACGGTACTGGACGAGGTCATGGACGTCTTCCCGTCCCCGTACATCCATATCGGCGGCGAGGAGTGCCCGACCACCGAGTGGGAGAACAGTCCGGCGGCCCGCGCCCGCGCCTCGGCCGAGGGGCTCGACGGACCGGCGGCGCTGCACGGCTGGTTCATGGGCCGGATCGGGGAGTTCCTGGTGGAGCGGGGCCGCAGGCCCGTCGGCTGGGCCGAGACCGGAACCGAACTGCCCCTCGACTTCACGGTGATGACCTGGCGCGATCCGGCACACGCCCTGGCCGCCGCCCGGCGCGGCCACCAGGTGGTGACCGCCCATCACCGGGCGACCTACCTCGACTACGCGCAGTCCGCCGAGCCCGACGAACCCCCGGGCCAGCCCGGCGAGCCGGTCGCGCTTCACGCGGTGCACGGCAACGAGCCGGCACCGGGCAACTGGGCGGCCGAGGAGACCGCCCGTGTGCTCGGTACCCAGGCGCAGTTGTGGACCGAGTACGTGAAGACGCCGGACCGGATCGAGTACCTCACCTATCCCCGGCTGTGCGCCCTCGCGGACCGGGCCTGGTCCGGCGGGCGCGGCGACTGGACCGGATTCGTGGAGCGGCTGCGCCACCACACCGCACGGCTGGACGCCCTCGGTGTCCGCTACCGCCCGCTCACCGCACGGTCCCTGACGACCGTCCCCGCAGGTACGGCGCCACCCCGTCCGTGATTCCCCGCCCCTCCCCCACCACGTTCCGGAGAGGAACACCCCATGAGGAAACTCGCCAAGAGCCGCGTCCGCGCGGCAGCCGCCGCCGCTGTCACCGTGGCCCTGAGCTGTACGGCGCTGGCGGCGATGCCCGCCTCCGCCGGCGCCGCGGCGGCCGACGGGCTCGTCGTCCAGTACCGCACGAGCGCCGCCGGGGCGACGGCCGACCAGAGCGAACCCTGGCTGAAGGTGCGCAACACCGGCAGCACCGCCGTACCGCTGAGCAATGTCAAGGTGCGGTACTACTTCAAGGCCGATTCGGCCTCCGCGGCCTACCGGTTCGCCTGCTCGTGGGCGGTGAAGGGCTGCGCCAACATCACCGGGACCTTCGGGACGCCCGCCAACCCGACCGCCACCGCCGACCGTTACCTGGAGATCGCGTTCACGGCGGGGGCCGGATCCCTGCCCCCCGGCGCGGACACCGGTGACATGCAACTGCGGTTCCACCGGACGGACTGGCAGCCGCTGGGGCAGAGCGACGACTACTCCTTCGGCGGGGAGCGGGCCACGTACGGCGACTGGTCCCGGATCACGGCGCACCTCGGCGGCGCGACGGTCTGGGGCGAGGCACCCGGCGGCAACGGCCCGACCGACCCCACGGATCCCCCGGACCCGACCGACCCCGCCGACGGTCCCACCCTGTTCGACGACTTCAACTACAGCGGCCACACCGATCCGAGGATCGCCGCGAACGGCTGGAGCGTTCGCGCGAACTCGGGCGGCCCCGGGGTGCCCGGGGCCGGCTGGGCGCCGGAGAACGTCACGTTCGCCGGTCAGGGCGGCAACTCGGTGATGAACCTGGAGACGTCCACCGCCGGTACGGCGGCGTCCACCGAGCAGACGGAGATCCTCACCCGGTCCATGAAGTTCCGGAACGGGACCTACGCGGCGCGGGTGAGGTTCAGCGACGCGCCCAGGTCCGGCCCCGACGGCGACCGGCTCGTCCAGACGTTCTTCACCATCAACGACCTCAAGGCCCCGATGGCGGACGACTACGCGGAGTACGACTTCGAGTATCTGCCGAACGGCGGCTGGGGCGAACCGGCCAACATCCTCTACACCACGTCGTGGGAGACCTACCGCCCCGACCCGTGGGAGGCCGTAAACCAGCACAGCGAGGCCCGGCAGAGCTACGCCGGGTGGCACGACCTGGTGGTGACCATCGACAACAGCGCCATCACCTACTACGTCGACGGCCGGCACTTCGGCACGCACGGGGCCGCGTATCTGCCGGAGCGGCCGATGTCGATCAACTTCAACCAGTGGCTGATCGACCTGGCGGGCCAGACCAGCACCGCGCCGCGCTCGTACGACCAGCAGGTGGACTATGTGCTGCACGTGAAGGACCAGGTCCTCAGCCCCGCGCAGGTGGGCGCGCTGGTGAGCGGGTACCGCGCTGCGGGCACGACCTTCGAGGACACGGTGCCGGCCGTCTGACGGGCCGGCAGCGGGTCCGGTCCGGTTCGATCCCAACGGTCGCTTAGCGACGGCTTACTTGAAACTTAAGCCGACCATAAGAATCCTCCACGCCCCGTACTCGCAGGCTGTTTCGGGGTTTCGAGGGGCTAGCTTGCTGAGGGCCGGAGCGGGACGCGGCCGGTGGCGCCGTTCAACGGAGGTCACGCCGCCGGGAGTTGTCCCGCTCCGCACCCCCAAGCTCGTGCCGCCCGAAGGAGAACCCATCCATGACCGCTCGTCGCAGGACCGCCGGGATCGTCGTGCTGAGCGCCGTACCGCTCCTGCTCGTCGGAACGGCCGCCGTCCCGGCAGCCGCCCACGGGTCGATGACGGACCCGGTCAGCCGGGTTTCCGCGTGCTTCGCGGAGGGCCCGGAGAGCCCGAAGTCGGCGGCGTGCAAGGCGGCGGTGGCGGCCGGCGGGACGCAGGCGCTCTACGACTGGAACGAGGTCAACATCGCCGCCGCCGCGGGCAACCACCAGGCGATCATCCCCGACGGCAAGCTCTGTTCGGCGGGCCGTGACAAGTACAAGGGCCTCGACCTGCCGCGCGGCGACTGGCCGTCGTCGCCGTTCACCGCGGGCAACCGCACCTTCACCTACAGGGCCACCGCCCCGCACAAGGGCTCCTTCGAGCTGTACGTCACCAAGGACGGGTACGACCCGGCCAAGCCGCTCGCCTGGTCGGACCTGGAGGACAAGCCGTTCGTCACGGTCACCGACCCGAAGCTGGAGAACGGCTCGTACGTCTTCAACGGGATCGTCCCCAACAAGTCGGGCCGCCATCTGATCTATTCGATCTGGCAGCGCTCGGACAGCCCCGAGGCGTTCTACACCTGCTCCGACGTGGTCTTCGGCGCCGACACCGGCGGTTCGCCGGCCGCTCCCCAGGCGTCCGCCCCCTCCGAGGCCGATGTCGAGGAGGGCGCGTCCCAGTCCACCGTCGACCACGGCGGGCACGGCGGCGACACCCCCGGCGAGGCGGAGGAAGCGGTGAAGGAAGCCGCAGGGGACACCGGGAAGGACACCGGCGAGAAGCCCGCGACCGGCACGGAGACCGAGGCCGCCGGGGCCAACACCCCCGAGGCGAACGGCGCGGACGCCGACACCGGCGCGCCGCAGCCGGCGGGCGGTTCGGAGAACCTCGCCGAGACCGGTGGCGACAGCACGACCCCGTACATCGCGGCAGGTGGCGCGGCGATCCTCGCGGCGGGCGCGGCGGTCATGTTCGCCACGGTGCGCCGCAGGGCGCAGCCCGCGGGCGGCGGCCGGCACAGCCGCTGACACACGGGCACGCGGGCACGGGCACGCGGGCACGCGGGCACATCGAGGGAGTACGTCGCACGAGCACGTCACTGAGTCGCACGTCGCACGTCACGCGGGGCCCGGACCGGTCGTCGGTCCGGGCCCCGCGCCGTGTCACGCTCAGCCGATGACGGACGCGCAGGTCGTCGGCGTGGCGCGGCCCGGGTCGAGCGCGTTGGCCACCTCGTGGAACGCGATCCGGTCGATCAGCCCGATCGCCAGATGCTCGGAGAGGTTCACCGCGCACAGGTCCTGAAGGGTGACGTTCCGTACGCCGGGCCCGGACAGGAACTGGCTGCGGTACGGGGTGACCACCTGGTCGTAGCGGGTCGCGATGACGGTGTACGCGACACCGGGCACCGTGTCACCGCCCGCGTTGAGCTTGGTCAGGAAGGCCGACCCGGCGATCTGGTCGGCGAGCCCGGGGGTGTTCTCGGTCAGCAGGTCCTCGGCGCCGGGGAAATGCGGCAGCAGCTTCGTCAGTCCGAGGAGGGTCGTGCCGTGGTTGTCGGGCGCGAGCCCGACCAGGGCGTTCACCTTCTGGGCGCCGCCGAGGAACTTGAGGTAGTAGCGCGGCATCATGCCGCCCTGCGAGTGGCCGACGATGTCGACCTCCGGGGCGCCCGTGGCGGCGAGCACCCGGTCGACGTACGCGCTCAGCTGCCCGGCCGAGGTCTCGATGGGGCCGAGGCCGTGGAAGAACGGCACTCCGGGGAGCTGCCCGTAGTCGAGGGAGAAGACGCAGTAGCCACGGGCGACCAGGTACGGGGCGAGGCCGAGCCAGTTGTCGACGGAGTTGGCGAAGGTGCCGTGGACCAGGACGACGGGGCGGGGGTGGGCGGCGGAGGGCTTGCAGGAGTAGTTGTTCCATCCGCTGCTCGCGGCGGCGGCGTTGACGGAAGCGGGGGCGGGTGCGGTGACGGCTGTCGGGGCCGCGGTGGGGGTGGCCGCGGCGGCGGGGGCGGTGGTGGCGACCGAGGCCGCGAGCAGCAGCGCCGCCAGCGGTCCGAACGCGCGTTTCCAGGGCAGCATCGAGCGATCTCCTCGCGGCTCAAGGGGAAAAGGCGATGACTGTCAGCCCTGTGGCCCGGACCACACAACTGGCTGTGTTCATGCCAAGTTACGCATGGGTAGGAAGGAGAAGGGAAGTTACGCGTCGGTAAAATCACGCGTCGCACGCGTCGGCGGAACGGGTGGACCCGAACGAACGCCGACGCCCCTCCCCCGTACCGCCGTTCACGCCGTTCATGCCGTCCGTCACCGTGCGCACCGCCGTTCATCGCCCCCGGGACGGCGTGCGCCAGATCCGGATCTCGGTGGGCGGACGGTGCTCCGCGAACCGCCCGTCGGGCGCCGCCTCCCGCAGCAGCGCGCGCAACTCCCCCTCGAACTCCGGCAGTCTGTCGCCGAACAGATGCGGCGCGGCGTCCGACCGGGAGAACACCCAGGCCACGAGGGCGTCCGCCGGACGGTCCACCACGTCCCCGGCCGGTACGACATGCCGCTCGACGTCCCCGAACCCGGCCCGCGCCAGGACCAGTTCCTCCCGGCCGGGCGTGCCGTTGACGAGCGTCCCCTGCCCCGCGCGCCGTACCGGCCCCAGATACCGGCGCACCAGTGCGGCGATCCGCTCGTAGGGAGGGGCGGGCCGCGGCAGGGGCGTCGTCACGGCGGGCGGGTTCCGCGACTCCGCCAGGAGCACGAACACACCGCCCGGCTCCAGCATCTCCCGCACCACGGCGGCGGTCCGGTCGCGGTCCGTCCAGTGGAACGACTGGGCGAACACCACGGCCCGGAACTCCCCCAGCCCGGCGGGCAGTTCCTCGGCGCGGGCGGCCACCCACCGCGCGTTGCCCACCCCGCGCCGCCCGGCCCCCCGCGCGGCCTCGGCCAGCATGTCCTCGTCCGGATCGACCCCGACCACCTCACCGACGTACGGCGCCACGGCGAGCGCCACGGTGCCCGGCCCGCACCCGACGTCGAGCAGCCGCCCGCGCCCGTCCAGCCCGAGCACCCCGGCCAGCGTCCGCGCGAAGCCGGGAGCGTACGGCACCCGCCCCCGCTCGTAGTGGGGCGCGCTCCCCCGGAACAGGCTGCTGTCCCACTGCCATCCGTCAGGCATGCCGGTTCCGCTCCGTCCGGTGGAGGTGGTCCGGGTGGAGGTCGTCCCGGTGACGGAGGTCCGGGTGACGGAAGTCCGGGTGACGGAAGTCCGGGTGACGGAGGTCCGGGTGACGGAGGTCCGCCGGGCGCGAGCGGCTCCGGGACCCCACCGGCGCCCCGGGTCGTCGGCCGTCGGGGGAGGATGCGCCGATGCTTCGGGAAGATGTCGCGGGATCCGCCACCCGCCCGGTCGGGTGCCTGTTGCCCCTGAGCGCCGGCGGGGTCGTGGCGGGGGCGACCGTCTGGGTGGTCGCCCACATCTGGGACACCTGCGACGTGGGCGTCAACGGGTCCGCCAACGCCGGTGTTCCGCTGTTCTGTTCGCTGGCCATGTGGGGCGTCTTCTCCGTGCTGTGGGGCCTCGTTCTCACGCTCCTCGGCGGCCGGGGAGCCGGGAAAGCCTATGCCGTCGCGATCATCGCCGGTGTCGTCGTCGCGTGGGGGACGATCGCCTGGATCGGCGTTCTCGACTCGTATCCGGCACCCGTGTGTCCGGGAAAGTCCCCTCGTGGTGGCCGGGTCTCCTCCCCGTGCAGCTCCCCGGCACGGTCCGCCGGTCCGCCAGGGCCGCCGGGCGGACGGTGTGAAGGCCGAAGCGGTGGCGGACGCGGTCCATGGCGGACGCGGGCGCGCGAGCGCGGCCGACGGCGAGGTCCGGGGAGAGCCGGTGGCGGGCGCGGCCGGCCGGGAGCAGGCGGTCGGCGCGGCCGGTGAGGACCGGCGAGGACCGTACGACATTTCGCCTGGCCGGCTCCGTACGGAGGTACCCGAGCGCTTCGCGTACGACAGCGCCGACTCGAATCGCACGCACGTTCGATAGTGGTCTATGGTGGCGTGACCACCCAGAACATGCCTGTGTGGTCACACATAAGCCGGGGGCGGTCAGTGGTGAGGTGGTCCAGATGCGCGGTTTTACGCATCTGCACGCCGTCTCCGGGTTCTCCCTGCGGTACGGCGCCTCACACCCCGAACAGCTCGCGGAGCGGGCGGCCGAGCGAGGGATGGACGCGGTCGCCCTGACCGACCGGGACACCCTCGGCGGCGCTGTCCGCTTCGCCAAAGCGGCGGGCCGGGTCGGCGTCCGCCCCCTGTTCGGGACGGATCTCGCCGTGGACGCGCCTCCCCGGGCGGCCGGACGCACGGAGCGGCGGCGCACGCCGGCCCGTGGCGGCGCCTTCGTCGACGAGTCGGCACAGCGCGTGGTCTTCCTCGCCCGGGAAGGGGCCCGTGGCTGGGCCGAGCTGTGCCGGCTGGTGAGCGCCGCGCACGCGGACACGACAGGAGGCGGACGCCCCCTGCTTCCCTGGGACGCCCTCGGCGGGGAGCACCTCACCGTGCTGCTCGGGCCGGCCTCGGACGTCGGTCGCGCGCTGGCGGCCGGGCGGCCGGACCGGGCAGCCCAGCTGCTCGCTCCCTGGCGGGAGCGGTACGGGGACGCGATGCTGCGCATCGAGGTCGTCTGCCACGGCCTCAGCGGCACCGGCACCGGTTCGCTGCGGCTGGCGGCCCGCGCTCTCGGCTTCGCCGTCGACCAGCGGATCGCCCCGGTCCTGAGCAACGCCGTGCGCTATGCCGACGCGGGCCAGGGCCCGGTGGCGGACGTGCTGGACTCCGCGCGGCGCCTGGTGCCGATCGATCCGCGCGGCGAGCGCGACTGCGGTGAGCGATGGCTCAAGCCCGCCGCGGCCATGGCCCGTATCGCCGAGCAGGTGTCCGACGCCGCCGGATATCGCGCGAACACCGCGCGCCGGCTGCTCGAGGTGACCGAGGAGACCGCCGCGGCCTGTCGTGTCGATCCCGAGGACGACCTGGGGATGGGCCGCGTGCACTTCCCCGAGCCGGAACTCGTCAACGCCCATCGGCGCACCCCCGAACGGGTGCTGCGGTCGACGTGTGCGGCCGCGATGCTGCGGCGCCGCTACGACCGCGACCGCGCCCACTGGGAGCGGCTGGAGGAGGAGCTGGGTCTGATCGAACGGCTGGGGTACTCGTCGTACTTCCTCACCGTCGCCCAGGTCGTCGCCGATACCCGCGGGCTCGGTATCCGGGTCGCCGCCCGGGGCTCGGGCGCGGGCTCCCTGGTCAACCACCTTCTCGGGGTCGCCACCGCCGATCCTGTCGAACACGGCCTGCTCATGGAGCGTTTCCTGTCCGAGTCCCGCACGGAACTGCCCGACATCGACATCGACGTGGAGTCCGCCCGTCGCCTGGAGGTCTACCGGGCGATCATCGACCGCTTCGGCCCGGAACGGGTGGCCACCGTGTCCATGCCGGAGACCTACCGGGTGCGGCACGCCGTGCGGGACGCCGGCCTTGCCCTCGGCCTGGATCCGGCCGAGGTCGACCGGCTTGCAAAATCGTTTCCTCATATCCGGGCCCGTGATGCCCGTGCCGCTCTGCGGGAACTGCCGGAACTGCGCGGAATCGACCCGGAGGCGTACGGTCCGCACCTGTGGGACCTGGTCGAGGGCCTGGACGCGCTCCCCCGCGGGATCGCCATGCACCCGTGCGGCGTACTGCTCTCCGACGTCACGCTGCTGCGCCGCACACCCGTCGTGCCGACCAGCGGCGAGGGCCTGCCGATGTCCCAGTTCGACAAGGAGGACGTGGAGGACCTCGGGTTGCTCAAACTCGATGTGCTCGGGGTGCGCATGCAGTCCGCGATAGCGCATGCCGTCACCGAGATCGAACGGACCACCGGACGCCGCATCGACGTGGACGACACGGCACACGTGCCGCTGGACGACCCGAAGACGTATCAGCTGATCAAGTCCTCGCAGACCCTGGGCTGCTTCCAGACCGAGTCGCCCGGCCAGCGCGACCTCATCGCCCGGCTCCAGCCCGAGACCTTCCACGATCTCGTGGTCGACATATCGCTGTTCCGGCCGGGGCCGGTCGCGGCCAACATGGTCGATCCGTTCATCAAGGCCCGGCACGAACGGCGGGCACCCCACTATCCGCACCCGGACCTGGAACCCGCGCTGCGCGAGACATACGGCGTGGTCGTCTTCCACGAACAGATCATCCGGATCCTGTCGGTCATGACCGGCTGCTCCCCGGCCTTCGGCGACTACACCCGGCGGGCACTGTCGCACGCCGGCGGGACAGGACGAATACGGGCGTGGTTCGCGCAGGAGGCGCGCGGGCGCGGATACGAGGAGGAGGTCGTGGAGCGCACCTGGGAGATCATCGAGGCGTTCGGGGCGTACGGCTTCTGCAAGGCACACGCGGTCGCCTTCGCCGTGCCCTCGTACCAGTCGGCCTGGCTGAAGGCGCACCATCCGGCCGCTTTCTACGCCGGTCTTCTCACGCACGATCCGGGGATGTATCCGAAGCGACTGCTGCTCGCGGACGCACGGCGGTGGGGGGTGCCGATCCTGCCCCTGGAGGTGAATGTGTCGGATGTCGCTTATAAAATCGAACTGGTGTCTGATGATGAGAGTGATCGGTCGGTCTCCGGCATTCGACTCGCCCTGTGCGACGTACACGGGATGAGCGAGAGCGAAGCGGAGCGGATCGTCGCGGGGCGCCCGTACAGCTCGCTCCAGGACTTCGTCTCCCGGGCCCGGCCGTCCCGACCGGTCGGCGAACGTCTTGCCCGGGTCGGCGCCCTGGACGCCTTCGGACCCAATCGCCACGATCTGCTTCTGCACCTCACCGAGCTGCAACGCGGCCGGCTGCGTTCTTCGCAGGGGCAGTTGACGCTGAGCGAGAGCGGCGGGGCCCGGAACACGGTCGCACCCGCCCACCTGCCGGACCTGGACGACGCCGGACGGCTCGACGCCGAGCTCGGAGTACTCGGCATGGACGCCTCCCGCCATCTCATGGGCGACCACCAAGGGCTGCTGGACGAACTCGGCGCGGTCTCCGCGAAGCGGCTGAAAGACCTGCCGCACGGACAGATAGTGCTCGTCGCCGGCGCGAAAGGGGCCGTTCAGACCCCACCGGTCCGCTCGGGCAAGCGCGTCATCTTCACGACGCTCGACGACACGACGGGCCTGGTGGACTGTGCGTTCTTCGAGGACAGCCACGACGCCTGCGCGCACACCGTCTTCCACTCCTGGCTGCTGCTCGTGCGTGGCGTGGTGCAGCGCCGCGGCGGAGGAAGCGGCAAGGCGATCTCGGTGACCGGCTCCGCCGCCTGGGACCTCACCGAACTGGCCGAACTGCGCCACGAAGGCGGCCTGTCGGCGGTGACGGAAGAACTCACCCGGGCCGGCCAGGCGCCGGGCAGAGCCACGAACGACCGCAGCCTCCACCTGGAGACCGGTTACGCACTGCATCCATGGGCGGATCTGCAACCGCCCGGGGAGTCCGTCAAGCAGAGCCGCAAGCTGTGGCACCAGAGCCCGGGGAGCGCGGGATGAGCATCCTCTGCGTCCACTTCCACGACCTGCCGGACGAGCAGCTCTACCCTCGCCTTCTCGCCCTGCTGACCGAATACACGCCCCTGGTGCAGGCGCTGCCTCCGGACAGCGCGCTGGCCGATGTCTCCGGCAGCCTGCGCTACTTCGGCACCGACGCACCGGCACTGGCCGAGCGCATCCGGGCGCGCACCGGGGGACTGTACGGGCTCCGCTCGACGATCGGTGTCGCCGCGAACCCGCTGCTCGCCCGCATGGTCGCGGCCGACGGCCCGCCCTCGGCGGTCCGCGCCCTGCCCGCCGACCTCGAAACGGTCTCCGCCTTCCTCGCGGAGAAGCCCGCCGCCGCCCTGCACGGCGTGGGACCCGCGACCGCCCGCACCCTGTCCTCGTACGGCCTGGACGGCGTCGGCAGGATCGCCGCCGCACCGCTCGGCACACTCCAGCGCATTCTGGGCGTCACCGCCGGTCGCCGGCTCCACGACGCCGCACACGGCCTCGACCCGACACCGGTGACCCCCTCGGCGCCACCCCGTTCGCTGAGCGTCGAACACCGCTTCGCCCAGGACGAGTTGAACCGGGACCGGCAGCGCGCCGGCCTGCTCGCGCTCACCGACCGTCTCGGTCTCCAGCTGCGCGCCGATTCCCAGGTGGCCCGGACACTCACTCTCACCGTCCGCTACGCAGACCGTTCGACGACGACCCGCACCCGGACGCTGCCCGAACCCACCGCCCACACGCACTCCCTGACAGCGTTCGTCCACGAGCTCCACGACCGGCTCGCCCTCCAGCGCGCCCGCGTCCGCGCCCTCTCCCTGCGGGCCGAAGACCTGATCACCGCCGAACTGGCCTCCCGTCAGCTGAGCTTCGACCCGACCGACGAGAAGGCCCGCCGCATCGAGGCAGCCACCGACCGCGCCCGAGACCGGTTCGGCCCCGGGGCGGTACATCCGGCAGGAGCGGCGGACCCCAACTCCCGTACCGGACAAGCATCTTGATCACGCTTCCATCACTCTTTCTTCATAATTGAGCACACGTCTTAAACATTATGTAGAAGTGTCAGAACTGATCACACGGTGCGCTGGGGGCGGAAGTTGAGACAGAGACATCGCGTCAGACACACGGGAGCGCTTCGCGGACTGGTGGCGGTCATCACCGCGACAGCCGTCATGACCGTACTGCCCGCCATGAACACCGAGGCGGTCGCGGACGAACAGAGCCCCAGACCCTCCGAAGGACAGCGGGCGCTGGCCGAGGCGAAGGATTCCGGCACGCGGGTGGAAGTGACCGGCGAGCGTTCGGAACGTACGACGGTCTTCGCGAACCCCGACGGATACTCCTTCACCCTGGAGGAGTCGTCGGTTCCCGTGAGAACAAGGAGTCGGAACGGGGGCTGGCAGCAGCCGGACGCGACTCTGGAACGACGCGAGGACGGCACGGTGGGCCCGAAGGCCGCCTCGGTGGAGATGAACTTCTCCGCCGGGGGGAGCGACGACCCGCTCGCCTCCATCGCCGAGAGCGGCCGGGCCCTCGCTCTGGACTGGCCCGGAACACTGCCCGCACCCGAACTGAACGGTCCGAGCGCCCTCTACCGCGAGGTACTGCCGGAGACCGACCTCAAAGTGACGGCGACGATCGAGGGATTCCAGCAGGTCCTCATCGTCAAGTCGCCCCGGGCGGCGGCGAACAAGAAGCTGGAGGAGCTGACCTTCGGCATGCGCGGCACCGGATTGACGGTGCGTGAGGAACCCACCGGTACGCTCGCCGCGGTCGACGCGGCCGGCCGGACCGTGTTCCGTGCGCCGACGGCACAGATGTGGAACTCGGCCGGCCGCACGGCGCGGGCGGAACTCCCCGGGGCCCGGAAGTCCGCGACCGTCATGGCGGCAGCCGAGCCCGCAGACCCCGCCGAGTCGGCTCCCTCGGGGGGCGGTCTGGAGCCTGGCCAGGGCGACCAGGTCGCCCGGATGGACGTGCGGGTGTCCAAGGACTCCCTCTCCGTGGTGCCGGACGCCACGCTGCTCTCCAGCACCGACGCGGCGGACTACCCGCTGTTCATCGACCCGACCGTGACCTGGGGCGAGTCGGAGCGCACGCTCCTGCGCAGTGACGGCTACGAGTCCTACGGGTGGGGCAACGGCGACGACGGCCTCGGCAAGGGCGCCGGCGAGTGCGGCACCTGGGGCGGGTACTACTGCGGGCCGGGCTACGTGCAGCGGCTCTACTTCGAGTTCTCGCCGACCAGCCTGAAGGGCAAGCAGGTCCTGGATGCCACGTTCCGGGTCACCGAGCCCTGGGCGTTCCAGTGCGACCCGCGCTGGGTCGACCTGGTGCGGACGAACAACATCTCCTCGTCCACGACGTGGTCCTCGCGCCCGAAGGAACTGGACCTGATGGGCGACCGGGACGTGTCGGCCGGACGTGGCTCCCTGTGCGATCCGGACTCGCCGGACGCCCCCATCGAGTTCAACGACAATCCGGACGAGACGAACGAGAACCTGACCCCGACCGTCAAGAGCTTCGCCGCGGGAAGCTTCTCCCGGCTGACCCTGGCGATACGGGCACACGACGAGTCGGACACTTCCGCGTGGAAGAGGTTCCGCAACGATGCCGTGCTCGCGGTCGACTTCGTGGGTCTGCCCGACACCCCGACCTCGATCGGGGTGGTGACCGGTACCGGAACGGTCTGCGGCAGGACCGAGTCCAATCCGACGATCGTGTCCGACCCGACACCGGCGCTGACCGCCACACCCCAGACCAAGGCGGGCGGAGAAAGCGGCTCCCAGCTCAGGATCTACTTCGATGTCGATCACAAGAACTCCGACGGCAGCTGGGGTGACACGACGGCGGGTGCCGGAGACCTGCGGCCCTCCACGGGTTATGCCGGGGACGGGGTGAAACAGACGATGTCCTGGTCGACGCTGACCGAGGGCAAGCTCTACCGTTACCGGGCCTGGGCCCGTTCGTACTACAACGGCGGCAACAGCTACTTGTCGGGCCCGTCGAACGCCACGACAACGGGCTGGTGTTACTTCAAGGTCGACCCGACCGCACCGAAAGCACCCACGATCACCTTCGGAAGCCCGTACACCCTGTGCGGCCCCAACTCGTGCCTCGCATCAGGTGGTCCGGGAGTGAAGGGGACGTGGACCTTCGCTCCCGCCGCCGGTGACACCACCAACCTCTCCTACGAGTACACGCTGTCGTCCATGAACACCTGGCCCACGGTCAGCGGCTCCAACCCGACCGTGACGATCGCTCCCGACGCCTCGGGCACGTACACACTGTTCGCGCGGGCCCGTGACAACGTCGGCCGCTACGGGGCGTGGAGCGCGGTCGACTTCCTCGTCTCCGCGGGATCGGGTCCGGTGGCGAGATACCACTTCGACGAAGCCGGCGGTGCCGCGGTCGACTCGGCCACCGCCGGATCGACCCGGCATCCCGCGACACTCGCCGCGGGCGCGACGCGCGACGACCGCGGCCGTCGGGGAATGATCACGCACAGTGCCGGCGGCGAGCCGCTGGCCACCCCCGTCGTGGACAAGGGGATGGCGCTCGACGGCATCACCGGCCATGCCTCGACGGCCGGGTCCGTCCTCGAAACCAGGTCCTCGTACACGGTCTCCGCATGGGTATGGCTGGATCCCTCGGTCAACGGCACCGTCTCGGTACTCAGCCAGACGCCCGGCACGGCCGGCCCGTGGACACAGAAGCACAGCCCGTTCGCCCTGTCCTACAGCGGCGGACTGTGGAGCTTTCGCGCCTACTCCACGGAAGGCGCCTGGTCCCGTTCGGCGTCGATCACCAGTTACCACCCCAGGGGTGTCTGGACCCATGTGACAGGTGTGCACGACGCGGCCGCCAAGAAGGTGCACCTGTATCTGAACGGCGACCTGGTCGCCTCCACGGACGCCGGAACCTCCTGGGCCGCCTCCTCCGGCAGTCTGGAGATCGGACGCACGATCTATGCCGACAGCTACATCAACCATTTCAAGGGGTCCATCGACGAAGTAGCCGTATGGCAGCGGTCCTTGACCCCGACCGAGGTGGCCGACGAATCAAAGCTCCTGACCTCCCAGAGCTATGCGGGACTGGAACTGGTCGCCGACTGGCAGGCCTCCCAGGGCAGCGGCACCACCATCGCCGACTCGACCTCCGGCTACGGCAAGAGCCTGACGCTGGAAGGCGGCGCCACGTTCGGCGACGGAGACCTGATCGTGGACGGCGTGGATGACGCCGCCCGGATCACCGGGCCGCTGGTGGACGGAACCGGGGCGTTCACCGTGACGACGACGGTGGCACTGGACGAAGCGAAACTGGCGGCGAAGGGTGTCGGCTACGTCGGCGGTGTGCTCAGCCAGGCAAGCTCGGACGGTCTGCACTGGGGGCTGTGGTACCAGGTCACGGGCATGGACACCGTGATCGACGAGACCACCTTCGAGGAGCGCACCGTACCGGTGGGCAAATGGCACTTCGGAAGTCACAACAGGGTGCAGAACAGCTTCAGTTCTGTCGTCTCCGACGAGGTCGCGGTGCTCGACAGCCCGGTGCGGCTCACCGGTGCCTACGACTCCGCGTCCGGAACCATCCGCCTGTACCTGGGCCACAACCAGAACGGTGACGCGAAGGCGTTCACCGCGGCCATCGGCTCGGGCGACTTCGCGGCCGGCAAGGGCTACTCCGGGATATGGAGCCATCATCTGCCCTCCCGGATCTCGGACATCCGCCTCTTCGCCGGCGCGGTGGCCAGTTCGGACCAGATAGACACCCACATCGGGGACTGAGCCCGAATCGGACGGGTCGCGGTCATCATCGCGGCCCGTCCTTCGCTCCGATCGGACCGGCCGGGCTCCCTCCGGGGCGCCCGGCCCGTCAACCAATCAGCTGGGGGAAGGACAAGCATGTCCTGGCGCAAAATCAGAGCGAGATCGCTGAGCATGGCGAGGTCCGTGGGCGACGGAGTACGGCGGCACCGCACCCGGTCGCTGGTCACGGTGGTGTCGCTCTCCCTGGCAGTCCCGTTCGGACTGTCCCCGGTCGCGCAGGCCGCAGGAGGCGGACTCGGCCGCCCCGACCTGCCCGACCAGCGGGTGAGCAAGGTCAGGGAGGTGACGGACCCGGGCGCGAAGAAGGCGCGTGCCCAGGTCGCCCGTGACAAGAAGGCCAATGCCGGGCAAGCGGCCAGGGCCGCGGAGGAACAGCGGTCCGCCTGGCCGAAGAAGGGCTCCGCGACCCTCAGGCCGCACCGCTCGGATCCCGCCGAGGCGACACCCGGTGGGCTGCCTCTCACCGTCCTGCCCCCGAGCGGAAAGGCCGCTGTCCCGGCGGGAACCGAGATGCGGTTCACGGTCCTCGACAGGGCCGCCTCCGACGCGGCCGGGATCACCGGCGTGCTGTTCACGGCGAACGCCGACGCCGCCGGACGGGCGGACGTCCGCATCGGTTACCAGAACCTGGCCGGTGCGATAGGCGGCGGCTGGGCGCAACGGCTGCGCCTGGTGCGGCTGCCCGCCTGCGCACTGTCCACCCCCGCCAGGGCCGAGTGCCGCGAGCAGACCCCCCTCGCCTCCCGGAACAACACCGCCGAGCAGACGGTGACCGCACCGGTTTCGTTCCCCGCCGACGGCTCAGCGGCAACGCAGCGCACGTCCGGTGCCTCCGACATGACCGTCCTCGCCCTCACCGCCACCGGTGCGGGCGAGGGTCAGGCACCCAACGGGAGCGGCGACTACTCGGCCACCGACCTCGCCGAATCGGCGTCCTGGGAAGCGGGGGGCAGCTCCGGCTCGTTCACCTGGAACTACGACTTCACCATGCCGCCCGCGGCGGCCGGGCCGTCCCCGCCGCTCTCCCTCGCCTACAGCTCTGGGAGTGTCGACGGCCGCACCGCCGCCAGCAACAACCAGGGCACCTCGGTCGGCGAGGGCTTCGCGGTGAGCGAGTCCTTCATCGAGCGCGCCTACGGCGGTTGCGACGACGACGGCCACGAGGACATCCACGACCAGTGCTGGAAGTACGACAACGCCAGACTGGTCCTCAACGGCACCTCGTCCCTGCTGGTCAAGGACGAGACCAGCGGCAAGTGGCGGCTGGAGAACGACGACGCGTCCACCGTCACCCGATCCACCGGCGCGGACAACGGTGACGACAACGGCGAGCACTGGACCGTCGTCACCGGTGACGGCACCACGTACGTCTTCGGTCTCGACAAGCTCGACGGTGCCACCACCCAGCGCACCAACTCCACCTGGACCGTCCCGGTCTTCGGCGACGACTCCGGCGAGCCCGGATATTCCGGCGGCGCCGCCTTCGCCGACCGTTCACTCACCCAGGCATGGCGCTGGAACCTCGACTACGTCGAGGACACGTCCGGCAACGCGGCCACGTACTGGTACGCGAAGGAAGGAAACCACTACAGGAAGAACAAGGCGTCCACAGCCAACGCCGCCTACACACGCGGCGGTTACCTCAAAGAGATCAAGTACGGTCTGCGCGAGGGAGCGCTGTTCACCGACGACGCGGACGCCAAGGCCGTCTTCGGCTACGCCGAACGGTGCACGGCGGCGGACTGCTCGTCGCTGACCGAGGACACCGCCGACAACTGGCCGGACGTCCCCTTCGACGCGATCTGTTCCAGCGGCGACGACGACTGTCTGGCCGTGGGTCCGTCCTTCTTCTCCCGCAAGCGGATGACGTCCGTCGACACCTTCTCCTGGAACGCCGCGTCGAACACGTTCGACGCGGTGGACTCCTGGGCGCTGGACCAGCAGTACCTGGACGGCGGGGACATCGGTGACACCTCCGACCAGGTGCTCACCCTGAAGTCGATCAGGCGGACCGGCAAAGCGGGCACCGATATCGCGATGAACCCGATCGCGTTCACCTACCACATGCGCCCGAACCGGGTGGACGGCACGGACGACATCCTGCCGCTGACCCGCCCGCGTATCTCGACCGTCACCTCGGAGACCGGGGCGATCACCACCGTGACCATGTCCTCGCCGGAGTGCGTGCGCAGCGCGGTGATCGGCGCCCCCGAGGACACCAACACACGTAGCTGCTACCCCCTGTACTGGAACATCAACGGCGCCGAGAACGCGTCCGTGGACTGGTTCCAGAAGTACCGTGTGCTCGCCGTGAACGTCTCCGACCCGGCGGGCCAGAACGACGCCGTCGAGCACGCCTACAGCTACAGCGGCGCCGCGTGGAACTACAGCGACGACCCCTTCATCCCGGCGGACGAACGGACCTGGTCCGACTGGCGCGGCTACCGTCAGGTCACCGTCCACAAGGGCGCACTCGACACCACCCGCTCCAGGACCGTCTCTCTCTACATGCAGGGCATGGACGGCGACCGGCTGGAGGACGGCACCACGCGCTCGGTGAACGTCGCTCCTCTCACCTCGCCGGCCCTGGGCCTGGCCACGCTCAAGGACAGTGACCAGTACGCGGGCCATCTGCGCGAGAAAGTCACCTACAGCGGTTCCACCGCCGTCAGCGCCACTTCGAGTGAGCCCTGGTCGTCGGAGACCGCCCGGCAGGACATACCCGGCGCCGGCGATCACGTCGCCCGCTTCGTGCAGCCCGCGAAGGAGACCACCCACACCTATCTGACCGTGCCGGGCACCTGGAGGTCCCGTACGGTCGAGAAGAGCTACGACAGCTTCGGCATGGTCCATCAGTCGGCGGACCGCGGCGACGACGCCAGGACCGGCGACGAGACCTGCACCCGCACCTGGTACGCACGCAACATCGGCCTCGGACTGATCAGCCAGGTCTCCCGCGAGCGTGTGGTCGCCAGGGACTGCGCCGTGGCCGACACCGCGCTGATCCTGCCGGCCACCACGGCCACCCGCGGCGACGTCCTCTCCGACACCGCCACGGCCTACGACGACGCCACCTGGTCCCCGGCCATGCAGCCGACGAAGGGGCTCAGGACCTGGACCGGCCGGGCCAAGAGCTACAGCTCCACCGTTCCGGCCTGGCAGAAGGTGGACAGCACCGGCTACGACACGCTGGGGCGCCCCACTTCCCTGTCGGACGCACTGGACCGCGTCACGGCGACCGCCTACACGCCCTCCGCTTCGGGCCCCCTGACCCGGAAGGTCGTCACCAATCCGAAGGGACACACGCTCACCTCGTTCATCGACCCGCGCCGCGGCCTCGACCTGCGGACCTACGACGCGAATCTCAAGAAGACGGAGTTCGCGTACGACGCCCTCGGCCGGCTGACCGACGTGTGGCGGCCCAACCGCAACCGCGCGGCCGGCTACGGCCCGACCCAGAAGTTCGGCTACAGCCTCAGCGCCACCACGCAGTCGTCGCAGTCCTCGGCATCGCTCAAGGCCGACGGAGAGTCGTACAACACCACCTACACCCTCTACGACTCGCTGCTGCGGCCTCTCCAGGTACAGGCGCCGAGCCCGGAGGGCGGACGGGTCCTCACCGACACCCGCTACGACTCACGCGGCCTGGCCTACGAGAAGCACGAGGAGATCTTCGACAGCGCCTCCGCGCCGAACGCGGTCTACACCCGGGCCGAGTACGGGGAAGCGCCGAAGCAGACCGAGACGGTCTTCGACGGTGCCGAGCGCGCCACGTCGAGCGAACTGCTCGTGTACGGCGTACCGAAGTGGACGACCACGACCTCGTACACGGGCGATTCGACGGCGACCACCGCACAGCAGGGCGGCACGGCGACCCGGACGCTCACCGACGCCCGGGGCCGGGATGTCGAGCAGCGCGAGTACGCGGGTCCGAGCCCGGCCGACGCCCAGTTCGGCGGCGGTCTCGGTGTCGCTTACAGCGCCACGAAGTTCCAGCACACGCTGGACGACAAGAAACGCGCCGTCACCGGGCCGGACGAAGCCGAATGGAGTTATGGATTCGACCTCTTCGGCCGGCAGACCGTCGTCAACGACCCCGACAAGGGGACGTCCACGATGGGGTACGACGTTCTCGACCAGCTCACGAAGAGCACGGATTCGCGGGGCAGGAGCATCCTCACCGCCCATGACGAGATCGGGCGGACGACCGGTACATGGGACGGGGTCCAGGACAACGCCCACCAGCTGACCGCGTACACCTACGACTCCGTCCTGAAGGGCCTGCCCGCCGCCAACACCCGCTACGTGGGGGGCAAGACGGGCAAGGCGTACACCAAGGCCGTGACCGGCTACGACACCCTGGACCGTCCGACGGCCACCACCCTCACCCTGCCCGACACCGATCCGCTGGTCGTGGCGGGCGCTCCGGCCACGGTCTCGTTCTCCAGCTCCTACCGTCCCGACGGCACGCTGGGCAACAACGTGGAACCGGCGCTCGGCGGTCTGCCGTCCGAGATCATCGACTACGGTTACACCCCGCTCGGCCAGGTCACCTCGATCACCGGCAGCACGGGCTATCTGCTCGGCGCCGACTATTCCGCCCTCGGCCGCGCCCAGCAGTACACGCTGGGCACGACGAACACCGAGGCCGCCAAGAAGGTCTACGTCACCAACACCTTCGAAGAGGGCACCGGCCGCCTCACCCGCAGCCATGTCACGGACCAGACCCACCCGTACATGCTGATGGACCTCAACTACACCTTCGACCAGGCCGGCAACATCACGGCCATCGCCGACCCGACCGCTCTCGGGACCGCCGGCGCGGGTGAGACACAGTGCTTCACCTACGACGGCAACCGCCGCCTCAAGAGCGCCTGGACGCCGTCGTCACAGGACTGCTCCGCCGCGCCGAGCGCGGGCAGCCTGGCCGGCCCCGCCCCGTACTGGACCGACTACACGTACAACCAGGGCGGCCAGCGGACCACCGAGACCCGGCACGCGTCGACGGGCAACACCGCCACCACCTACTGCTACGAGGAGGGCCGCCCGCACGTCCTGTCGGGCACGAGCACAAGCGCCGACTGCACGGCACCGGAGACCGGCTACACCTATGACGCCTCCGGCAACACCCTCACCCGGCCGGGCCCCGAGGAGTCGCAGGAGCTTGTCTGGTCGTCCGAGGGGCGGCTCGCCCAGCTGACGGAGGACGGCGACACGACCGACTACCTCTACGACGCGGACGGCACACTCCTGATACGGAGCACCGAGAACGGCGAACGCGTCCTGTACACGGGCAACACCGAGCTTCATCTGAAGGCCAACGGCACCACCTGGGCGCAGCGCACCTACTCCTCGGGCACCCTGAGCATCGCCGTCCGGAGCAACGAGTCGGGTGCCAACAAGCTCTCCTATCTCGCCGGTGACCATCAGGGGACCCAGAGCCTGGCGGTGTCCTCGGACAGTTCGCAGACATTCGTGAAGCGCCGGACGACACCGTTCGGTGCCGAGCGCGGCACGAACACCGGTGGGGCGTGGCCGAACGACAAGGGATTCCTCGGCAAGACCAACGACACCAACACCGGGCTCACACACGCCGACGCCCGTGAGTACGACCCCGGAATCGGCCAGTTCATCAGTGCCGATCCGAAACTCAGCACCGGACAGGGCCAGTCCCTCAACGGATACGCGTACGCCAACAACAACCCCACGACCTTCGCCGACCCGACGGGTGAAGCGGTCCCCGAGTGCCTTCAGGGCCTCATCGAGTGTCACGGGGGCATTCCCGGTTCGGGCGGTGGTGGCGGAGGCGGTGCTCCGTGTCCCAGCCTGAACAACCCGCAGTGCCCGGAGTACCAGGGTGGCGGCGGAGGCGGAGGCGGAGGCGGAGGCGGAGGCGGAGGCGGAGGCAGCAGCGGTGGCGGCGGCGGAGGCGGAGGCGGCAACTACGGCGTGGGCGGTGGCGGCTACGGGCCTCCGAGCTGCGGCGTGCCTCCCCTGGCCGCATGCGGCGGTCCCGTCCACGGACCGCCGTCCCAGCCCCCGCTCCTGCTGGGTCCCGATCCCGTACCGCTGGTGTCCTTCTCGGCCAACTGCGGGATCGAGTCCGACTGGAACTACCTCTGCAACGCCGGCAACGGGCTGATGACCTCGGGCGCCTACATCCAGGAGGGGTTCAGCAAGGCGGGCGGGCTGACGGCGAAGGCCAAGGCGGACATGCGCTCGAACCGTCAGTCGGCTCAGATCCTGAAGGCCAAGAGGACCCACCCCGGTGTCGCCCGGGTGGGCTCGATCGGAAGCAGCAAGGCGATGCAGTTCGCCGGCCGCGGACTGCTCGTCGGAGGCATCGCCTTCACCGGCTACTCCAACTACCAGTCCACCGGCGGCGACATCCCGCTGACGGTCGCGGAGACGGCGGTCAACACCGCCGTGGTGCTCGGCGCCACCAAGGTGGGAGCCACTCTCGGAGCGACGATCGGAACGGCGATAGCACCCGGCGTGGGAACCGTCATCGGTGGAGCGATAGGCGCGGCGGGCGGAGCCGTCGTGGGAATCATGTCGACGGGCACCATCAACAACGCGATGTCGAAGGGATGGAAGGAAATGAAGGGCTGGTTCGGCTGACAGCCGGACGTCTGAAGGGTGCCGGGTGGGCGCCGGGGGCCGTGTAATAGCCTCGGAGCCCGCCCGGCAGCTTCCTCCCCCCGGAAGGCAGGAGGGAGGCCAGAGAACGCTGGAAGGAACACGTGGTGGCGTACTTCATCGGATTCTTCTTCTTGGCCGGGTCCGGCTTCATGACCTGGCGGGTGGCACAGCTGTGGCGTGATCCGGGGCTGGTCGGCCACTTCGTGGACACGTTCGCGTTCCTGCCGTTCGGCGCGGAGGTCAAGCGGGGCGAGGTCCGTTCCCTCGCGCTCACCACCGCCTCGCTCTGGGGCATCACCGCTCTGTTCCTGATCGGAGCCACCGACGTGGGGCTGGACGGCCCGGTGGGCGTGGGCTTCGCCGTCGCGTTGCTTGTCGTCCTCCTCTGCCTGCTGGCGGAGGTCGGTGTCGTCCTGTTCAACGCGCCGAAGTTCGTCGTGCCGCCCCACATGCGTGCCGACCCGGGTCTGCTGGCCGCGCGCCGGGCGCGCCGGACAGCCGGTCCGCGCCGGCTCGAACCCTGAGGTGGCGACCTCCCCGGCGGTGGCACGCACCCGCGCACGAGTGGCGGGTGCGCTGGTCGCCGTCCTGATCCTGTCCCCGTTCCTCGTCCGGCCGCTGGCGGCGGCGGACCTGGTACCACCCGGCGCGATCCTGGTCTGCGGCTTCGCCGGGGGGATCATCGGCTTGTTCCTGCTGCAAGAGCTGTGCCGGGAGTGGCGGCTGATCCGCTGCACGATGTCCGAGGTGACCGCCCGCACCCTCACCGGCGAGCGGACCGTGGACCTCCGGCACCTCACGAGCGTGCGGCTGCACATCGGCTTCAGTTACGGACGTGTCCATCACATGCTGGTCGTACGCGACCGGGAAGGCGTGCGTCTGGGGCTCACCAGCGACAGGAGCCGGCGCGCGCTGGAGCGCGCGCTCCGGCGAGTACCCGCCAGCGACGACGCGGCGCCGCGCGTCAGCCCGGCCGCGCGCGCCTTCGTGGACGGTGCGCCGCGCGGGCGCCTCACGGCCCGTACCGTGATCAGCTTCCTGCTCCTCGCCGTGGCCGTCACGCTGTACGTGACGGCGGTTCTCCGGCTGGCGGGGTAGCCCCGGCCGTCCAAGCCCTGCGGCCGATCCGTCTCCGCCCCCGCGCACACCGAAAGCCCGGCCCGCCGTTTCCGGCGGGCCGGGCTCGTGTTCCGTGTGGTGCTACGGCCGGTCGGTCAGCCGATCTGGGCGCCGAACGCCGAGAGTGCCTCCGGCACCGGCTGGAAGAACGTCTCGCCGCCCGAGGTGCAGTCACCGCTGCCGCCCGAGGTCAGACCGAGCGCGGTGGTGCCCGAGAAGAGCGAGCCGCCGCTGTCGCCGGGCTCGGCGCAGACCGTGGTCTGGATGAGCCCCTCGACCACGTCGCCGCCTCCGTAGTCCACGGTGGCGTCGAGCGCGGTCACCTCACCGTCGTGCACCTGTGTGGTGGAGCCGCTGCGCGAGACGGTCTGGCCGACGGTGGCGTCACCGGCCTCCGTGATCTCCTGCGTGGTGCCGTCGTACAGGTCGACGGCGCTCGGGGCGTCCGCCGCACCGGTGTACTCGACCAGGGCGAAGTCGTTGCCCGGGAACTGCGAGTCGACCATGGAGCCGACCTCGGCGCCGCCCGCGGAGTCGGACCACGAGCTGCCCGCCGTGCCGCAGTGGCCCGCCGTGATGAAGTGCGGCGCGCCGCCCACCGTCACGTTGAACCCGAGCGAGCAGCGACCGCCGCCGGAGTGGATGGCCTCGCCGCCCGCGATGAACTTCGTGAACTCACCGCTGGTCTTCTTCAGTTCGGCCTTGTCGCCGAGCTTCGCGACGGTCTTGGTGAGGCGGTCGAGCGCGGCGCCCTTGACCGTGCTGTCCGCCGTGACGACGACCTTGTTGGAGACCGGGTCGACGGCCACGGCCGTGCCGGGGGTGCTCGCCTTGCCCGTGAGGGAGCCGCGGGCGTCCTTCAGCTCGGCGAGGGAGTACGTCACGACCTTCGCCCGCGCGCCGGCCTCGCGCACGGTCTCGGCGGCCTTCGCGCCGACGACGTTGACGACCAGGGCCTTGGTCTCGGCGTCGTAGTACGAACCGGCCGCCGCGCCGCCGAGTTCACCCACGAGCGTGGATGCGAGCTTTCCGGCCGCCGGCGCCGACAGCGTCTTCGCCTCCGGCGCGGGGGAGCCCTCGCTGGCGTTTGCGGTCTGGAAGGAAATCCCCGCCGCCACCATGGCGGTAACGGCGCTTCCCGCGATCGCCGCGCGCTTCCTGGAAATACGTCGGTGCTTCAACTGATACCTCCTGTGGGGGCCACGTCGTCGCATGTGGGGTGCGATGACGTGGAGGACGAGGCGCCCACTATTCCTAAACTCGCCAGTAACCCACAAGGCCGACTTCTGGACGTGCACACGACGGGTTCATTTCCCTCCCGACCCGTCCACGTGGGGAGGTCAGAGCCGAGCCGTTCCATTCGTAAACACTCACTGCAATCACTGTTTCAGCAGCGGGTGAGGACTAGTCCTGTCTTGAAATCGACCCCCGGGTCGGGGAGTTCGGGGCCGGACAACCGAGGGCTCGGGGTTGGACAGGCGGGGAGTTCGGGGCCGGACAACCGAGGGCTCGGGGTCGGACAGGCGAGGGTCCACGCCGGGACGGGCGACAGGTTCGGGGCCGGACGGCAGGGGCGTCCGGGCCCGAACGGGAGGGTGGCCGGGGCGGCCGGGCCCCGGAAACGCGTCGAGTCCCCGCCCGGAGCTCACGGGCGGGGACTCGTTCAACCTCTGCTACGGCTCAGCCGGTGGCCGACCGGCGTGCCGTGGGCGGGGGCGGTGCTCAGGTGATGCTGACGCCGTACGCGTTCAGCGCCTCGACGACGGGCTGGAAGTACGTCGTACCGCCGGAGGAGCAGTTGCCGCTGCCGCCCGAGGTGAGGCCGATGGCGCGGCTGCCGGAGTACAGCGGGCCGCCGCTGTCGCCGGGCTCGGCGCAGACGTTGGTGCGGATCAGACCGGAGACGACGTCGCCGCCACCGTAGTTGACCGTGGCGTTGAGGCCCTGGACCGAGCCGCTGTGGGTGCCGGTCGTGGAGCCGCGACGGGTCACCGACATGCCCACCGTGGCGTTGGCCGCGCTGGTGATGTCGATGCTGCCGACGGTGCCGGGACGCGAGACCGAGGCGTTGGAGTAACGCACGATGCCGTAGTCGTTGCCCGGGAAGCTGGAGCCCGCCGTCGGGCCGATGAGGGTGGTGCGCGCCGAGTTGGTGTACCAGCTCGGGTTGCCCTCGGTGCAGTGACCGGCGGTCAGGAAGTAGTCGGTGCTGCCGCTGCGGACGTTGAAGCCGGCGGAGCAGCGGCCGGTGGGCGAGTAGATCGCGTCGCCGCCGGAGAGAAGCTTCGAGAGCTTGCCCGAGGTGCGCTTGATCTGGACGGCGCCGGCGTTGGCGCCCGCCTCACGCTTGATCTCGGCGATCTCCGCCTTGCTGACGGTGGAGTCCGCCTCGACGACGAGAGCGTTCGTCGTCTTGTCGACGTACCAGGCGGTGCCTGCCACGTCGGCACCCAGGATGGCGTCGCTCGCCGCCGTGAGCTGGGCCGCACTGAAGGTCCCGGCCGTGTTGGCGTTCGCCGTGGGGACGGCGATGGCCGCGGCGGCGACGAGACCAGTGGTGATGGCGAGCAGACGCGTACGTCTCGCTATACCACTGCGGGGGGTGGTGCGCTTGATCCTCACGTGTGTTCCTCCGAAGGAATCTGGGGCCCGATTGGGGTGGTCTGGCCCGTGAGGCGCAGTCAGAAGGCGTCCGCATTCCGGATATGCCGTGCCCCTGACAAGCGCTCTGAGGGAGTATTGGATGAGCAATCCGCCAGCGCAAGGGCGCTTTTAGGCCACTCCACCGGCCGAAACGCCGTTGAACGTCTGAAAATCGCCGTTGCCGTGCACTGTCGCGCGCCGCCCACATAATGGGACAACCCCGCTCCACGGGCGACAGACCGGCGCCACTCCGAACTCGTCCAAACACGACGGAAGATGACGTTCCGCTCCCCCGCCGGGAGCGCGCGGGAAGCGCAACGGAAGTACGCCGGGAGCGCGCGCGAGGACACCTCACCGGCTCCTGAAAGAGGGGGACGGGCGGCAGACGCGGCGAAGGCGCGGACGGCGCCGGAGGGCGACGGCCGACGAGCGGAAGGTGGCGGGGACACGCGACCGTCCGCCGCTCCCGGCGGGCACGGCCGGACCGGGGGAACGGACCCGGCGACTGGTCAACCCGCTGATCACGTCGCGGGAAACGCCCCGGCGGGACTCGTCGGCGGGCCGGCCCACGCACTCCGGACCGCCCCGGGGGTCAGGGCCGGTTCACCGCCGGGCCGGCGCCCGCGCCTCCCGTTTCCCGGTGTTCCCGACGCGTACGGCGAAGCTCGCGCCGTACGCGGGAAAACGGCCCGGCGGCGCCCTCCGGCCCTCGGCCGAGGGCCCGGCACCGGCGGGGACGGCCCACGTCACACCGCCCTCACCTCTCCGCCACACACCGGGCACGGCCGGAATTCGACCTTCCGGGTTGGCGGACTATGGATACGGAGCCACCGGACGGGTCCCAGCAGCCTCAATAGGCGCAACCGCAGTAGTCACACCTCAGTAGTCACGTCTCGACAGCCGCCGCTTCAGCAGTCGCAACCGCAGCAATCGCAGTCGCAGTCACAGTCCCGGCAGCAGCCCTCACGCTTCTTGCGCGACCACGGGCCCTCGTACTGCTCGGCGCAGCAGAGCTGACAGGTGCAGCACAGCCCGATCGCCACCGCGCAGCCGGCCCAGAAGCCGCGCCGCTCCGGCCGGGACGGCCCCGGCAGCGGGCCGGGACCACCACCGGGACCACCGGGACCACCGGGACCACCGGGACCACCCGAGCCACCGGCCCCGCCCGGATGCCCGCCGCCGTGGGGACTGCCCCCGCCGTACGGACTCCCGCCCTGCCCTCCGCCCTGGCCGCCCCCGTACGGATTGTTCGCGTACGGATTGCCGCCCTGCCCGCCTCCGTACGGATTGCCGCCCTGCACGTTCGCCTGCCCCTGGTGCGCGCACGAGGACGTCCCGAAGGCGCGGTCCACGGAGGTGCGCAGTTCGTGCGCCAGCAGCACGTGCGCCAGCTTGTCGTCGACGAACTCCGCGTCGCGCAGCGCGAGCCGGATGCCGTGCAGCGCGTCGTCCGCGAGCCGGCGGGCCTCGGCGCGTGAGGTTCCGGTGGCGGTGAGCGGGTTCCAGGCATCTGACGCGGCGTCGGCCTCCTGGTCCTCCACGGCGTCCAGCAGATGGGCGAGCCGCCCGAAGAGCCGGCCCGCCTCGGCGAGCGGCACCGCGTTGCCCGGCCGGCCGGCGAGAACGGCGGTGTGCGCGAAGGCGGCGGCCGTCGCCGTCTCGGTCGGCTCGGTGACGGTGAGCAGCGGGGTGCCCGGTCCGGCGAGCGCCTCGACGCCGGGCTGCCGGTCGACCGCGTCGACCAGCACGGCCGTGTCGAAGCCCAGCTCGGCGCCGGTGCGCGCGCCCGCGCGGTCCCAGCCGCCGGCTATCCGGCGCGCGGCGAGCGCCACCGGCCGCCGCCTCAACAGCCCGTCCCCGTCGGCGACGTGGTCCCGTACTTTCGCCGAGGCGAGCACCAGCGAGACGGCCGCGGCGAGACGCGCTCCCTCACCTTTCGCGACCGGGGCGGTTCGCATGCCGCGAAGTGGGCAGGGGCCTGCTGTGCGACGCCGTCCGGTGTCGCACCCGGCCTGAGCCTCCGTCAGCACGGAGACGATGAGGCCGTCATAGTTGGTGACGATGCGGGAGAGCTGTCCGTGGTCCGAGCGAAGTGCCAGGCAGAGCCCGCACAGATGAGCCGTCCACTCGGTCCTGAGCCCTTCCGGGAGCCGATGACCGCAGGGCCTCACGATTCCGAACACGACGCTCCCCCAGATGCCGCCCGACGATGTGCCGCGCATGGTATCGACCGGACCGGTTCACCCGTATGTCCGCCATCGTCACCCGTACGGCCGGACGTTCATATTTTCACTTCGTCAGTACCCGTACGCGGTACGAAGCCTGACGAATCGCCATATCTTCTGCACCAGTAACGTCACGAATGCCATGCGCGGCGACAATCCACTTGGCGCGCACTCCGCATCATGGACAACCATAGGGATGCGGAACCACAAGCGACCGCGGTGAAAGGAGGCGTCCATGGGATCGGTGCGCAAGGCGAGTGCCTGGCTGGGCCTCGTCGAGGACAACGACGAGCGTTACTACGACGACGATTACTCCGAGGGTGCCGAGAACGGCGACAGCTGGACGACCGACCCGCGGGTGCGGATCGCCGCCGAGCCCGTCCCCGACCAGGAACGCAGGATCGCCACCGTCTCGCCCGAGAGCTTCCGGGACGCGCGCGGCATCGGCGAGCTGTTCCGCGAGGGCGTCCCGGTCATCCTGAACCTCACCGCCATGGAGCCCGCCGACGCCAAGCGCGTCGTCGATTTCGCCGCCGGACTGATCTTCGGTCTCCGGGGTTCGATCGAGCGGATCGCCACCCGTGTGTTCCTGCTGACCCCCGCCGACACCGAGATCGTCAACGGGGAGCCGCAGTCTCACACCCGGGACGGTTTTTTCAACCAGAGCTGAGCAGGGCGCTCACCGGGTCACTCCCGGTCACCGGAACGCATCCTGACCGGTGAGTGCCTTGCCCAGTACCAACTGGTGCATTTCCACGGTGCCCTCGTAGGTGAGCACCGATTCCAGATTGGTCGCGTGCCGCATCACGGGATATTCGAGCGAGATCCCGTTGGCCCCGAGGATCGTGCGGGCCGTGCGGCAGATCTCGATGGCCTCCCGCACATTGTTGAGCTTGCCGAAGCTGACCTGCTCGGGCAGGAGCCTGCCCGCGTCCAGGCGCCGGCCGAGATGGTGCGCGAGCAGAATCCCCTTGTGCAGTTCGAGCGCCATGTCGGCGAGCTTGGCCTGGGTGAGCTGGAAGCCGCCGATCGGCCGGCCGAACTGTTCCCGGGTCCGCGCGTAGTCCAGCGCCGACTCGAAACTGGCGCGTGCCGCGCCCATCGAGCCCCAGACGATCCCGTAACGGGCATGGCTCAGACAGCTGAGCGGTCCGCGCAGTCCGGTGACCTCGGGGAGTACGGCGTCGGCCGGGAGCCGTACGTCGTCCATGACCAGTTCGCTGGTGACCGAGGCGCGCAGCGACCACTTGTGCTTGATCTCGGGCGCGGAGAAGCCGGGGCTGCCGGCCGGGACGAGGAAGCCGCGGATGCCGTCGTCCGTCCGCGCCCAGACGACGGCCACGCCCGCGACCGAGCCGTTGGTGATCCACATCTTGCGGCCGTTGAGCACCCAGTCGGTGCCGTCGCGCTTGGCGAACGTGCGCATGCCGGACGGGTCCGAGCCGTGGTCGGGTTCGGTGAGGCCGAAGCAGCCGATGGTCCGGCCGGCCGCCATGTCGGGCAGCCACCGCTGCTTCTGCTCCTCGGAGCCGAACCGGTGGATCGCGTACATGGCCAGCGAGCCCTGGACGGAGACGAGTGAGCGGATGCCGGAGTCGGCGGCCTCCAGCTCCAGGCAGGCGAGCCCGTACTGGACGGCGCTGGCCCCCGCGCAGCCGTACCCCTGGAGCGACATGCCGAGCGCGCCGAGGGAGCCGAGTTCGCGGCTCAGCTCACGGATGCCGGGCAGTTCGCCGCGCTCGTACCAGTCGGCGATGTGCGGCATGACCCGGTCGGTGGTCCAGGAGCGCATGGTGTCGCGGACGGCCAGGTCCTCGGGTTCCAGCAGGTCGTCGAGGCCGAGGGGGTCGTACGGGTCGAAGGGCGGACGTTTCGAGGAGGAGGGCGGGGACGAGGACGGCGTTGAGGCTGAGGGTACGGACATGGACTGCCTCCGGCGGCTCGCGGACGTCAGTTAAAACTAGCAGCGCTAGTTAGGCTCGGCGCCGACATTACGGCGTGGGCCCGGGGCCCGTCCAGACCCGCCGCGCGCGAGGCCCCGCCCGGCCGGGACGGCGGCCCCGACGGGGGTCGCGTCCGGTCCGGCGCCGTCGCGCGGCGACGGCATTCCCGCTCCGGCCGTCGAAGTCGTCGCGGTTGTCCGGGTTGTCCCGGCCGCCCCGGCGTCGGCCCCCGCGCCACCGGGCGCCGGGCCGCAGTCCATCACCCGGGGCAGGCGCAGCGCCGCCAGCGCGCCGAGCAGCAGCAGGGCGGCGCTGACCAGGAGCGTGACATGCAGCCCGTGCACGAAGGAGTGACGCGCCGCGCTGCGCAGGGCCTCCCCCGCCGGACCGCCCAGCCGGTCGGCCACCTGGTACGCCTCGCCCAGCGAGTTGGCGGCGGCCGATCCCGCGGCCTCCGGCACCCCGTCGACCGCGCCCGCCGCCAGGGCGGGAGCATAGGCCGCGTTCATCACACTGCCGAGCAGCGCGATGCCCATACCGGCGCCGAGCTGGTACGACGTCTCGCCGATGGCGGCGGCGCCCCCGGCCTGTTCGGGCGGGGCCTCGCTGAGCATCGACTCGTACGCGCCGAAGAGCGTGGACTGGAGGCCGAAGCCGAGCAGGACGAAGGCCGTGGTCAGCAGCGCCGGCCGGTCGTGCTGGCCCATCATGACGAGCAGCAGGACGGCGCCCGCGGTGAGGACGAATCCGCAGGCGACCATCCGGCGCGGACCGATCGCGCGCAGGGTGTACGAGCCGGTGGCGCCGGCCGCCATGGCGGCGAAGGTGAGCGGCAGCAGCCGCAGCCCGGTCTCCAGCGGGGTGAGTCCGAGCACCAGCTGGAGGTACTGGACGGCGATCAGCTGGAGGCCGACCAGGGCGAGCATGGCGAGGACGATGCAGCCGACGGAGGTCGAGAAGGCGGGCCGGGCGAACATCGTGACGTCTATGAGCGGGTGCTTGCGGTTCCGCTGCCGCCGTACGAAGAGACCGACCAGCACCGCCCCGAGGAGCAGCGGGCCGAAGGTCTTCACGTCGAGCATCGAGGCGCCCGCGCCCAGGCGCTTCACGCCGAGGACGACACCGAGCACCCCGGCCGCCGCCGTCAGCGCGCCGACCATGTCCCAGGGGCCGTCGCAGCGGCCCTTCGACTCGGGGAGCAGGAACCGCCCGACGGGCAGGATCACCGCCATCAGCGGCACGTTGATCAGGAAGACCGAGCCCCACCAGAAGTGCTCGACGAGGAAACCGCCGACGACCGGGCCCGTCGCGGCGCCGACGGCGGCCACCGCCGTCCAGACGCCGATCGCCAGGGCGCGCTCGCGG
The DNA here is from genome assembly GCF_036327775.1 of Streptomyces sp. NBC_01498. Taxonomy (NCBI): domain Bacteria; kingdom Bacillati; phylum Actinomycetota; class Actinomycetes; order Kitasatosporales; family Streptomycetaceae; genus Streptomyces; species Streptomyces sp. NBC_01498. The sequence continues at coordinate 5,942,278 of NZ_CP109598.1, read as the reverse complement.
CGGTCGGGGAAGACGGCGCGGAGGATGGAGAGCGTCGCGGGCATGATCATCGCCCCGCCGACGCCCAGCAGGGCGCGGGCGGCGATCAGCACGGCGGGCGACTCGGCGAGGGCGGCGGCCACCGACGCCAGGCCGAAGATGCCGTAGCCGATGAGCAGGACCCGGCGGCGGCCGATCCGGTCGCCGAGCGTGCCGAAGAGGATCAGCAGCGCGGCGCAGACCAGCGGGTAGGCGTCGACGATCCACAGCAGTTCCACGCCGCCGGGCCGCAGGTCCTCGGTGACGGCGGGGATCGCGACGTGCAGCACCGTCGCGTCGAGCGCGACGAGCAGCAGACTGACGCAGAGGACGACCAGGACGGCCCAGCGGTTGACGCCGTCGCCGGGGCCACCCCCGCCGACGGTGGCACGCACGCGTGCTCCGGCCGTGGTGGTCCCGGACATCTGTGTACCTCCCAGTGAGTCCCTCGCGCTCGGCGGACCAGCCGGGGGCGGTGGCGGTCCCCCGGAGCGGCCCGGCATCGACGGGCGAGTGCGCGGACAGCGTACGCGAGTTCCCCGGCCGCCGACGTGGCCCACCTCACCTCGGCGTACGCCGGCGCCCGGCCCGCCCCGGCCGCCGTCGGACGGCCGGGGGGCGTCCGCGCGGGGTCAAGCCTCGGTCAAGCGGCCGGAAAATTCGGGACGACGCCACGGTGAACTAATTCTGTTGCGCACAAAGACACTTACCGGAGTCCCGTCACGGGCAATAGGTCATCCGGTCCGATGAAATTGCGGAACGGTCCCGGATAAAAAGGCGATCCGAGACCCACTCCACATCACATCGTCATCACAAAGAGACGGGAACGACCGAGCCGGTCGCTCACTCGCTGTAACGTCTTTCGGGTGCGTACCGACATCTTCGCCCGACTGGACCGGGAGCCGGAGCCGCCGAAGATAGAGATCCCGCGGATGAGCCGGACCCGCGCGACTCTCTTCGGCGGGACCCTGGCGTTCTATCTCGCCGTCGTCGTCGCCGTTCTCGTCCCGAGCTGGCTGGTGACGCTCGACTGGAAGATCATGCTGTTCCGGCCGTACCAGCAGTGGCAGCAACTGCACGCGTTCCTGGACTACTTCGTGGTGCTCGGGCAGCGCGGCCCGACCGCCGTGATGATCGCCGCGTGGCTGGGCTGGCGGTCCTGGCGCCAGCACACGCTGCGTCCGCTGCTGGTGCTGGGCGCGTCGCTGCTGCTGCTCAATGTGACGGTGGGGGCGGTGAAGCTCGGTCTGGGACGGCTCGGCCCGCACTACGCGACGCAGATCGGCTCGGCCGAACTCTTCGCCGGGGGCGACATATTCCCCTCGGGGCACACCGCGAACGCCGTGGTGACCTGGGGAATCCTGGCCTATCTGGCCACCACCCCACGGGCCAGGCGCTATCTGTCGATCGGGTCGGCGGTGGTGGCTCTCGGGGTCGGCGCCACGACCGTGTATCTGGGCACGCACTGGCTGAGCGACGTCCTGCTGGGCTGGGTCGCCGGTCTGCTGATCCTGCTGGCCCTGCCGTGGTTCGAGCCGCTGATCGGCCGTACGGAGACGGCCGTCTTCGCGCTGCGCGAGCGGTGGCGGGCCCGGCTCGCGGAGGCCGCGGAGCCGGTTCCGGGCGGCGGGCCCTGGCCCGTGACGGTCCCTCAGCTGCCCGCGCGGGAGGACGAGGACACCAGCCTCTCGACGGCCCACACGGCCCACCCGGCGTGCGGTGCGGCCGGCCGCACCGGCGGCGCGCAGCTCACCCAGCCCCGGCCGCACGCCACGGCGCGCTCGGAGCGCACTCCGGCGGCTCCGGCGGGCAGCCGCCGCCCGCCGCACTCGCGGCCTCTCACGGGCGGCTGACCCCGGCCCGGTCACGGGCCCTGTCGTGACGGTGGAGGGCCCCGGCGCGTGTGCGCCGGGGCCCTCCACGGTCGTGTCGCGGGGACGCCGTCAGGCCCTCGGGGCCGGGCGTGGGGCCGTACGGATCCGTCAACCGACCCAGCAGCGGACGACGGTGTCGTTCTCGACCTCGAAGTTCAGCCGCCCCTGGAGGAATTCCAGGGTGATGATGGCGCCGGGCGGCAGTGCCCTGACGGTGGTCCAGCCGCGCTCGCGGGCGATCCGCTCGGCCTCGGGGGCGGCCAGGCCCACATAGGAGTCGGGTGCGTCGTCGGGCTGGGCCGGGGGTGTCGGTATCGATGCCATACGGATCAGCGTAGGCGCTCCGGGCCGTCCGGGCCCGGCCGCGGGGCGGGGCCGGGCGGCGGGAGACGGCGGGGACGGGGCGGGGCGGCGACGGCGGACGGTGACCGGGACCCGGCGGACGCCGGACGGCCGGTCACGGTCTCCCCCCACTTGTGTACGACGCCGGTCACACGTGCGTCACAGGATCACGACACGTGTTCGGCCACTCCCGCCCGCCTTCGGACCGGGGTTCCCCGCCCGCCCCGAGTAACGGGGAAGAAATTCGAAGAACACGAAGATCACCTTATTTTCGGCACCTCGAATTCCCCCGTTCGGCGGCCGTCCGGTATTTGACACGGCATGGGGAATTCACTTCTTCCCCGCACCGACATCGGCGGTACGACACCTTCCGGATGACCGGCGGGAGACCGCCCGGATGTTACGGAACATCCCCCAGCGCCCGCGAAAGGCGGTCCCGTGCCGTGCGCAGGCGCTCGGTCAGCTCCGGGGGCTCGACCACCTCGAAGTCGATGCCGAGGAGCATCAGATGGACCACCATGACGTCGAGGCTCCCCGCCCCGGTGCGCAGCAGACAGCTGTGCTCGTCCAGCGGCTCCAGCACTCCGGCCGACGGTGACACCAGCCGGGCCGCCTCCGCCGCCGGGGCGTGCAGTCTGATGACCGCCACGGCCGGGTACGCCCTCGTGGAGACCCCTTCGGAGACATAGGCGGCCAGGTCCTCGGCGGGCGGTTCGCGAGGCGTGAAGCGGGGGCCGTGCGGGGGCCTGGGCGTGATGCGGTCGGCCCGGAACGTACGCCAGTCGGCGCGCTCCAGGTCCCAGGCGACCAGATACCAGCGGCGCTCGGTGCAGACCAGCCGGTGCGGTTCCACGGTACGGCGGCTGGCGGCGCCGCCGTGGTCGCGGTAGTCGAAGCGCAGCCGTTCGGTGTCCCGGCAGAGGTTCGCGAGTTCCGTGAGCAGACTCGCGTCGACGGTCGGGCCGCCGCCCCGGAGCATGGGCACGGTGAACGCGTTGAGCGCGCCGACCCGGCGGCGCAGCCGTCCCGGCAGGACCTGTTCCAGTTTGGCGAGCGCACGGACGGACGTCTCGCCGATGCCGTCGATACCGTTGCCCGCCGCCGTACGCAGCCCGACGGCGACCGCGACGGCCTCCTCGTCGTCCAGCAGGAGCGGCGGCAGTTCGGCTCCGGCGCCGAGCCGGTAGCCGCCGCCGGTGCCGGGACTGGCGTTCACCGGATAGCCCAGCTCGCGCAGCCGGTCGACGTCGCGCCGTACGGTGCGCGGGCTCACCCCGAGGCGTCCGGCCAGCTCGGGGCCGGACCACTCGCGGTGGGCCTGCAACAGGGAGAGCAGACGCAGCAGTCGGGCCGAGGTCTCCAGCATGCGCCGATTCTGTCAGCGGTCGCGGACAGCTTCTGTCCGCCTGCGTCCGGCGGGGGCGGGGCCGCGGTGTCACCCGTACGTGCGAACGGTCCGGGGCCGTCGATTCGTGCGGGCTCACGCGTGACCCCGGCCACGGGTCGCCCGTTGTCTCTTTACGAGCCGGGAACAGCCCGGCCCACGCACCGAGTTCGAGGAGCCACCCGTGCCGCGCATGCTCGACGTCAGCGAGGACGTACGCGCCGAGATCGGCGACGAAGAAGCCGACCGCCTGCTCGTCGGCGAGAACTCCCCGGGCAGCTACGACTGCACCTCCTGCCGTACCCCCGGCGACTCCGAGACCGAACGCACCAGCACGGTGCTGTTCATCGGCGAGGAGACCGCCGTCCTGGCCTTCGCCCACGCCACCTGCATTCCCTCCCAGGTCGTCAAGGTGGCCGAGGACCAGCTCCAGGGCGCGGTCCGCAGCATCACCGGCGGCGACCCCGGGGCGGCGGGCGGCGGGGGCGGCGAACAGGCCGTCCTCGGCGTGACCAGCGGTCTGGTCCTGATCGACAACCAGCTGCACCCCGCGCTGGTGGTGGAGCCGACCGGTCCCATCGCCCGGCCCGGTTCGGCCGGTGACGAGGACGAGTTCCTGCCGCTCCTGGCGGAGCAGGGCTTCCGGCCGGTCGCCGATCTGAGCCGGGCCCCGGACCCCCTGCCCGGCTGGTCGGTGCTGCTCGCCATGGGCCAGCTGCACGCGATCCTCCAGCCGGGGACGGGCGGCGGCACCCCCGTCGCCTGGTGGCAGGCCCATCAGCCGCTCCAGGTCACCGCCGACTGGCGGGCCGCCGCCAACAAGTCGCGTACGGTCCTGGTCTTCGCCGCGCCGGTCGGTGTCATCGGCCAGCAGCCGCGCGAGGACCTGCTGCGCGACGCGCTGGACAAGGCGGCGGCCGACGGGCGTCTGGTCGCGGCGGCGATGCCGCTGGCCGGCACGTGACGGACGACGCCCACGCCCCCTCGGGGGCGCGGCTCCCCGGGGAACCGGGCCGGCACGCTGCCGGGGGTGTCCCCGCCCACCCCTCGCGACCAGCATTTTCGCCGGTCGGGCCGCATCCGACGGAGGACGGGGTCGTTGGCACCTACGTGCACTCATACGACCGTTCACGTCAGCAGTACCAGCCCCAGGTCCCGGCGATGCGCCCGGCCCAGGACCCTCCGGCCGGGTACGCGTCCGGGTATTCGGCCACGCCGATCTTCGACGCGCTGTACTCCGAGTATCTGCGGTCGTTCAGGACCCTGCCGTTCGACCGGAGCGGGGAGGAGAACCTGGGCTTCACGGCCTTCGGCACGGGGAAGCACGCGTCGCCGTCGCACGCCGACCCGTCCTCGTTCACCGGGACGTGGGGAAGCGGCCGGCAGTATCCGGCGGGCCGCCCGCAGATGGCCCTGCCCCCGGCACCCCGACGGGGCCACTGACCCCGCGTACGGGGAACGGGCACACCCGGGCCGGACGAGCCGGGGCCCGGGACGTACGGCACCGCACACGTGCGGGGCGAGAACGCCGGTGGGCCGGCGCGGACAGGATCCGCGCCGGCCCACCGGCGTCGTACGTCATCCGCCGCCGGTCACTTCTTGCGGCCGCGCTTCTCCCGCACCCGCACCGAGATGTGGATCGGCGTGCCCTCGAAACCGAACTCCTCGCGGAGCCTGCGCTCCACGAACCGCCGGTAGCCCGCCTCGATGAAGCCGGACGCGAAGAGCACGAACCGGGGCGGCCGGGTGCCCGCCTGCGTACCGAACAGGATGCGCGGCTGCTTGCCGCCGCGGATCGGGTGCGGGTGGCCGGCGACGAGTTCGCCGAGGAAGGCGTTGAGCCTGCCCGTCGGCACCCGGGTCTCCCAGCCCTCCAGCGCGGTCTCGATCGCCGGGACCAGGCGCTCCATGTGGCGGCCGGTGCGGGCCGAGACGTTGACGCGGGGCGCCCAGGCGATCTGCGCCAGCTCCGTCTCGATCTCCCGCTCCAGGTAGTAGCGGCGCTCCTCGTCGAGGGTGTCCCACTTGTTGAAGGCGACGACGAGGGCGCGGCCCGCGTCGACGGCCATGGTGATGATGCGCTGGTCCTGGACGCTGATGGACTCGCCGGTGTCGATCAGGACGACGGCGACCTCGGCCTTCTCCACGGCCGCGGCCGTGCGGAGCGAGGCGTAGTAGTCGGCGCCCTCCTGGAGGTGGACGCGGCGCCGGATGCCCGCGGTGTCCACGAACTTCCAGACCTTGCCGCCGAGTTCGATCAGCTCGTCCACCGGGTCACGGGTGGTGCCCGCGACCTCGTTGACGACGACGCGCTCCTCGCCCGCGACCTTGTTGAGCAGCGAGGACTTGCCGACGTTCGGACGCCCGATCAGCGCGACGCGGCGCGGGCCGCCGACAGCCGCGCCGAAGGTCTGCGCCGGGGCCTCGGGCAGCGCTTCGAGGACGGCGTCGAGCATGTCGCCCGTACCCCGGCCGTGCAGCGAGGACACCGGGTGCGGTTCGCCGAGCCCGAGGGACCAGAGGGCGGTGGCGTCGGCCTCGCCGCTCTGGCCGTCGACCTTGTTGGCGCAGAGCACGACGGGCTTGCCCGCGCGGCGCAGCAGCTTGACGACGGCCTCGTCGGTGTCGGTCGCGCCGACGGTGGAGTCCACGACGAAGACGACCGCGTCGGCGGTCTCGATCGCGTACTCGGCCTGGGCGGCGACGGACGCGTCGAGACCGAGGACGTCCTGCTCCCAGCCGCCGGTGTCGACCACCTTGAAGCGGCGGCCGGCCCATTCGGCCTCGTAGGTGACGCGGTCGCGGGTGACTCCGGGCTTGTCCTGGACGACGGCCTCGCGGCGGCCGATGATGCGGTTCACCAAGGTCGACTTGCCGACATTGGGGCGGCCGACGACCGCGAGGACGGGCAGCGGGCCGTGGCCCGCCTCGTCGATCGCGCCCTCGATCTCCTCGGGGTCGAAGCCTTCGTGGGCGGCGAGCTCCATGAACTCCGAGTACTCGGCGTCGCCAAGCTCTCCGTGCTCGTCGCCGGAGTGAATGTGGTCGTTCATGAAGTCCGTACCTCGTTCGTCGTGATCGGTGCGCCGCGCGGGGCGGCGCACTACTCAAGTCAGGCCCGGCGCCCGGTGAGGCGTCGGGCGTCGTCCAGGTGGGCGGTCAGCCGCTTCTGGATCCGCAGCGTGGCGTCGTCCATCGCCTGCCGGGTGCGCCGGCCGCCGGGCTCCCCCGCCGCGAACGCGTCGCCGAAGACGACGTCGACACGGCCGCGCAGCGGTGGCAGGGCCGGTATCAGCCGCCCGCGCCGCTCCGTGCTGCCGAGCACCGCCACCGGGACGATCGGCGCCCCGGTGCGTACGGCGAAGTAGGCGAGCCCGGACCGCAGGGAGGCGAAGTCGCCCTCTCCCCTGCTGCCCTCGGGGAAGATCCCCAGGACTCCGCCGCGCCGGAGCACCCCGAGCGCGTCGGTGACGGCGGCCCGGTCGGTGGTCGTACGGTCCACCTTCAGCTGTCCGATGGACAGCAGGAACGGGTCGAGCGGACCGATGAAGGCTTCCTTCTTGATCAGGAAGTGGACGGGCCGGGGCGCGGTGCCCATCAGCATCGGCCCGTCGATGTTGTGCGAGTGGTTGACGGCCAGGATCACCGGTCCGGCCGCCGGGACCCGCCAGGCGCCGAGCACCCGTGGCTTCCACAGGCCGTACATGAGCCCGATGCCGATACGGCGGCCGACGGCCGCGCCCCTGGCGGACGGGTCACCCTTGCCGGGGGCGCCGCCGGCGGGGTGGGACGGTGTGCTCACCGAGCCGCCCGCTTCTCCTCGACCAGGGTGACGACGCACTCGATGACCTGCTGGAGCGTGAGGTCGGTGGTGTCCACCTCGACGGCGTCGGCCGCCTTGGCGAGCGGGGACGCCTTCCGGCTGGAGTCGATCGCGTCCCGCTTGACCAGCGCGTCCCTGGTGGCGGCGAGGTCCGCGGCCTCCTTGCCCTTCAGTTCGCCGCTGCGCCGCGCGGCGCGCGCCTCGGGCGACGCCGTGAGGAAGACCTTGAGGTCGGCGTCGGGCAGGACGGTCGTGCCGATGTCCCGGCCCTCGACGACGATGCCCGTCAGGGCCCCGGCGGCGATGGAGCGCTGGAGCGCGGTGATGACGGCCCGTACCTCGGGGACCGCGCTGACCGCGCTGACCTTGGCGGTGACCTCCTGCGTACGGATGGGGCCGGAGGCGTCCGCGCCGTCGACGGTGATGGTGGGGTCGGCCGCGTCGGTGCCGGAGACGATGACCGGCTTGTGGGCCGCCGTGGCGACGGCGGCGGGGTCCTGGACGTCGACACCGTTGCTGATCATCCACCAGGTGATCGCCCGGTACTGCGCGCCGGTGTCCAGATAGCTCAGCCCGAGCTGGGTGGCCACGGCCCGGGACGTGCTCGACTTGCCGGTGCCCGCGGGCCCGTCGATGGCGACGATCACGGCGGCCGGGGCGGTCCTGGCGGCGGTTGCAGCGGTTTCCACGGGGGCGGACACCTTCCTGGTTCACGGGGCGCGGAGTCGTACGCGGCGGCGTTCGCGCGGCGGTCTCGGGACGTTCGGGGGGTCGTCTCCGGACGCCCAGACGTCAGTACGCCCCCGCACTAAGGTTACCGAGTGCTGGGACCGTCCCTCACACCCCCGCGAAAGCGGCCCGCTCACCTGTTCGTACGGCGGCTCCGCGCCCCTCCACCGCCGGGCCCCCGCCCCTCCACCGCCGGGCCCCCGCCGGGCCCCCGGCGCCCCTCAGTGGCGGATCGACCAGCCCCGCTCGCGCAGTGCCAGGCTCAGCACGGGCGCCGCCGAGGGCTCCACCATCAGCTGGACCAGGCCCGCCTCCTGCCCGGTGGCGTGCTCGATCCGGACGTCCTCGACGTTGACCGCCGCGCTCCCGGCGTCCGCGAAGATCCGGGCCAGTTCGCCGGGCCGGTCGCTGATCAGGACGGACACGGTCTCGTACGACGCGGGCGCAGCGCCGTGCTTGCCCGGTACCCGCACCCGGCCCGCGTTGCCCCGCCGCAGGACGTCCTCGATGCCCTTGGCGCCGCCGCGCCGTTCGGCCTCGTCGGCGGACTGGAGCGCGCGCAGCGCCTCGACGGTGTCGCCGAGGTCGAGGGCGACGCCCGCGAGGACGTCGGCGACCGGTCCGGGGTTGGCGGTCAGGATCTCGACCCACATCCGGGGGTCGGAGGCGGCGATGCGGGTGACGTCGCGGATGCCCTGGCCGCAGAGCCGTACGGCTGTCTCGTCGGCGTCCTCCAGGCGGGCGGCGACCATCGAGGAGATCAGCTGCGGGGTGTGCGAGACGAGGGCGACCGCCCGGTCGTGGGCGTCGGCGTCCATGACGACCGGCACCGCGCGGCAGAGCGCGACCAGTTCGAGGGCGAGGTTCAGCACCTCGGTGTCGGTACCGGGCGTGGGTGTGAGCACCCAGGGGCGGCCCTCGAAGAGGTCGGCGGTCGCGGCGAGCGGCCCGGAGCTCTCCTTGCCCGCCATCGGATGTGTCCCTATGTACGTGCCGAGGTCCAGGTCCAGTGCCTCCAGCTCGCGCCGGGGGCCGCCCTTGACGCTGGCCACGTCCAGGTAGCCCCGCGCGCTGCGGGCGCGCATGGCCGCGGCGAGCATGGTGGCGGTGTACGCGGGCGGCACGGCGACGATCGCGAGGTCGACGGGCCCGGCCGGCGGCTCCTCGGTGCCCGCGCCGAGCGCGGCGGCCGTCCGGGCCCGGTCCGGGTCCTGGTCCACGAGGTGGACGGTGACGCCGCGTCCGGCGAGGGTCAGGGCGGCTGAGGTGCCGATGAGGCCGGTGCCGATCACGAGCGCGGTTCTCACTGGGCGATGTCCTTGCGAAGGGCCCCCGCGGCACCGAGGTACACGTGGGCGATGTCGGTCCGGGGGCGGTCGGACTCGATGTGGGCGAGGATCCGGACGACGCGCGGCATGGCACCGGCGATGTCCAGCTCCTGGGCGCAGATGAGCGGGACGTCGACGATACCGAGGCCGCGCGCGGCGGCGGCCGGGAAGTCGCTGTGCAGATCGGGGGTGGCGGTGAACCAGATGCTGATCAGGTCGTCCCCCGTGAGGCCGTTGCGCTCCAGGATGGCGGAGAGCAGCAGCGCGACCTGTTCGTTCATGTGTCCCCTTTCGTCCCGCTCCAGCTGGACGGCCCCTCGGACAGCTCGTACCGGCACGTCGTTTCGCTCCTCGTCCCGCTCAGTGATCGTGTGGTCTCCCCAGGTTAGACAGCCGGACGGCGGTGCGGGTGGGGCGCCCGTGGCGCGAGACGGCGGGACGGGGCGCGGAGAGGGTTACGGGGCCGGTCAGCGGGCCGGGGAGCCGGCTGCCGTAATCTCCGTGCGCATGACACCCGAGGAGCTCGTTCGCGACCACACCGTCTACGCGTGCGTCATGGGCTCCCGCGCGTTCGGCCTGGCGACCGAGGACAGCGACACCGACCGCCGGGGGGTGTTCCGGGCGCCCACCCCGCTCTTCTGGGCCTTCGAGAAGCCCCCGGCCCATGTCGACGGGCCGGCCGAGGAGCAGTTCTCCTGGGAACTGGAACGGTTCTGTCTGCTGGCGCTGCGCAGCAATCCCAATGTCCTCGAATGTCTGCACTCGCCGCTGGTCGAGTACGTGGACGACACCGGCCGTGAACTCCTCGCCCTGCGCGACGCGTTCCTCTCCCGTGCGGCCCACGGGACGTTCGTGCGCTACGCGATCGGCCGGCGGAGGAAACTGGAGGCGGACGTCCGGCAGCACGGCGCGCCCCGCTGGAAGCACGCCATGCATCTGCTGCGGCTGCTCGCCGCCTGCCGTGATCTGCTGCGTACGGGACGGCTGGTGATCGACGCGGGCGCCGGGCGCGAGCCGCTGCTGGCGGTGAAGCGCGGCGAGGTGCCGTGGGCGGAGGTGGCGCGGCGGATGAACCGGCTCGGTGAGGAGGCGGACGCCGCGCTCGCCGGCTCCCCGCTGCCCGCCGAGCCGGACCGGGCGCGGGTGGAGGACTTCGTGATCCGCGTACGGCGGGCGTCAGCGCTCCAGACGGGTGCGGACGACCAGGTCGTGCAGCGCCTCGTACCCGGCCGGGGAGTCGGGTAGCCGGGTGCGGTTCCGGGCCTCCGCCAGGACCTCGTGGAGGGCGTCCACGTCGCTCTGGAGGCGGGCGGGGGCGAGGCCCGTCGCCGCGCCGTGTTCGGCCTCGGCCTTCGCCTCGATCAGCTCGGGCAGATAGTCGGGCGCGCTCACCTCGGCGAGCAGGGTGGGCAGATGGGCCTGCACCTCGCCGCTGCGCATCAGGTGGACGCCGGTCAGCAGCGCCCGGAACGTGTAGAGCAGCGGCTTGAGTTCACCGGTCTTCTCGAACAGCCGCCACTGGGTGGCGGCGAATCCCCGGTAGTGGTGGGCGTGGTGGCCGGTGAGGACGCCGGGGGCGAGGGCGAGGAGTTCGCGGTGCGCCTCGGTGGAGTGCACGACCAGCGGCGAGTGCAGCTGCTCCAGGACATAGCCGTTGCGCCGCATCATCATGCGGACGAACTTCCGCAGGTCGTGGCTGACCAGGTCCATCTCGACGCCGTCGCGGTCCCACGTCCGGGAGCGGGTCTCGTCGGGCTCGTGCAGGCCGATGAGTTCGGTCACCGGCAGCAGGTGCGCGCCGCGCAGGTCGACGTCGGAGTCGGTGGAGGGGAATCCGTACAGGTGGGCGCCGGAGACGGTGGCGAAGAGCAGCGGGTCGGCCTCCTCGGCGAGGGCCGGGCCGAGGTCGGTCGTCGGCAGCCCGGCCCGCTCCAGGCGCTCCGCCCACCCGGAGGGCCCGGCAGTTCCGTCCGTGGCCGGCGGCCCGCCGGGCTCGTCCCGCGCGGGCGGTTCGTCGGGTGAGAGGCCGAACGGGCCGTCGGACGCGGGGTGTTCGTCATCCATTCGCATGGATCAAGCGTCCCAGAGCGCACCCAGTTCCAGCAGCTCCTCGCGGTACTCGATCCGGTCCGTCCACTCCGCGGGCCAGGCGTCCGCGCCGAGGTGCGCGCCCGCGAACGCGCCCGTGAGGCAGGCGATCGAGTCGGAGTCGCCCTTGGTGCAGGCGGCCCGGCGCAGGGCCGTGAGGGGCTCCTCGGGGAAGAGCAGGAAGCAGTGCAGTCCGGTGGCGAACGCCTCCTCGGCGATCCAGCCGTCGCCGGTGGCCAGGCAGGGGTCGGTCTCGGGGGACGGGTGGGCGAGGGCGCGCCGGAGCCGTTCGAGGACGGCGAGGCATTCGTCCCAGCCCCGTTCGGCGAAGTGTTCGGGGGTCGGGTCCTGGCTGTGGGTCCACAGGTCGCCGAGCCAGTCGTGACGGTAGCGGGAGCGGTTGTCGTACGCGTACGAGCGCAACAGCCCCACCAGGCCGAGGGGTTCGGTGCCACGGGCCAGCAGCCCCACGGCGTGGGCCGTGAGGTCGGAGGCGGCGAGGGCGGTCGGGTGGCCGTGGGTGAGGGCGGCCTGCAACTGGGCGGCGCCGGACCGCTGTTCGGGGCTGAGACCGGGTGCGAGGCCGACGGGCGCGACCCGCATGTTGGCGCCGCAGCCCTTGGAGCCGATCCGGCTCGCCCGCTGCCAGGGCCGGTCGCCGTCGAGGAGTTCACAGGCCGCCAGACAGGTCGCGCCGGGGGCGCGGTTGTTGTCCGGGTGGTGGTACCAGTCCACGAACTCCTCGCGCACCGTCGGGGCCAGACCCGGTGCTGCGAGCGGGCCCCGGGCCATCGCGGTGCGCAGCCCCCGGCCGAGTGCGAGTGTCAGCTGTGTGTCGTCGCTGACGAACGCGGGCTCCGGCAGGTTCATCTCCCGCCAGGGGCCGCACTTCGCGAGGATGGCGGGCACGTCGTTGAACTCGGTGGGGAAGCCGAGGGCGTCGCCGAGCGCGAGCCCGGTCAGGGCGCCGGTGGCCGCTCGTTTGCGGGCCGGGTCCTTCGGGGTCATGGGGTGGTCCGTCCTTCCGGTCGCAGCAGGGGCGGGTGGAGCGCGGTGGCGGTGCCCGCGCGGTGCAGGGCGGCCGGTTTGCCCCGGCCGCCGGTGCGGCGCGGCGGGCCGTCCACCGGTTCGACGAATCCGGGTGAACCGAGCACCTTGCGGCGGAAGTTGGGCCGGTCCAGCGCGACACCCCAGACCGTCTCGTACACCTGCTGAAGCTCCCCGAGGGTGAACTCGGGGGGGCAGAACGCCGTGGCCAGGCAGGTGTATTCGAGCTTGGCGCCGATCCGGTCCCGGCCGTCGGCGAGGATCCGGCCGTGGTCGAAGGCCAGCGGGCCGAGGTCGCGGAGGCCGTCGTAGCGGGTCCAGCGGGCCCGCGCGGCGTCGCCTCCGCCGCGCGGTTCGGGGAGGTCGGGCAGCAGCGCGGTGTACGCGACGGACACGACGCGCATCCGGGGGTCCCGGTCCGGGTCGCTGTACGTGCGCAGTTGCTCGGGCCGCAACCCGGCGGCGGTCTCCGGCGACAGGCCGGTCTCCTCGGCGAGTTCGCGGCGGGCCGCCTGCCCGGCGGACTCGCGGGGCCGTACGAAGCCGCCGGGCAGCGCCCAGTGACCCCGGTAGGGTTCCTCACCGCGTTCGACCAGCAGGACGTGCAGGCTGCTCTCGCGGACGGTGAAGACGGCGAGGTCGACGGTGACGGCGAACGGCTCGAAGTCGGCCGGGTCGTAGTCCTCGGGCACGCGGGGGCGCGGGGCCGGCGGGGGCGCGCTCATCGGTTCTCCGGGAGGGGCGGGGCGAAGTGCCAGCCCCGGTCCAGCAGGGCGTCCACGGCGGCCACCGCGTCCGCCAGCCGTTTCTCGTGCGGCCCCTCCAGGGCGACGAACGGCCGCCCCGTGCGGGTGAGTTCGTCCCGGAAGCGGTCGGTCATCCAGGGCCGCAGTTCCTCGCCGTCCCGCAGCCCGTCGTCCTCGAAGGGCACGCCCTCGTGGCCGGTGAGCAGCCACAGCTGGTGCGGCACCCGGTCGGCGATCTCCTCGACCAGCGGGTTGCGGCCACCCACGTAGCGCTCGTGCCAGACGGTGGTGGCGAAGGAGTCGGTGTCGCAGATCAGGACGGGTGAGCCGGCGCGGGCGGCCCGCTCCTCCGCCTCGTTCTGCCGTCCGGCGATCAACGGGAAGTCGCCGGTGGTGAATTCGACGTCCTCCCAGCGCGCGCCGGGATGGCGCGCGCGCAGCTCCGCCAGCTTGTGCTCGCTGAACTCCCGTCCGTACTCGGGGACCCAGCGTGTCCCGGACCAGACTCCGCCGCGCGCCCGGTAGTGCCGGGCGAGCGCCCGCGCGAGGGTGGTGGTGCCGGTGGACTCGGCGCCGAGCACCACGACCCGCCGGGCGAGCGCGGCCCGGACGGGCGGGGCGAGGAACTCCCAGCAGCCGGCCGGGTCCGCGCGGACGGCCGTCCCGGAGACCGGGTGGCGCAGGCGCTCCGGGTCCACGGTGACGGACACGGCGCCGAAGCGGCGGGCGAGTTCGTCCCCGTACGACTCCGAGGTGAAGACGGCGTCCACCCGTTCGGGGACGGCCGTCCGGAAGACGGCCATGTGCGCGTCCCAGACGGCGGGGTCGTGAAGGTCCATGCGGGTGTCGTCGACGGCGCCGACGACGCGTACGTCCGGGTGGATCTCGCGCATCCAGGCGACGCGGTCGGCGAGCGGCACGGATTCCACGGAGGCGGCGCAGACGAGGACGGTGAGACGTTCGCAGCGCTCCCGGGCGGTCCGTACGAGATGGTGGTGGCCCGCGTGCGGCGGGTAGAACTTGCCGAGGACCAGGCCGTGTTCGTACCCGCCGGTCATGCCGCCACCTCCAGCGGGGCGGAGGTCCGGCCGGTCAGGTCGCGCGACCAGTTGCGCAGTCCGACGACGCACAGGGTCAGGAAGCCGGCGTACAGGATCGACGTCAGATAGAGGTCCTTGTGCGCGTAGAGCGGGATGTAGACGAGGTCGGCCGCGATCCACAGCCACCACGACTCCAGCCGCTTCCGGCACTGCCCGTAGGTCGCCATCAGCGAGAGCGCGGTGGTCACCGCGTCCCAGAACGGCACGGTGGACGATGTCCGGTGGTCGAGCAGCAGGGTCAGTCCGAGGGTCCCCACCGCCCCCGCCGCGAGCAGCCGGCCCCACTCGGTGCGCGAGGTGCGCCGCACCGGGAGTGAGGAGGAGCCTGGTCCACCCCCGTGGGTCCAGGTCCACCAGCCGTACAGGGCGAGGGCGATGAAGACGACCTGCAACCCGGCGTCGGCGTACAGGCCGGCCGGGACGAACAGCAGGATGAAGAAGAGGTTGTTGGCGATGCCGATCGGCCAGTTGGCCAGGTGCTGACGGGCGACGAGCCAGACGCAGAGCGCGCCGCTGCCGAAGCCGAGCACCTCGGTCCAGCTCACCGGGGTGTCGAGCACGGTCAGCAGGGGCTGCTGAAGAGGGTCCAGGA
Organism: Streptomyces sp. NBC_01498; assembly: GCF_036327775.1. NCBI lineage: Bacteria > Bacillati > Actinomycetota > Actinomycetes > Kitasatosporales > Streptomycetaceae > Streptomyces > Streptomyces sp. NBC_01498. Next base: position 5,927,207 of record NZ_CP109598.1, on the reverse strand, counting down.
AATCCGCGAGGCCCACGCCCGCCTCCTTAATGGTCAGGTTGACTATAAAGGGGAACGGGCGCTCACCACAAGGGAGAAGCCCGCGGCCTGTGGCCACGGGCTTCGTCCTGCCGCCTGCGCGGTCGTACGGCCTCCGTCCGGAGGCCGTACGGCTCTGTCCTAGAGACCGACTTCCTTCATCAGCATGCCGACCTCCGTGTTCGTCAGACGGCGCAGCCAGCCCGACTTCTGGTCACCCAGCGGGATCGGCCCGAACGCGGTGCGCACCAGGCGGTCGACCGGGAAGCCCGCCTCGGAGAGCATGCGGCGCACGATGTGCTTGCGGCCCTCGTGCAGGACGACCTCGACCAGGTAGTTCTTCCCGGTGTTCTCCACGACCCGGAAGTGGTCGGCGCGCGCGTAGCCGTCCTCCAACTGGATGCCGTCCTTGAGCCGCTTGCCCAGATCACGCGGCAACGGGCCCTGGACGGCGGCCAGATACGTCTTCTTCACGCCGTACCGGGGATGCGTCAGCCGGTGCGCCAGCTCGCCGTGGTTGGTGAGCAGGATGATGCCCTCGGTCTCGGTGTCCAGCCGGCCCACGTGGAACAGCCGGGTCTCGCGGTTGGTGACGTAGTCGCCGAGGTTCTGCCTGCCGTCCGGGTCGCCCATCGTGGAGACGACACCGGCCGGCTTGTTCAGCGCGAAGAACAGATGCGACTGGGTCGCCACGGTCAGCCCGTCGACCTTGATCTCGTCCCGCTGCGGATCGACCCGCATGCCCTGCTCGACCACGATCTCGCCGTTGACCTCGACCCGCGACTGCTCGATCAGTTCCTCGCAGGCCCGGCGCGACCCCATGCCCGCACGCGCCAGGATCTTCTGGAGCCGCTCGCCCTCCTGCTCGGCGCCCGGGTTGGTCCGCGGGGTGCGGATCTCCGGCTTGTCCGCGTACCGGTCCCGGTTGCGCTGCTCGATCTTGGCGTCCAGCTCACGCGGACGGGCGGGCTTGCCCTGGATCCGGCGCTGGGCCGCCGCGCTCGGGGCCTTCGGGCCGCCCTTGGCGCCGCCGCGCGCCGACGCGCCCCGGCTGCCGCCGCCCGACGGACCGCCCGCGCCGCCCTGGCCGCCGGAACGCCCCACGTCGTAACGGCGCTCCTCGGGACGCGGTGTGCCCTCCCGCTTCGGCTGCTTGTCACCGCGCGCGCCGCCGCCCCCGCCCCGGTTTCCGGCGCTCCCCCCGGTGCCGCGTCCGCCGCCGTTCCGCGACTGGGGTGTGCCGCCCGAGGCTCCCCGGCCGCCACCACTCCGGCTGCCGCCGCCGCTTCCGCTGTTCCTGCCGTTGCTTCGCATCACATGTCCGTCTTGTCGTCTGCGTGAGTGTCCGGCGCGTACGGTGCGTCCGGATCGAACGACGGAACGCCTTCCAGAGTGTCGGCCTCGATCGCGTCCGCCTCCGGAAGGAAGGGCGCGAGTTCCGGAAGCTCGTCCAGACCGCGCAGGCCCATCCGTTCCAGGAAATAGTTCGTCGTCCTGTACAGGATCGCACCTGTTTCGGGTTCCGCTCCCGCCTCCTCGACCAGACCGCGCTGGAGGAGGGTCCGCATGACCCCGTCACAGTTGACTCCGCGCACGGCCGAGACCCGGGACCGGCTGACCGGCCGGCGGTACGCGACGACCGCCAGCGTCTCCAGGGCGGCCTGGGTCAGCCGGGCCTGCTGGCCGTCGAGTACGAAGCCCTCGACGGCCTCCGCGTACGCGGGGCGGGAGTAGAAGCGCCAGCCGCCCGCGACCAGCCGCAGTTCGAATCCGCGCCGCTGGACGGTGTATTCGTCGGCCAGTTCGCGCAGCGCGTCGGCGACGGCCCGGCGCGGCCGGGCCAGCACCTTGGCCAGGTGCTCCTCGGTGGCGGGTTCGTCCACGACCATGAGGACCGCCTCCAGGGCGGGTTTGAGATCGAGGTCGGCGACCGTCGGCTGCTCGCTCACACCATCTCCTCACTCGTCTTCCCCGGGCCGGCGGGCTGCCGCGCGGTCGTCGGGTCCTTCGGGTCCTTCGTGTCGTTCGTCACGGGGTCGGGCGGGCGGTCGAACTCGTCCGTCACCCTCGGCGCCGCGTCGTCGTCCCCGCCCGTCCAGCGCACCATGAGCGTCCCCAGGGCCTCGTCCTGGTCCAGGGCGACGGCCTTCTCGCGATAGAGCTCCAGCAGGGCGAGGAAGCGCGCGACGACGGTGAGCGTGTCCGGGGCGCCCTCGGCCAGCGTCCGGAAATCGACCTCGCCGGCCGCCCGCAGCAGCGCCACCACGATCCCCGCCTGCTCCTGGACGGAGACGAGCGGCGCGTGGATGTGGTCGACGTACACCTGCGGTTTGGGCCGGGGCTGCATCGCCTTGACCGCGAGCCGGGCGAACCCCTCGGCGCCGATGCTGATGACGACCTCGGGCAGCAGGGCGGCGTGGTGCGGTTCGAGGCCGACGGTACGGGGGTACCGCCGGGACTCGGAGTCCAGCCGGTCGCTGAGGATCTCGGCGATCCGCTTGTACGCGCGGTACTGGAGGAGCCGGGCGAAGAGCAGGTCCCGGGCCTCCAGCAGCGCCAGGTCGCCCTCGTCCTCCACCTCGGCGGACGGCAGCAGCCGGGCGGCCTTGAGGTCGAGGAGCGTCGCGGCGACGACCAGGAACTCGGTGGTCTGGTCGAGGTCCCAGTCCGGCCCCATGGCGTGGATGTGCGCCATGAACTCGTCGGTGACCTTGGAGAGCGCGACCTCGGTGACGTCCATCTTGTGCTTCGAGATCAGCTGGAGGAGCAGATCGAAGGGCCCCTCGAAGTTCGCGAGCCGCACGGTGAAGCGCCCGTCGTCGGCCTCGGTCCCGGCGGCGGCCTCGGGCACCGGCGCGGGAGCGGGCATCGCGTCCGGTGCGGGCGCGGGCTCGGACGTGGCGTCCGGTGCGGGCTCGGGCTCGGGCAGGCGTACGGGCTCCGGCTCGGCGGCGGGCTCCGGTACGAGTGCGCGTACGGGTTCCGGCTCCGGTACAAGTGCGCGTACGGGTTCCGGCTCCCGTACGGGGACGGGCTCAAGCTCGGCGGCGGGTGCGGGTGCGGCCCCCGGCGGCCCGGTCTCAGGTTCGGGCTCGGGCCCGTGCTCCACGACCGGCGGCGGCACCGGGACCGGAATCGGGACCGGCTCCGTCGCCGGTGGGTGTTCCGGCGGCGCGCCGCCCGTTCCCGGCCCGCGTCCCAGCGCACGGCGGGGCGAGCGGGCTGTCGGGTCGTCGGTCGGCGGCATGGCGGTCCTGGAGGCGGAAGAAGCGGGGTCGGCCCGCCGAGGCTACCGTCAGCGCCCGCGCAGGCGCCGTACGAGAATGCTCGCGTCGCCGCGCGACTCCAGGTCGGCGAGGACCACCGCGACCGCCTCCCGGACGATCCGGCCCCGGTCCACGGCCAGTCCGTGCTCGCCGCGCAGCACCAGCCGCGCGTGCTCCAGGTCCATCAGCTCCTCGGCGGAGACATAGACCGTGATCTTCTCGTCGTGCCGTTCACGCCCGCTGGGGCGGCGGTTGGCCCCGCGGCCCCCCCGGCGGCGCTGCCCGCCCTGCTGGCCGACGGTGGGCGTGGGACCGCTGCCGCCGCCGTCGCCCGGCGCGCGGCGCTGCTGCTCCGGCTCGGGGGCGGCGCGGCTGCGGGACGGGACCGGCGGGTCGGCGTCGGCCGCCGAGTGCTCCGGGGCCGGCGCCGGGGCCGCCGGGTGCGCGGCTCCCGGCTGGTCGGCGCCCTGGTCGCCCTCCTGGGCCGGGGCCGGGACCCGCGGCTCACCGTTCGCGGTACGCCGCCGGTCCCCCGGTGAGGAAGCCTGGAGCGCCGTGCCCCCGGTCGTACGGAACAGCTCGTCGGCCCCGGGCAGACTCACTCGGCGTGACACCGGGCGAGCACCTCCCTGGCGAGCTGGCGGTAGGCGGCGGCGCCGACGGAGTTGGAGGCGTACGTGGTGATGGGCTCACCGGCGACCGTGGTCTCCGGGAAGCGCACGGTCCGGCCGATCACCGTGTGGTAGACGTGGTCGTCGAACGCCTCGACCACCCGCGCCAGGACCTCGCGGCTGTGCACCGTGCGGGAGTCGTACATCGTGGCGAGGATGCCGTCGAGCTCCAGTTCCGGGTTGAGCCGCTCCTGGACCTTCTCGATGGTCTCGGTGAGCAGGGCCACCCCGCGCAGCGCGAAGAACTCGCACTCCAGCGGGACGATCACCTTGTGCGCGGCGGTCAGCGCGTTCACGGTCAGCAGACCGAGCGACGGCTGGCAGTCGATCACGATGTAGTCGTAGTCCTGCATCAGCGGCTTGAGCGCGCGCTGGAGCGTGGACTCCCGCGCCACCTCGCTCACCAGCTGCACCTCGGCGGCCGAGAGGTCGATGTTGCTCGGCAGCAGGTCCATGTTGGGCACGGCGGTCTTCAGGAGCACCTCGTCGGCCGACATGCCCCGCTCCATGAGCAGGTTGTAGACCGTGAGGTCGAGCTCCATCGGGTTCACGCCGAGACCCACGGACAAGGCGCCCTGCGGGTCGAAGTCGACCAGCAGGACCCGCCGTCCGTACTCGGCGAGCGCGGCACCCAGATTGATGGTCGACGTGGTCTTGCCGACGCCGCCCTTCTGGTTGCACATCGCGATGATCTTCGCGGGGCCGTGGTCGGTGACCGGGCCGGGGATCGGGAAGTACGGGAGCGGGCGCCCGGTCGGGCCGATGCGCTCACGGCGCTGGCGCGCCGCGTCGGGCGCCAGGGTGGCCGCGTACTCGGGGTCGGGCTCGTACTCGGCGTCGGGGTCGTAGAAGTGCCCCTCGGGCACCTCGTCGAAGTCGGCGAAGTGGGTGGACTCTCGGCCACTCCCGTTGCCGGCCATGGCGTTCACGTGTGGGCCGTCCATCGTCTGGTGGGCTGTCGTCATGTGCTGGTGGGTGGTGAAGGTGCGGACAGCGACGGAGCCGACAGCCTCCAGCCCGGACGACGGGCTCTGGTGGCCCCGCGCGGACATTCCTGGTTGACCACCCCCGGGAGTAAATGTCGACTCATTCACAAGTCGTCTTACCTCCTTGGACGTGACCAGGAAACTTATCGATAGGTCAGCGTGGCACCATGCCGACGGTTGGCGACTCTATGGCGTGTCACCGGTCCGCAGCAACACAATCCGCCGTACCCGACCCGATGTGTCGGCGACCGAACACCCTTGTGTCAAGGGTGCGCAGGGGCCGGTCGGCGCTTTTCCCTCGGGGGCGAAAGGGTTAAAGGGTTACGTTCGAGGCGAGTTGAGCGCGGGCGCACGTGCGACGGAACGCGCCCCCGGCCGGATCGTGGTTGGCAAGATCCAGCCGGGGGCGCGAGGTTGACGGGCACCGTTGACGGTCAGGCCAGTACGGTGGCCAGTTCGGTGTGCGGCAGGTCGTGAGCCTCGGCCACAGAACCGTAAGTGACCTGCCCGTCATGGGTGTTGAGACCCTTCGCGAGCGCCGGGTCACGGCGCAGCGCCTCGGTCCAGCCGAGGTCGGCGAGGGCCACGATGTAGGGCAGCGTGGCGTTGGTCAGCGCGTAGGTGGAGGTGTTGGGGACGGCGCCCGGCATGTTCGCGACGCAGTAGAACACCGAGTCGTGGATCCGGAAGGTCGGCTCGGCGTGGGTGGTCGGACGCGAGTCCTCGAAGCAGCCGCCCTGATCGATCGCGATGTCGACAAGTACACTTCCCGGCTTCATCTTGGCGACGAGCGCGTTGGTGACCAGTTTCGGCGCCTTGGCTCCGGGGATGAGGACGGCGCCGATGACGAGGTCCGCCTCGACGACCGCGCGCTCCAGTTCGTACGCGTTGGACACGATCGTCTGGACCCGGGTACCGAAGATCCGGTCGGCCTCGCGGAGCTTGTCGATGTCCCGGTCGAGCAGGGTCACGTGGAAGCCCATGCCGACGGCGATCTGGGTGGCGCTCCAGCCGGAGACACCGCCGCCGATGACGACGGCGCGGCCCGCGGCCGTACCGGGAACGCCGCCGGGCAGCACGCCGCGTCCGCCGACGGAGCGCATCAGGTGGTACGCGCCGACCTGCGGGGCCAGCCGGCCCGCGACCTCGGACATCGGGGCGAGCAGCGGGAGCCGGCGGCCCGCGGTCTCGACGGTCTCGTACGCGATGGCGGTGGTGCGGGACTCCAGCAGGGCGTCGGTGCACGCGCGGGAGGCGGCGAGGTGCAGATACGTGAAGAGGGTCTGGTCCTTGCGGAGGCGGTGGTACTCCTCGGCGATGGGCTCCTTGACCTTCAGCAGGAGGTCGGCGGTGCCCCAGACCTCGTCGGCGGTGGGCAGGATGCGGGCGCCCGCGCCGGTGAACTCGGCGTCGCCGATGGAGGAGCCCGCGCCGGCGTCGCGCTCGACGACGACCTGGTGACCGTGGCGCACCAGCTCGTGCACTCCGGCGGGGGTGATGGCCACCCGGAACTCGTTGTTCTTGACCTCGCGGGGGATGCCGACGAGCACGTTGATCACGGTCCTTGGCTCAGGGTTCTCGGGCAATGCCCTACAAACCCATACGCCGAAGGCGTATCGGAAGGCATCGCTGACTTACGACAGAGCCAGTTTAATGAAGGACTTCTCGCTGTCTAGCCTTGCAAAGCATCAATCTTCAGCGGAGGTGCTACGGATTTCGTAGGTTGAGGACCCGGTCTCCAGCAATCGTTCGGAGGCGGCGCGGTGCAGCCGGGCCGCCGTCGGGTCGCCGAGGCGGTCGAGGGTGTCCGCGAGCCGGAGCTCCAGCGCGGCCTGGAGCCGGGTGTCGCCCGCCGACCGGGCCCGGTGCACGGCCTCCTGACAGATGCTCAGCGACTCCTCGGGGCGGCCCGCGTACTCCAGGACCCTGGCCGCCTCGCTGAGCGCGCGGGCGTGGCCGGGGACGTCCTGGAGCCTGCGGTGACCGGCGGCGGCGGCGCGCCAGTGGCGCAGCGCCTCGCCGTACTGGCCGGCGTAGGTGTGGACGGTGCCGAGGCGCCCGTACAGCCGTGCCTCGTCGGCGCGTTCGCCCCGGCTGAGCCGCTGGGCGAGGGCGCGCCCGTACCAGTCGGCGGCGCGGTGCCAGTCCTGGAGTTCCTGGTAGGCGCCGCCGACGGATTCCATCGCGCGGCCGGTGGCGTAGTGGTCGCCCGCGGCGCGTCCGGCGTCGAGGGCGGCCCGGTAGCGGACGAGCGCGTCGTGCGTACGGCCGGTGCGGGCGTCGAGGTCGCCGATGTTGAGGAGCGCGGCGGCCTCCTCGCGGTGCAGCCCCTGGCGGGTCGCGACGCCGAGGACGAGGTGGTGGAGGCCGTACAGGTCCGGTGCGGCGGCGTCCGTGCCCTGGTGGGCGGCCAGCGCCCGGACCAGGGCGGCGACCAGTCTGCGGGCCAGCGTGTCGAGTTCGCCGTCGGCCACGGCGAGCCGGGCGGACGCCAGCAGCGCGGGCCGGCGGGAGCGCAGCCAGTCGGCGGCGGCGGGCGCGGACGGAAAGCGCACGGCGCGGGGCAGGGCGGCGAGTTTCTTGCGGGCCGGGGAGCCGTCGGGCTCGGTGACGGCGCGGCAGGACTGGAGCAGCCGTACGGTCCGCTCCAGCATCCGGGCACGGGCGAGCTGGATCTCGGCGGGCCGGTCCCGGGCCTCCAGCAGCGCGCGCGTCAGCGGGGCGAGGGCGCCGGGGATCTCGTACTGCTCGCCCGCCGGGCGCAACAGGTGCAGCGCCGCGAGATCGTCCAGGGCCGCGCGGGCGGCGGAGACGGAGCAGCCCGCCAGCGCGGACGCGGTGTGGGCGTCGGCGAGTCCGGCCGGGGCGAGGGCGAGGAGGCGCAGCAGGGCGGCGGTGGCGGACGGCAGGCTCTCGTAGACGAACCGGAAGGCGCGGGCCAGGGAACGGGCGCCCTGGGGCTTCTCGGGGTCCTCGGGGACGGCGCGCAGCCGCTTGGTGACGTCGGCGACGGAGACGAGGGGGTGGGTGGCGAGCCAGCCGCCGACGACGCAGAGGGCGGCGGGCTGGCCGCCGCACTCCTCGGCGAGTGACTCGGCGGCCTGGGGGTCGACGGTGATCCGCACGGACCCGGCGAACGTGCCGAGGAGTTCGATCGCGGACTTCGCGTCGAGTCCGCCGACGGTGCAGGGGCGGACGTCCGGGATACCGGTGAGCGGGCCGCGCGCGACGGCGACGACGAGGCAGTCCGGGTTCTCGGGGAGCAGCAGGTCGACCTGCTCGGCGTCGTGGGCGTCGTCGAGGAGCAGCAGGACCCGGCGTTCGGCCAGGGCGTCGCGCACCATCCCGGACAGTTCGTCCTCGTCGGCGCCGGGCGGGACGTCGATGCCGAACTCACCGAGCAGGTCACGCGCGGTGCGCTCCACGGGCACGGGCTCGCCACCGGGTTCGGTGAGCCGGATGTGCAGCACCCCGTCCGGATACCGCCGCCCCACCTGCCGCGCCAGCTCCCGCGCGAGCGCGGTCCGCCCGGCACCGGGCTGCCCGGCGATGAGCAGCACCCGGGTGTGCGCGGCCCGCCGCCCGGCGAGCGTATTGAGCCCGGCCCGCTCGATGTCCTCCCGCAACGCCTTCAACTCCCGCTGCCGCCCGAAGAACCCGGCACCGGGCAGAGAAACACCCGCCCGGTGCGCTTCGCCTCCGGCGGATACGGCCGGGCCCGGAGCACCGGCCCGCGACGGGCTGCCCGCGACGTCCGGCACGGCGCCCCGGACGCCACGGGCCGCGCCTGCGGTACGGGCTCCGCCGGGGGCGTCGGTCGACGGGCTGGCCTCCGGCCCGGCGAGGATGCCCGCCGGGCGGGCACCGGGCCCGTAGCCACCGGGCCCGACGGGTGCGGCCGGGTCGGGAGCGCCTGTACGCGACGGGTCGCCCGGGACATCCGGCACGGCGCCCCGGACGCCACGGGTCATGCCTGCGGTACGGGCTCCGCCGGGGGCGTCGGTCGACGGGCTGGCCTCCGGCCCGGCGAGGATGCCCGCCGGGCGGGCACCGGGCCCGGGGGGTACGGCCGGTACGGCGTCACGGACGCCATGGGCCGTGCCTGCGGTACGGGCTCCGCCGGGGGCGTCGGAACCGGATACGCCCGGGGTAGCGGTCGAAGAGTCGGCCACCGGGCGGGCACCGGGCCCGGGGGGTACGGCCGGTACGGCGTCACGGACGCCATGGGCCGTGCCTGCGGAACGGCCTCCGCCCGGGGCGTCGGTCGACGGGCTGGCCTCCGGCCCGGCGAGGATGCCCGCCGGGCGGGCACCGGGACCGTAGCCACCGGGCCCGACGGGTGCGGCCGGGTCGGGAGCGCCTGTACGCGACGGGTCGCCCGGGACATCCGGCACGGCGCCACGGGCGCCACGGGTCATGCCTGCGGTACGAGCTCCGCCGGGACCGGACGCTCCCGGGGCGGCGGTCGACGCGGCGACAGCTGGCCGGCCGGTCATCGGCCCGGAGCCGTACCGGCCGGGTTCGGCCGGTACCGCCCGGTCCGGAACACCGGCCCGTGACGGGCCACCCTCGACACCCGGCACGGCACCACGGGCCCTACTCCTGATACCGGCTCCGCCGGGGCCGGTGGTCGACCGGTCCGCCACCGGCCCGGCATCGAGCCCGGCACCGGCCTCGGCTTCCCCGTCAGGGGTAGGCCGGTCAAGTACCGGTCGGGCATCGCCGCTCGCCCGGTCCGCGTCTTCGGGGGCGGGCAGGCCCGCGCGGGCCTTCTCAGGAGGACGCGACCCTTCGCGCCCGGCCGGGGAACCCGCACCGTCAGCTCCGGCAACGCGCTCCACGTCAGCCGCGGCAGCGGACCGGCCGCCGCCCGTCACCCTCGTCGTTCTCCCCCGGCCCACAGTTCCCGGACCGTCACCTCCACCAACGCGCCCCGCGTCAGCGGCGGCAGCGGACCGGGCGGCCTCCGTACCCGCGCCACCACCCGCCCGGCGGGCGGGTTTCCGGGTCGGCGGGGCATCGCCGGTCTCCGGTGCGCGGTTCCGGCGTCCCCCAACCGGGGCGGCGGAGGCGGAGGTTGACGGGCCCTCACTCTTCGCCGCGCCGCGCGAGCGGGCGGGCGCGGGTGATGCCGGGCGGTCCCGTCGGCGGTCTTTTTCCCCGGCGCGCGAGGCCGGGGCGGCTCGTGGGTCCGGTTCGCCGGGTGCGGGTTCCGGTGCGGACGGAGCGGCGGGGCTGTCGGGCGTGGCCTTGGCGCGGGCGCCCCGGCGGCGGGGCGGGACCGCGCCGTCCGCCGGAGCCGTGTTCCCGCCGCGAGACCGGGCAGGGCCGCCGCCGTCCACGTCCAACGCCTGGTCCGTCACGGCCACGCTCCTTCCCTGCCCGTTCGGCGGGGTGCGCACGAGTCGAACCCGGCGGGTGTCCGCACGGGTGATTCGAGCCTAGTTCACTCTGAGCGACGGTCCCTGTGGGCTCGGCCGGACATCCCTCAATCGGATCAGCAGTTCGTCCTACCGATCCCTCGGACCCTCACCGAACCCTCACCCGAACCACCCCTCGCACCACCCCTTGAGCCGATCCGCCGACCGATCCGCCGCAGGAACCGCCCCCACGGACCGTCAGGCCTCGAACGGCCGCGCCGGCCACTCCGCGTCCGCCGGCCGCAGCGCGTCCACGCCGTCTCCGGCCAGCGCGGCGGTCAGCGACAGCACGCCCACCACCAGCGCGTTGTTGTGCAGTTCGCCCGCCAGTACGCCCCGTACCAGCTCCGCCAGCGGCACCCGTGCCTGCTCCATGTCCGCCTCCTCCTCGGAGACGTCGAAGCGCGCGCCCTCCGCCTCCGACAGATCACGGGCCAGGAAGATCCGTACGGACTCGTCGCAGCCGCCCGGCGTCGTGTAGACGTCCGTCAGCACGCGCCAGTCCTCCGCCTTGACGTGCGCCTCCTCGTACAGCTCGCGCCGCGCCGCGTGCAGCGGGTTCTCGCCCGGGATGTCCAGCAGGCCCGCCGGGATCTCCCACAGCTTCTGCCGTACGGGGTGCCGGTACTGACGCAGCACCAGTACCCGGTCCGACTCGTCCAGCGCGAGGATCGCGACCGAGCCCGGATGCACCTGGTAGTCGCGGCGTGCGACCGAGCCGTCGGGCATCAGCACGTCGTCCGTACGGACGCTGGTCTTGTTGCCGCGGAACGGCGTCTCCGTGGCCGTGATCCGCCACTCCTCGGGGGTGTCCCTGATCGCCATCGACACGTCCGACACGTCCTTCCACACACGCCCGTACAGCGGAGACCGAGGCACGCCTCCCGGTCGTCCGGGGGTCGGTGCCTCGGTCCACGTTATCGCCTCGGGCGCGGGCCCTACGCGCCCTGCCGGCGCTCCACCGCCGCCTTGACCAGGCCCGCGAACAGCGGATGCGGCCTCGTCGGGCGCGACCGGAGCTCGGGGTGCGCCTGGGTGGCGACCAGGTAGGGGTGGGTCGTACGCGGGTACTCCACGTACTCCACGAGCTTGTTGTCGGGCGAGGTGCCCGAGAAGACGAGACCCGCCTTCTTCTCCAGCTCCGCGCGGTAGGTGTTGTTGACCTCGTAGCGGTGCCGGTGGCGCTCCTCCACGTACGGCTGGTCGTCGTAGACGCCCCGCACGATCGAGCCCTCCGCGAGCTTCGCCGGGTACAGGCCCAGACGCATCGTGCCGCCGAGGTCGCCGGCGCCCTCCACGTAGGCGAGCTGCTCCTCCATGGTGGAGATCACCGGGTGCGCCGTCGCGGCGTCGAACTCCGTGGAGTTGGCGTCCGGGTTCTCCAGGAGGTTGCGCGCGGCCTCGATGATGACGCACTGGAGGCCCAGACAGATGCCCAGCAGCGGGATCTTCTGCTCGCGCGCGTACTGGATCGCCCCGACCTTGCCGGTCACGCCGCGCTCGCCGAATCCGCCGGGGATCAGGATCCCGTCGACGTCCCCGAGCGTGCGCGCGGCGCCCGCGGGCGTCTTGCAGTCGTCCGAGGTGACCCACTTGACCGTGACCCGGGCCCGGTTGGCGAAACCGCCCGCCCGCAGCGCCTCGGTCACCGACAGATACGCGTCGGGCAGGTCGATGTACTTGCCGACGAGCGCGACCGTGACCTCGTGGTCGGGGTTGTGCACCCGGTCCAGCAGGTCGTCCCACACGGTCCACTCGACGTCGCGGAACGGCAGGTCCAGCTTCCGTACGACGTACGCGTCCAGGCCCTCGGAGTGCAGCACCTTCGGGATGTCGTAGATGGACTTGGCGTCGATCGCCGCGACCACGGCCGCCTCGTCCACGTCGCACATCAGCGAGATCTTGCGCTTGATGGACAGCGGCACCTCGCGGTCGGCGCGCAGCACGATCGCGTCCGGCTGGATACCGATGCTGCGCAGCGCGGCGACCGAGTGCTGGGTCGGCTTGGTCTTCAGCTCGCCGGAGGGGCCGATGTACGGGAGGAGCGAGATGTGCACGACGAAGACGTTGTCGCGGCCCACCTCGTGGCGGACCTGGCGGACGGTCTCCAGGAACGGCTGCGACTCGATGTCGCCGACCGTGCCGCCGACCTCCGTGATGACGACGTCGACGTCGTCGGTGGCCATGCGCCGGATGCGGTGCTTGATCTCGTTGGTGATGTGCGGGATGACCTGGACGGTGTCGCCGAGGTACTCGCCGCGCCGCTCCTTGGCGATGACCGTGGAGTAGACCTGGCCGGTGGTGACGTTGGCCGAGCCGTCGAGGTCGACGTCGAGGAAGCGCTCGTAGTGGCCGATGTCCAGGTCGGTCTCGGCGCCGTCGTTGGTGACGAAGACCTCGCCGTGCTGGAACGGGTTCATCGTGCCGGGGTCGACGTTCAGATACGGGTCGAGCTTCTGCATGGTGACCCGCAGGCCCCGCGCCTTGAGGAGGGCCCCCAGGCTGGAGGCGGTCAGGCCCTTGCCGAGGGAGGAAGCGACGCCCCCGGTGACGAAGATGTGCTTGGTCGTCGAGGAGGTCGAGGATCGGTTCGGCATGGCCAAGAGGGGGCTCCCGTGGTCGCGGTCGAGGGTGCGTACCGGCGCCCGGTCCGGTGGATCGCCGATGCGTACCGGAGGTTCCGGAAGGGGTGCCGTCGCTGCGGTTCGGGGCCCCTGCGAAGCGCGTGGGGGCCATCCGCCCACGGGCCACCAGGGTATCAGCGACGGCGGGCCGCGCTCCCGACGGGCGTCCGCCGCGACCTCGGGAACGGGTGTGCGGGGCGGCCTCGGGCGCCCCGGAATTCGGCGGAACCGCCGACCGGTCACACCGTCACCAGCGCCCCACCAGGGGCGAATTCCGGCCATCCGGCAGGACATGGCGACGACCGCCCGCCCACCCCCCGAGATCACAAATTGATCACCTCACGACGTTTCATGATCAGCGGACGGTCACCACACCGTCACCGCGTGGTCACCGGTCCGTCGACGCTCGGTCGTCGCGCCGTCACCCCCCGTCACCACCGCCGTGAGAGGCCCGATTCCACCGTCGCCGGCCCACTCGTTCGGCTCACCCCTGTTGTCGGGACACCTGCGCGTAACCTCCGGGTGCGTCGTATCCTGCTCGGACATTCGCTGCCGAGTCCGGCCGGCAAACGGCACTACCCGCGCCCGTGTTCCCGGAAAAAGAGCTCGTCAACGACCCTTTCACCGCAGCAAGCGCCCCGCGGGGCGACGTGGCCGTTCGACTGGAGATTCACGTGGCCGGGCGCATCGAGGATTACGCACTCATCGGAGACATGCAGACCGCCGCCCTGGTCTGCCGGGACGGCACAGTCGACTGGCTGTGCCTGCCCCGCTTCGATTCGCACGCCGTTTTCGCGGCGCTGCTGGGAACCGACGAACACGGTTTCTGGCGGCTCGGACCGGCGACCCCGGCGGGCGCCGAGCCCCCGCGGGCCGACCGGCGCCGCTACGTCGGCGATTCCCTCATCCTGGAATCGGAATGGGACACACCGCGCGGCACGGTCAGAGTGACCGATTTCATGCCCCCGCGAGACGGCGCGCCCCAGCTGATCCGGATCGTCGAGGGCGTCAGCGGCCGGGTGCCGATGCGCTCCGCGCTGCGGATGCGGTTCAGCTACGGCCGGGTGGTGCCCTGGGTGCACCAGGTGGACAACCGCACGGTCGCCGTCGCCGGGCCCGACTCGATCTGGCTCGACACCGAGGCGGACACGTACGGCAAGAACCTGACGACGTACTCCGACTTCACCGTCGCCCCCGGTGACCGGGTCGCCTTCACCATCAGCTGGCAGCCCTCGCACCGGCAGCCGCCCGCGCTGCCCGATCCCGAGGGATCGCTGACCCTGACGTCGGACTTCTGGCGCGAGTGGGTCGAGCACTGTACGTACCACGGCCCCTACCGCGAGGCCGTCGTCCGCTCGCTGATCACGCTCAAGGCCCTGACGTACGCGCCGACCGGCGGCATCGTCGCCGCGCCCACCACCTCGCTGCCCGAGGAGATCGGGGGCGTACGGAACTGGGACTACCGCTACACCTGGCTCCGCGACGCCGCCATCACCCTCTCCTCCCTGCTGCGCACCGGCTACCGCGAGGAGGCCCGCGCCTGGCGCGAGTGGCTGCTGCGGGCCGTCGCCGGAGACCCCGAGAACCTCCAGATCATGTACGGCATCGCGGGCGAGCGCGAGCTGGGCGAGGCGGAGCTGGACTGGCTGCCGGGGTACGAGGGTTCGGGCCCGGTCCGGGTCGGCAACGGCGCGGCGCACCAGCTCCAGCTCGACGTGTACGGCGAGGTCACCGAGGCGCTGCACCTGGCGCACATGACGGGCCTGGCGCGCAACGACTACGCCTCGCTGCTCCAGCTCAAGCTGATCGAGTACCTGGAGACGCACTGGGACCAGCCCGACGAGGGCATCTGGGAGGTGCGCGGCCCGCGCCGCCACTTCGTGCACTCCAAGGTGATGGCCTGGGTCGCCGTCGACCGCACGATCAAGCTGATCGAGTCGGGCGACGCGGACGGCCCGCTGGAGCGCTGGCGCGAGCTGCGCGACGACATCCACCACGACGTGTGCGAGAAGGGGTACGACAAGGAGCGCAACACCTTCACCCAGTCGTACGGCTCCAAGGAGCTGGACGCCTCGCTCCTGCTGATCCCGCAGATGGGCTTCCTGCCGCCGGACGACAAGCGCGTCATCGGCACCATCGAGGCGATCCAGCGCGAGCTGTCCACGGAGGACGGCTTCGTCCTGCGTTACCCGACCTCGGGCGAGGAAGCGGGACTGGACGGCCTGGAGGGCGACGAAGGGGCGTTCCTGGCCTGCTCGTTCTGGCTGGCGGACGACCTCGCGATGATCGGCCGGGTCGACGAGGCCCGCAAGCTCTTCGAGAAGCTGCTGGCGCTCCGCAACGACCTGGGGCTGCTCGCCGAGGAGTGGGACCCGAAGCTCCAGCGGCAGGTCGGCAACTTCCCGCAGGCGTTCAGCCATGTGCCGCTGATCGACACGGCGCTGCGGCTGACGGCGTCGGGGGCGTACGGGGGCTGACGGCTCCTGACGACGACCCGCGCGCGGGTCGTCGTCACCGTCCACGGCGTGGTCACCCTCACGGCCTCGTCACCGCTCACCGCGTCGTGTCCGCGCGGGTCCGGGAATCCGCGCGGGCCCCGTGCCCGCCGTCCGGAGAGCACCTGGAGCAGGTCCGGAACGGACAGCCGGGCGCGGGCCGGGTAGCGTCCGGACCCATGGACGACCCGGACGACCCCACCGGAATCACCGTGCGCCGCGCCCTGGAGCTGCCGGGGCTGCGCGGCGGGCTCCCGGAGGTCGTCGCCGGGGCCGACCGGCTGCACCGCACCGTGCGCTGGGTGCACGCGGGCGAGGTGCCCCACATCGCCTCCCTCCTCAAGGGCGGCGAACTGCTCCTCACCACCGGCATCGGCCTGGGCACCCGCCCCGCCGAACAGCGCGCCTTCGTGCGCCGGCTGGCCGATCGCGGGATCGCGGCGCTGGTGGTGGAACTGGGACCGAGGTTCGCGCGGCTGCCCGCCGCCGTCGTGGAGGCGGCGCGCGGCCGGGCTGCCGCTGGTGCAGCTGCACCGCGAGGTGCCGTTCGTCTCGGTGACCGAGGAGATCCACACCGAGATCGTCAACGGGCACTACGCCCTGCTGCGCCAGGCCGAGGAGGTCCACCGGCGGTGCACGGACGCGCTGCTCGACGGCGGCGGTGTGCCGAAGGTCCTGCGGATCCTCGCCGGGTTCGCCGGCAACCCGGTCTTCCTGGAGACCGCCGACGGGCAGCTGCTGTACGCGGCGGCCGACACCTCCGGGACACCCGCGGCCGCCGAGCCGCTCCAGGTCTGGGAGGGGCTGCGGGCGGGGCGGGCCGACCGTGAGGCGGGGCCGCCCGCGGGCACGGTGCTGGTGGACGTGCCCGGCGGCGGCCACGGGACCGGTTCCGTACGCGCCCGGCTGGTGCTGCCGCCGGTGGCGGCCCCGCTGCGGCCGGTGCACCGGATGGCGGCCGAACGGGCGGCGGGCATCCTGGCGGTCGTCCTGATGCAGGCGCGCCAGGAGGACGAACTGGCGGCGCGCGGCCGGGGCGACTTCCTCACCGACCTCGCGGAGGGCCGGGTCACGGCCGACGACGCGCCCGCGCAGGCGGCGGTGCTGGGCTTCCGTCCGGGCGACGGGCCTCTGCTTCCGGTGGTGATGCGGCTGGGCCCCGGGCCGGCCCCGGCGGGCTCCTGGGCGCCGCTGGTCCGGGCCGTGCTGGAGGAACTGGCGTCGGTGGGCGTACCGGTACTGCTGGGCGTACGTCCCGTGGAGGGGCGGATTCCGCTGCTGCTGGGGCTGCGCGCGGAGTCGGAACGCCCGGCGGTGGCCGACCGGGTGTCGGCGGCGCTGCGGGCGGGTGTGGCACGGGCCGCTCCCGACCGTCCCGGCGGGCGGCGGCCGGTGGTGGTGGTCGGGGTCGCGGGCGGCTGGGCGGCGGCGGGCGCGGGCCTGCGGCACGCGGCGGAGACGGCTGCGGCGGCCGGCGGTCTGCCGGAGTGCCCGTGGCACGACGCCCGGCGACTGGACATCGACCTGCTGCTGTGGCGGCTGCGGGACCACCCGGACCTCTCGGCGTTCGTGGACCGCGCGATCGGCCCGCTGCTCGCCCACGACCGGGCGTCGCGGACCCCGTTGCTGCCGACGCTGACGACGTATCTGGCCCACGCGGGCCGCAAGGCGGAGACGGCCCGCGAACTGCACCTCAACCGCCAGACGCTCTACAACCGGCTGTCCCGCATCGCCGATCTGCTCGGCACGGACCTGGACGACCCCCATACGGTGCTGGCCCTGAGCCTGGCGCTGCGGGCGCGGAGGCATGTGCGCTGAGCGGCCGGGGCGGGGCCGTGCTGTCCTCCGTGGCATGTCACACGGCCACCGGGCCCCGGCCGTCGGCCGGTCCGTCGCCCGGCGGGCGGGGCGGGCCGTCCGGCCGCAGGGCGGCACCCACGATGTCTCGCGCACTCGGCGCCCGGCTTCGTACGGACCGGACCGGCCAGGGCTGAGCGATTCCCCGCCGCGCTGCCCGCCTCGAACCGGCCGCGCTCGGCCGGCTCCGGCAGCCGACCGGCCGCGGGGACCCGCCGGGCCTCCGCAGCGCACGTCTCGTCGCCCGTCGCCCGGCCGCGTCAGCCGAGCCCCTGCGACTGCGTCAACTCGTCATAGACGCTGAGGACATGGGCGATGGTGTGCTCCTCCGTCGGCCAGCCGGCCGCCCGGACCGGTCCCGCCGCCGCCAGTTCGGCGCGGCGGGCCGGGTCGGCCAGCAGGCGGGTCACCGTGTCCGCGAGGATCGCGGCGTCGCCGTACGGGATCAACTCCGCCGCGTCGCCGACCAGTTCGGGCACCGCGCCGACCGCCGTGGCGACCAGGGGGACGCCGAGCCGCAGCGCCTCCTGGGCCAGCAGGGACCGGGCCTCCCAGCGGCTGGCCAGGAGCGCGATGTCGGCGGCGGCGAGGAGGTCGCTCACGTCGTCGCGGCGGCCGACGAGGCTGACCGGCAGGCGCTCGTTGTCGATCCGCGCCTGGAGCGCGGCCCGTTCACCGCCCTCGCCGGCGATGACCAGCAGCGGCGCGGGGTCGAGCCGCCGCCAGGCCCGCGCGGCGGTCAGCAGCGTGCCGTACCCCCGGTCGGGTACGAGGCTCCCGACGGCCATCAGCAACGGCCGCCCCACCGCGCCCAGTTCGGCCCGCGTCTTGTCGCCGCGCTCCGTGCCGGCGTCCTCGTCGGCCGCCGGGAGGCGGCGCGGGACGGGCATCGCGACCGGGGCGAGCCGCGCGTCGCGGGCGCCGCGCGCACGGGCCCGGTCGACCAGTTCGGACGAGGCGCCGAGCACCACCGCCGCCGATCTGACGGCCCGTCGCTCCAGCAGCCGCAGCAGCTGGCCGCGCGGCCCGTCCGCGTGTACCCGGGTGTGCCAGGTGACGACGAGCGGCACCCGCCGCCCGCCGAGAGCGACGGCCGCGCGTACGGCGGCGTGCACCCCGTGCGCGTGCACCACGTCGGCGGTGGCGCAGGCGGTCCGCAGCGCCCCCAGGGAGACGGGGTCACCGCGCCGGGCGACCGGCACGTGGTCGGCGCCGCAGCCCCGGAAGTCGTGGACGCGCTCCAGCCACTCCGGGGCGCAGACGGTGACCCGCACACCCCGGTCGACGAGCCCCGCCGCCAGCGATCTGACGTGCGTGCCGCAGCCCGCGCCGCCACCGCCGAGGACCTGGACCGTACGCAGTTGGGTCACGTGGCCGGGGCTCCTGTTCCGGTGAAGAGTGCTGCACCAAGGATGCCAGCCGCCGAGGACCTCCGGGCACGGAGGGGCGTCGCGGGTGTGTCGGTCGGCGCGCCCTCCCCCGACTTCACCCGTACGAGCGACGGCGCGTCCCGCCCGGCGTACGGCGGCTACGCCTCCGCGCGCGCCGTCGCCAGCAGTTCCTCGGCGTGCGCGCGGGCCGTCTCCGAGTCCTCCTGGCCCGCCAGCATCCGGGACAACTCCCGGACGCGGGCCTCGCCTTCGAGGACGGTGACACCGGACCGGGTCACCGAGCCGTCGTTGGTCTTCTCGACCAGCAGCTGCCGGTCGGCGAACGCCGCGACCTGCGGCAGGTGTGTCACCACCACGACCTGTGCGGACCTGGCGAGCTTCGCGAGCCGCCGGCCCACCTCGACCGCGGCCTTGCCGCCGACGCCCGCGTCGACCTCGTCGAAGAGATACGTGGGTACGGGGTCGGACCCCGCGAAGACCACCTCGACCGCGAGCATGACGCGGGACAGCTCACCGCCGGACGCGCCCTTGGCGATGGGACGGGGAGGCGCGCCGGGGTGCGGGGCCAGCAGGAGTTCGACCTCGTCGGCGCCGGTCGGGCCGTACGCCACCGGCCGGCCGGCGACCTCGACGCCGTCCGGGTCCTCGATCTGCCGTACGTCGAACGAGACGCGCGCGTGCGGCATCGCGAGGGACGCGAGTTCGGCGGTGACGGCGTCGGCGAAGCGGGCCGCCGCCTCCGTGCGGGCATCGGTCAACGCCTGCGCCAGTACGGAGAGTTCACTCAGCAAAGTGGTGTACTCGGCGGTCAGCTCGCCGATCCGCTCGTCGTCGCCCTCCAGTTCGGTCAGCCGGGCCGCGTTCTCCTGCGCCCAGGCCAGCACCCCGTCGGTGTCCGGGGTGTCCCGGCCGTACTTGCGGGTCAGCCCGGTCAGGGCGGCCCGCCGCTCCTCGACCACCGCGAGGCGGCGCGGGTCGGAGTCCAAGTTGTCCGCGTACCCGGCGAGTTCACCGGCCACGTCCGCCAGCAGGATCGCGATCTCACCCATCCGGTCGGCGAGCGCGGCCAGGGCCGGGTCGTGGGACCGTACGGCCTCCAGGGCGCGCCCCGCCCCGCCGACGAGGGTCGTGGCGTCACCGCCGTCCACCGGGTCCTCGGGGTCGCCGACCAGCGCCGCGTGCGCGGAGGACGCGGCGGACGCCAGCGCCTCGGCGTGGCCGAGCCGTTCGGCCTCGGCGGCCAGTTCGGTGTCCTCGCCCGGCAGGGGTTCCACGGCGGCGATCTCGTTCAGGCCGAAGCGCAGCAGATCGGCCTCCTGCGCGCGTTCGCGGGCGCGGGTGGTCAGCTCCTCCAGCTCGGCGGCGACCGCGCGCAGCCGCCGGTAGGCGTCCGTGTACGTGGCCAGCGGTACGGCGACCGCCTTCCCGGCGTACCGGTCGAGCGCCTGCCGCTGCCGCGCGGGCCTCAGCAGGCCCTGCTGGTCGGTCTGGCCGTGCACGGCGACGAGGTCGTCCGCCAGCTCGGCCAGCACGCCGACGGGCACGGAGCGTCCGCCGATGTGGGCGCGGGAGCGTCCCTCGGCCGAGACGGTCCGGCTGACCAGCAGCGCGCCGTCGTCGAGTTCGGCCCCCGCCTCCTGGGCACGCCGCGCCGCCGGGGCGTCGGCGGCCATGGTGAGCCGCCCCTCCACCACCGCGGCCTTCTCGCCGATCCGCACGAGGGCGGCGTCGGCGCGACCGCCGAGCAGCAGCCCCAGGCTGGTGACGACCATGGTCTTGCCCGCGCCGGTCTCGCCCGTCACCGCCGTGAAGCCCGGCGACAACTCGACCACCGCGTCGTCGATGACCCCGAGCGACCGTATCCGCATCTCCTCCAACACGGACATGACCTTACGAGGTCCCCGGCCCGGTGTGCGACGGCCCCCGCCCTCCGGTTCGCCGCCGGGGGCGCCGAGGGCCCCCGGCGGGCGGGCAGGGCGGGGCGGGCGTGGTGGGAGTGGCCGGGTGAATCGGTTCCGCGCCGGGTGACGTGCGGGGGTGGCGCGGGGGTGGTACGGAACGGTTCAGGGCCTTTGTCGGTTCCGGGCGTTCACGTACTCCGGGCTTCACGTGCGCCTGCTGAGGGCCGCGTTCAGTGCGGCGCCCCGCGCCACCCCGCCACCGGGAGGGCGAACTTCGCCACCAGGCGGTCCGTGAAGGACGCCTGGTGCAGCCGGGCCAGCCGTACCGGGACCGCGCCGCGCCGTACCTCCACCCGGGCGCCCGCCGGCAGCTCGACCGTCCTGCGGCCGTCGCACCACAGCACACCGTGCGGCGTGTGCGACTGCACCTCCACCGCGAGTACCGACGTGGGCGAGGTGACCAGCGGTTTCGCGAACAGGGCGTGCGCGCTGATCGGGACCATCAGCAGCGCCTCCACCTCCGGCCACACGACGGGGCCGCCGGCCGAGAAGGCGTACGCCGTCGAACCGGTCGGGGTGGCGCACACGATGCCGTCGCAGCCGAAGCCGGTCACCGGCCGCCCGTCGATCTCCAGGACGACCTCCAGCATCCGCTCGGGCGACACCTTCTGGACGGCGGCCTCGTTGAGCGCCCAGTCCCGATGCACGACCGCGCCGTTGCTGTGCACGAGGACGTCGATGGTCATGCGTTCCTCGACCTCGTACGCGCGCGTCACCACCCGGTCCACGACCTTGTCGAGGTCGTCGCGCTCCGCCTCCGCGAGGAAGCCGACGCGGCCCAGGTTGACGCCGAGCATCGGTACGCCCGACGCCCGCGCGAAGGCCGCGCCGCGCAGCAGCGTGCCGTCGCCGCCGAGGACGATCAGCAGCTCGCAGCCGTTCAGCGCGCCCGACGTGGCCTCCGGGACGGTCTCGACGGCCGACGGCACCGGCAGGTCGGCGGCCTCGGTGGCCAGTACGCGGACGCCGAGACCGTTGCGCAGCAGTCCCTGCACCACCAGTTCGGCGCTGCGGATCGCGGCGGGTCTGCCGGTGTGGGCGAGCAGGAAGACGGTGCGGGGCTCTCCACCGCTGTCCGCCGGGTGTTCGGTGTTCGTGGTCAACGGGGTCCCTCCGCCACAGCACGGTCGACATCGGCCGGGTCGACATCGGGCGCCCCGGCGGTGAGCCACAGGAAGTATTCGACGTTCCCGGCGGGTCCGGGCAGCGGACTCGCGGTGACGGCGCGGGTGCCGAGGCCGAGCGCGGACGCCTGGCCGGCCACCGTGCGCACGGCGTCGGCCCGCAGTTCGGGGCTGCGGACGACCCCGCCGCTGCCGAGGCGTTCCCTGCCCACCTCGAACTGCGGCTTGACCATGAGCACCAGGTCGGCGTCGGGCGCGGCGCAGCGCGCCAGGGCGGGCAGCACCAGGCCCAGCGGAATGAACGACAGATCCCCCACGACGAGGTCCACCGGCTCTCCTTCGATGATCTCCAGCGTCAACTCACGTACGTTCGTACGGTCCTTGACGGTGACGCGTTCATCGTTGCGGAGCGACCAGGCGAGTTGTCCGTACCCGACGTCGACGGCGACGACCTGCCGGGCCCCGGCGCGCAGCAGTACGTCGGTGAACCCTCCGGTCGACGCGCCGGCGTCCAGCGCCCGGCGCCCCTCGACACGCAGTCCCTCGGGGGTGAAGGCGGCGAGGGCGCCCGCGAGTTTGTGGCCGCCGCGTGAGACGTAGCCGGGGTCGGCGCCGTCGTCGGCGACGACGAGGGCGGCGCTCTTCTCGACCTGGGTGGCGGGTTTGGTCGCCCGGGTGCCGCCGACGGTGACCCGGCCCGCGGCGATCAGCTGGGACGCGTGCTCGCGGGAGCGCGCGAGTTTGCGGCGTACCAGCTCGGCGTCGAGGCGTTGGCGTACCACTCCTGCCACGTTCGGTTCAGCTCCTGTGGTCGTACGACGGCGAGGGGCCGGGTCGGGGGGTGACCTGGCCGGGTGCGGGGCGTACGTCGAGTGCGGTGAGCGCGTCGCGCAGGCCCCGGTGGACATCCTCGTACACGTCGAGGTGACCGTCCGCCGGGAGGTGGTCCGCGTCGCCGAGCCTGGCGAGATTCTCGTCCACGCCGGGATGGCCGGTGGGGACGCGCTCGACGCCGAGGGGCGCGGGGGCGGCCGGGTCGTGGGCGGCCGGGTGGTCGTCGTCGGGCGGGGCCGCCGTCTCGTCGCTCATGCGCCAGACGCTACCGCGAAGCCCTGCGGTACCGTCGCTCACGATGGCGACGACGGAGGAGTGCCGCAGCGCACTCGACAAGCTCTCGGACAACATGGCACGGGCGGACGACGGGATCCGCGGGGCGGCCGGTTTCGACCGTTCGCTGAGCTGCCACATCACGGATCTCGACACCACGTTCACCGGCCGGATGGGCGACGGCCGCATCGAGGTGCTGGACACCCATGACGGGCCGCCGCGTGAGAAGGCGCAGATCCGGCTGGCGATGGCGGGGGACGACCTGGTCGCGATGGTGGACGGCGAGCTGAACTTCGCGAAGGCGTGGGGCTCGGGCCGGGTCAGGCTCGAAGCGGGCTTCCGCGATCTGCTGCGGCTGCGCTCCCTGCTCTGAGCCCGCCGCCCTCCCGGCGCGTCCGGCCGTCCTCCCTCGTCCGCGGGGTGCCCGGAGGGCTCAGGCGGCCGGTCCCGCGGGGGCGGGGTGCCGGGGCCGGCGCGCGGCCGGGACGACCAGCGGGGTGCCCGTCTCCGGGTCCTCGATGACCTGGCAGCGCAGCCCGAAGACGCGCTCGACCGTCTCGGCGGTCACGACCTCGGCGGGCGGCCCCTCGGCGTGGATCTCGCCGTCGCGCATCGCGATGAGGTGCGTGGCGTAGCGGGCGGCGTGGTTGAGGTCGTGCAGGACGGCGACGATCGTACGGCCCCGGGTCTCGTGCAGGTCGGCGCAGAGGTCGAGGATGTCGATCTGGTACTGGATGTCGAGGAACGTGGTGGGCTCGTCCAGGAGCAGCAGCGGGGTCTGCTGGGCGAGTGCCATGGCGATCCACACCCGCTGGCGCTGGCCGCCGGACAGTTCGTCGACGTACCGGTCGGCCAGCTCGCCGACGCCGGTCGACGCCATCGACTCCTCGACGATCCGTTCGTCGTCGCGGGACCACTGTCGCAGCAGTCCCTGGTGCGGGTAGCGGCCCCGGGCGACGAGGTCGGCGACGGTGATGCCGTCGGGGGCGATGGACGACTGCGGGAGCAGCCCCAGCGTGCGGGCGACCTTCTTGGCGGGCAGCGAGTGGATCGCCGCGCCGTCGAGCAGGACCTGCCCCCGGGAGGGCTTGAGCATCCGGGACAGGGCCCGCAACAGGGTCGACTTGCCGCAGGCGTTGGGGCCGACGATGACGGTGAGGGAGTGGTCGGGTATCTCGACGGACAGGTCGCGGGCGATGACGCGCTGGTCGTAGCCGAGGGTCACCGTGTCCGCCGTGAGGCGCTGCATGGTCGTACTCCTGGGGACGGAAAGGCGGGAGGCGGGACGGCCGGACACATCTCGGCCGGAGTCGGGACGGCCGGAGTCGGAACGGCCCGAGGCGGGACGGCCGGAGACATCTCGGCCGGAGGCGGGACGGCCGGAGACATCTCGGCCGGAGGCGGGACGGCCGGAGACATCTCGGCCGGAGGCGGGACGGCCGGAGACATCTCGGCCGGAGGCGGGACGGCCGGACACATCTCGGCCGGAGGCGGGACGGCCGGACACATCTCGGCCGGAGGCGGGACGGCCGGGTGGCGGCGGGGCGGGGTGCGGCCGGCCGGGGGCGTCCGGGCTCATATCCGGCCCGCCCTGCGCTCGGTGACCAGCAGCCAGAGCAGGTAGCAGCCGCCGAGCACACCGGTCACCACCCCGGCCGGCAACTGCCGCTCCCCGAACGCCGATGTCGCGGCCCAGTCGGCGACCAGCAGCAGCAGTGCGCCCATCAGCGCGGCCGGGCCGACGTTGGGGCCGGGCGAGCGGGTCAGGCGGCGCGCCAGCTGCGGCGCGCTGAGCGCCACGAAGGTGATCGGCCCGGCGGCGCCGGTCGCCGCCGAGACGAGGAGCACGGCGGCGCCCAGCAGGACGAGCCGGGTGCGTTCGACCCGTACCCCCAGCGCGTACGCCGCGTCGTCGCCCATCTCCAGCATGCGGAGCGGGCGGCCGTACGAGAGGACCACGGGGATCAGTACGGCGCACACGGCGAGCAGCGGCCAGACCTGTGCCCAGTCGCGGCCGTCGAGCGAGCCGGTCATCCACAGCACGGCGCGTGTCGCGTCGATCAGGCTGGCCTTGGTGATCAGGTAGTGGTTGACGGCGGTGAGCATGGCGGCGACGCCGATGCCGACGAGGACCAGCCGGTAGCCGTGCACGCCGCGCTTCCAGGCGAGCAGATAGATGCCCGCGCCGGTCAGCAGTCCGCCGACGACGGAACCGCCCGCGACGGCGGACGAGCCGCCGTGGAAGAGGACGATGACGCTCAGCGCGCCGACGGCGGCGCCCTGGCCGAAGCCGATGACGTCCGGGCTGCCCAGCGGGTTGCGGGAGACGGACTGGAAGACCGCGCCGCCGACCCCGAGGGCGGCGCCGACGAGCAGCCCCACCAGGACTCTCGGCAGCCGCAGGTCCCGGACGATGAACTCCTGCGCGGGCGTGCCGTTTCCGAGCAGGGTCGCGACGACGTCGCCGGGCGCCATGGTGAAGTCGCCCTGCCCGATGAGGATCACGGACATCACACACAGTCCGGCGACGAGCAGCAGGACGACGAGTCCGGTGCGGACGTCGAACCGGAGGGACAGACCGCCGGGGGTGCGGACCGCGCGCGTGGCGCCCGGCACCGGGTGCCGGCCGGTCTTGCGGAGGTCCCCGTCCTCGGGCCGGCCCACGACGTTCTTGTCGGGGAGGGTGGCGGGGCCCCGCCCCGGCGGTGTGGCGCTCACAGCTGGGCCATCCTCTTGCGGCGTACGAGCTGGACGAAGACCGGACCGCCGATGATCGCGGTGACGATGCCGACCTGAATCTCGGACGGCCGTGCGACCAGTCGCCCGATCACATCGGCGCCCAGCAGCAGGACGGGCGAGAGCACGGCGGCGTACGGCAGGATCCACCGCATGTCGGGCCCGGTCAGGGCCCGTACGAGATGCGGCACCATGAGCCCGACGAAGACGATCGGCCCGCAGGCGGCGGTCGCCCCGCCGCACAGCAGCGTGACGCAGACCATCGCGAGCACCCGGGTGCGGGTGAGACTCGCGCCGAGCGACGTGGCGGTGTCGTCGCCCATCTCCAGCGCGTTGAGCGGCCGGGCGATCAGCAGCGCGAGCAGGATGCCGACGGCGATGAACGGCCACACCTTGCCGACGGTCGCCATGTCGGCCGACGCGAGCGACCCCACGGTCCAGAAGCGCAGCCGGTCCAGGGCCGCCGAGTCGAGCAGCTGGACGGCGTTGACGTAGCCGAAGAGCGCGGCCGTGGCGGCGGTCCCGGCGAGGGCGAGCCGTACGGGTGTGGCGCCGCGGCTGCCGCCGAGCGCGTACACGACGACGGAGACGGCGGCGGCGCCCGCGAAGGCGAACCACACATAGCCGGTGAGGGAGGTGACGCCGAAGAAGCTGATGGCCGAGACGACCGCGGCGGCGGCGCCCGCGTTCACCCCCAGCAGGCCCGGTTCGGCGAGGGGGTTGCGGGTGAGTGCCTGCATCACCGCGCCGGCGAGCCCGAGCGCGGCGCCGACGAGCAGCCCCAGCAGCGTGCGGGGCAGCCGTACGTCGGAGACGATCACGTCGTTGCCGGTGCCGGAGTGGTGGAACAGGCCGTGCCACACGTCGCCGAGCGGTATCGGCTTGGCGCCGACGGCGATTCCCGCGGCGCAGACCAGCAGCAGGACGCCGACGGACACCAGGAGTCCGGCGGCGCGCCAGGTACGGCGCCGCCGGGTCACGGCGTGCGGTACGGGCTCCGCGCTCTGTTCGGGTTCGGGGGGACTGTCGACCAACACGCGGGTAAGGTTAGCCTAGCCTCATATGGGGCTCTCATGAGGGGCGTTCGCCGCCCCTCCACCCGTCCGACCGACCCGCCACGTCCCCGCCACCGGAGGCCCGTCCGATGACCGAGGCACCGTTCCAGTTCTTCACCCTGCACGTTCTGCGTACGACCCGGATCTCCCCCTCGTTCGTCCGCGTCACCTTCGGCGGCGAGGACATCCCCCGCCTCGCGTCGGCCGGCCGGGACCAGCGCGTGAAGCTGTTCTTCCCGCGGCCGGGCCAGGACGCGCCCGTCCTGCCGGGACCGGAGGACGGACACTGGTGGCCCGCCTGGCGCGCCCTCGACCCGGCGGTACGGGGCATCATGCGCACCTACACGGTGCGCGAACTGCGCCGCGAATCGCAGGAGTTGGACATCGACTTCGCCGTGCACGAGCTGTCGCCCGGGTGCGACGAGGGCCCGGCCACCCGGTGGGCGCTCAACGCCTCGCCCGGCGACCGGGTCGGCACGCTCGCCCCGATCCACGAGGAGAACGACGGGTACGACTTCCGTCCGCCGGAGGGCGCCGACTGGATCCTGCTGACCGGCGACGAGTCCGCGCTCCCCGCCCTCGCCGGAAACCTGGAGTCCCTGCCGCCCGGCGTCCCCGCCCGTGTCTGGATCACGCTCCAGCACGCCGCCGACCGGTGCGCGCTGCCCACCAGGGCCGACGCGCGCGTGACCTGGCTCGTACGGGAGGAGTCCGCGCCCGCCGCCGAGGACGCGATCCGCGCCGCCGACGACCTGCCGCAGGGCACGCCGTACGCCTGGATCGCGGGTGAGTCGGCGACCGTCCGGGCCGTCCGCAGACACCTCGTCCGCGAACGCGGCTACGACCGCCGCGCGGTGAAGTTCACCGGCTACTGGCGGCGCGGCACCTCGGAGGACGTCCTCCTGGTCACCGGCGAGGACGCGTAGGCCCTCACCAACTCCCTTAACGCCGACGAGGTTTGACGCACCAATGGATAACCGCTATCTATTGGTGCTGTCGCAGAGGAGGGCGGTCCGTGCAGGACGTGGTGCTGGCGCTGCTGGTCAAGGAGCCGTCGCACGGGTACGAGCTGCGCGGCCGGCTGGCGGCAGCGCTCGGACCGCTGGGCGAGACGCTCAACACGGGGCAGGTCTATGTGACGCTCACCCGGCTGGAGAAGGCCGGGCTGGTCGTCCTCGACCGGGTGGACACGCCCGTGCGTGGCCCGCGCCGCAAGGTGTACGCGCTGACCGCGGCCGGGCAGGAGCGGGTGGCCGCGTGGATGGCCGAGCCCGTCGGCCCCCGGGCGGACGTGGCGGAGTTCCACCTGAAGCTGGTGGCCGCCGCCGGGTCCGGCCTGGCCGATCCGCTCGCGCTCGTGGACGCGCGGCGGCGGGAGCTGCTGCGCGGCCTCGCCGAAACCCAGCGCGCCGCCCTCGCTCACGACACGAACTCGGAGGCCGGACTGCTCCTGGAGGGCATCGCCCTGCGGTCGCAGGCCGATCTGCGCTGGCTGGAGGCGTGCGCGCGGACCTGGTCCGTCCGCGCCCCGCGTGGGAGAGGCGGAGCAAACGGATGACGAGCAACGGTCGGCGGGCCGGGGGCCGGTCATGGCGGAGAGGTCCGCTCGACAGCCGGGGTACGGAACCGGCCGGCCGGCGGCCCGGTGACCCGCCGGTGCCGGTGCTGCGCGCCGTCGGCCTGTCACGGACGTACGGGCAGCACGAGAACCTGGTGCGGGCCGTCGACGGGATCGACCTCGACGTTCCCGCCGGGCAGACGCTCGCCGTGACCGGACCCAGCGGCTGCGGCAAGTCGACGCTCCTCCAGCTCCTCGGCGGCCTCGACCGGCCCACCGCCGGCGAGGTCCGGCTCGCCGGCCGGCGCATCGACCACCTCGGCGAACGGGCCCTGGCCCGGCTGCGGCGCCGCACCATCGGCTTCGTCTTCCAGGCGTTCCACCTGATGGACGAGCTGACCGCGGCGGAGAACGTCGAACTGCCCGCGTTACTCGCCGGAGCCCCACCGCGTACCGCCCGCGACCGCGCCGCCGAACTCCTCGACCGGGTCGGGCTCGCCGACCGGGCCCGGCATCTGCCCTCCGAGCTCTCCGGCGGACAGCGGCAGCGGGTCGCCGTCGCCCGCGCCCTGGTCAACGAACCGCTGGTGGTCCTCGCGGACGAACCCACCGGAAACCTCGACAGCGCGGCGACCCGCGACATCCTCCGCCTCTTCGACGAACTGCGCGCCGCCGGCCAGACCCTGGTGGTGGTCACCCATGACGAACGGGTCGCCGCGACGGCGGACCGCGTCGTCTCCCTGCGCGACGGGGCACCGGACAGCGACACCCTCCTCGACGGCGGCGACCACGGCGGCACCCGGCTCGGCGCACTGCTGGCATGGGAGAACTGACCGTGGGACACCTGCTGCTGATACGGCGTCTGGCCCTGCGCGACCTGCGCCGCCGCCCCGGCGAGGCCCTCGTCCTCCTGCTCGCCGTCACCCTCGCCACCGCCGCCCTGACCCTCGGCACGGCCACCACCGACGCCGTGTCCGCCGGGTACGGGAAGACCCGCGCGGCCACCGCGGGGCCCGACGTGATGTTCTCGACGACGGATCCCGATCCCGCCGGTTTCGCCTCGCGCCTCGCCGAGGCACCCGGCGTGACCGCGCTCGGCGGCCCGTTCTTCGCGTTCGACACCACCGTCCGGGCCCACGGCCGCTCCGCGCGCGCCGGGGTCGAGGGACGCGGCACCTCACGATCCCCCGTGGACCAGCCGCTGGTGACCTCAGGCACCTGGGTGCGGGCCGGCGGCGCGGTGGTCGAACGCGGCTTCGCGCGCGCACTCGGCGTACGCCCCGGTGACACCCTCACCGTCGGCGGTCGCGGCTACCCGGTCGTCGGGACCGCGATCAGCGCCGCCACCCCCGTGTATCCGTGGAGCAACCCCGCGCAGATCGGCCCCGCCGAGGCGGGCGGCCTGGTCTGGCTCACCACCGCCGACGCCCGGACCTCGGCGGGCGACGCGCCCGGCGTCCACCTGATACAGCTGAAGCTGTCCGACCCCGCCGCGACCGGCGCCTTCGGCAGGTCCGCGGCCGTACGGACCCTCGGTGCCGACGGCTGGTTCAACCTGCGCTACTGGCAGGACGTCCTCCGGACCGACACGGCCATGATCAGGATCACCCGGCCCACCCTGGTCATCGGCGGCTGGCTCCTCGCCGTCGCCGCGGCCCTCACCCTTGCCGCGCTCACCGGCGCACGTGCCGCCCGCGACCACCGGCGTGCCGGACTGCTCAAGGCGGTCGGCGCCGGACCCCTCACCGTCACCGCCGTCCTGCTGGCGCGGCACCTGCCGCCGGCCCTCCTGGCCGCCGTGCTCGGACTGACCGCCGGGACACTGGCCGCGCCCCACCTGGTCGATCCCAGCGCCGGGCTGCTCAACACCGTCGGCCCTCCCGGCTCCGGCACCGTCACGGCCGCACTCCTGCTCACCGTCGTGATCACCGTGACCGGCGCGCTCGCTCCCGCCGTACGCGCCGCCCGCACCAGCACCCTCCACGCCCTGGGCACCCCGGCGCACCCGCTCACCCACCGCCCGCGCCTGAACACCATGACCGCGTATCTGCCGCCCGCGCTGCTGCTCGGGGTACGGCTGCTCGCCCGCCGCCCCGGCCGCGCCGCCCTGGCCGCCACCGGCACGGCCGTCACCACGCTCATGGTCACCGCGATGCTCACCTGGCACACCGAACTCGACACGGCCCCCGCGTCCCAGCGGTTCGGCCCCCTCGAAGTACGCACCGATCAGACCGGCCAGGTGCTGCTCGCCGTCACCCTCGCACTGGTGGCACTCTCCACACTGAACACCGTGCTCCTCGGCTGGAGCACGGCCGTCCGGTCCCGGCGCGCCCTGACCGTGGCCCGCACCCTCGGCGCCACCCCCGGCCAGGTCGTCACCGCCCTGTGCGTCGCACAACTCCTGCCCGCCGTACCGGCGGTGGCGACGGGCATCCCGGCCGGGCTCGTCCTCTACTGGCTGTTCGGCGACACGGTCGTTCCACCCGGATCATGGCTGCTGGCCGCCGCGCTCGTCATCCTGCTGGCGGTCGCCGCGCTGACCGCCCTGCCCGCGTGGCTGCACGCCCGGGGCCCCGCCGGAGGGACCCTCGACGCCGAACCGGCCTGACGTCCCGTCAGCCGCGCCGGGCCGGGCGGTACTTCGACGGTGAGGCTAGAGCGTGAGCCTGCCCAGCACCGTGCCCGTGTCCAGCGCGCACGCCCCGTCACCCGCGTGCGTCCAGGCCGCCGCGCACAGCGCCCGCAGCCCGTCCATGGCCGCGCCGTCGCCGTCGAGCGCCAACTCGCCTTCCCGTACGGCGGAACGCCACCCGCCGCACACGAACGCGCCGTCCCGCTCGGTCACTTCGGGCTGCCCGGCCAGCAACCCGCGCAGATCCGCGTCCACATACGTCGGCCGGTGCTTCGGCTCGGCCGCCAGCAGCCGCGCCCCGTCCGTCACCCCGGTCAGCACCAGCAGCGAGTCCACACCACCGTTGAACGCCCCCTCGATGTCGGTGTCCAGCCGGTCCCCCACGACGATCGGCCGCTTCGCCCCCGTACGCAACACCGTCTCCCGGTGCATCGGCGGCAGCGGCTTGCCCGCGACCCGCGGCTCGGCGCCCGTGGCGATCCGTACGACCTCGACGGCCGCCCCGTTGCCCGGCGCGATCCCGCGCGCGCTCGGAATGGTCAGATCGGTGTTGGACGCGAACCACGGCACACCCCGCGCGATCGCGTACCCCGCCTCGGCGAACCGGCCCCACGCCAGATCCGGCCCGCCGTACCCCTGTGCCACGGCCGCCGGATCGTCGTCGGCCGAGTCCACCGGTTCGAGTCCCCGCTCCCGCAGGGCCACCCGCAGCCCCTCGCCGCCGATCACCAACACCCGTGCGCCGGGCGGCAACTGATCGGCGATCAGCCGCGCCACCGCCTGCGCCGACGTGATGACCTCGGCCGGTTCGGCGGGCACCCCGAGCTCCGTCAGATGCGCGGCGACGGCGTCCGGTGTCCGCAGCGCGTTGTTGGTGACGTACGCCAGACGCATCCCGCTGTCGCGCGCCGCGATCAGCGAGTCCACGGCGTGGCCGATGGCCTCGCCGCCCGCGTACACGACGCCGTCGAGGTCCAGCAGAGCCGTGTCGTACGCCTCGTGGAGCGCCTTCGCGCTGCCGTCGGGCCTGGTCCTGCTCGGCTGACTCATCGGTCTCCGCTCCCTCGTCCGCCCCGTAAGGGCTCTCCTCCCCCGATCATCGCTCATGCCCCGCCCCGCATACGATGCGGAGATGAACACCACAGGAACGGCGGAGAAGGGCCTCCGCCTGCTCCCGTTCCACGGGCTGCGCTACGTGCGCGAACGGGTCGGCAGCCTCGCCGCCGTGACGTCGCCGCCGTACGACGTCGTCGTCCGGCCCGACGGGCTGCACCACCTGGAGTCGGCCGACCCGCACAACATCGTCCGGCTGATCCTGCCCCAGGCCGCGACCGCCGCCGACCGGCACCGCCAGGCGGCGAACACGCTCCGGGAATGGCTGGCGGAGGGCGTCCTCGCCCCGGACCCGGAACCGGCGCTGTACGTGTACGAGCAGCGCCGGGGCGACCTGCTCCAGCGCGGCGTCATCGGCGCCCTGGCCCTCTCCGCGCCCGCCGAGGGGATCGTCCTCCCGCACGAGGACGTGATGCCGGACATCGTGGAGGACCGCGCGGCCCTGATGCGGGCGACGGCCACCAATCTGGAACCGCTGCTCCTCACGTACCGGGGCGACGGCGGCGTGACCGGCACGACCGCCGTCGTCGAACGCGTCGCGCGGCGCGCGCCGTTGCTGGCCACGACCACGGAGGACGGCTTCCACCACCGCCTCTGGTCGGTCACCGACCCGGCCGAACTCGCCGAGATCGAGAACGATCTGATGGCCCGTCAGGCGCTCATCGCGGACGGCCACCACCGCTGGGCGACCTATCTGCGGCTGCGCGAGGAGCACGGGGCGCCGGCGAGCGGCGGGCCGGAGCACGGGGCCGGGCCCTGGGCGTACGGGCTGGTCCTGCTGGTCGACACCGCGCGCCACCCCCTCCAGGTCCGCGCGATCCACCGGCTGCTGCACCGGCTGCCGGTCGCGGACGCGCTGACGGCACTGCGCGACCTGCCGGGCTCCTTCCGGGTGCGCACGGTCGGGGGATCCCTGCCGGAGGCGGTCGAGGCACTGTCCGAGGCGGTCACCGGCGAGCCGGGAGCCGTGGGCGGGAACGCCTTCCTGCTGGCGGGCGACGGCCGTTTCCATCTGGTCGACCGGCCCGATCCGGACCTCCTCGCCCGTACGGTGCCGGCCGACCGCCCGGAGGAGTGGCGCGCGCTGGACGCGACCGTGCTGCACTCCACGCTGCTCGACCACATCTGGAAGATTCCCGACGCGCCCGAGTACATCTCGTACATCCACGACACGGAGGCCGTGGTCGAACAGGCCGAGCGGCACGGCAGCACGGCGGTCCTGCTGCACCCGGTACGCGAGGAGGTCGTACGGGAGCTGGCACGCCAGGCGGTCACGATGCCGCGCAAGTCGACGTCGTTCGGGCCGAAACCGGCGACGGGCCTGGTGCTGCGGAACCTCGCGGCCGAGCGCTGAGGGCCGAGCGCGGCGGGCGCCGGGCACCGGGCGCGGGTCGCGGGGCATCAGGCGCCGGGCACCGGGCGCGGAAACAGAAGAGGGCGGCACCCCCCGGGTTGGGGGGTGCCGCCCTCTTTCGTGCTGCGGTCGTACTGCCCGGAGTTCGGGGCTACGCCCTGTCGCCCTCCGGTCCCGGCTCGGGCCCGGACTCCGGCTCCTCGTCAGGAAGGTCGTCGGACAGATCGTCGGACAGGTCCTCGGCGGCAGGGTGCTCGTCGGGAACGTGCTCGTCGGCGAGGTCGTCCTCCTCGTCGACGTCCACGAACTGCACGCCGTCCAGGGCCGCGAGACGGTCCGAGGCGTCCGTGGCACCGTCCTTGTCGGCCTCCAGCGCCTTGGCGAACCAGTCGCGCGCCTCGGTCTCCCGACCGGCCGACAGCAGCGCGTCGGCGTAGGCGTAGCGCAGACGGGCGGTCCACGGCTGCACGGAGTTGGAGCCCAGCTCGGGCCCCTGGAGGGTCACGATGGCCGCGTCGAGCTGCCCCATGTCCCGGCGTGCGCCGGCCGCGACCAGACGCATCTCCACCTGGCCCGCCTTGTCGAGCTTCAGCACCTCGGGCTCACCGGCCATGGCCATGGCCCGCTCGGGGCGGCCCAGCCCACGCTCGCAGTCCGCCATGACGGGCCACAGCTCGACATTGCCGGTCATCCGGCGGGCCGCCCTGAACTCGGCCAGCGCCTCGCCGTACTTCTGTGTCGCGTACGCGGCGAAGCCCGCGGCCTCCCGTACGGCGGCGACCCGGGAGGCGAGCCGCAGCGCCACGCGCGAGTAGGCGTACGCCTGGTCGGGGTCCTCGTCGATGAGGTTGGCGACCATGACGAGGTTCTTGGCGACGTCGTCGGCGAGGGTCTTGGGCAGGCTCATCAGCTCCTGCCGCACGGCCTTGTCGATCTCGTCGCCCGTGACGTCCTCCGGGATCGGCAGCCGCTTGATGGGCTCCCGGTCGCGGTCCCGGTCGTCACGACGGCCGAATCCACCGCGCTCGCCCCGGTCACCCCGGTCGTCACGGCCGCGGAACCCACCGCGATCGCGGTCATCACGACGGTCGTCACGGCGCGGACCCGAGGGCCGCTCGTCGCGACGGACGTAACCGCCGCCACCGCCGCCGGCGGGTCGGCCACCACGGCTGTCGTCGCGGTCGCGACGCGGCCCGGACGGCCGGTCGTCACGGCGGAACGACGGGCGCTCATCGCGCCGGTCGTCACGCCGGTCATCGCGGCGCGGACCGCTGGGCCGGTCGTCACGGCGGACATAACCGCCGCCGGTGGGACGGCCACTGCCTCGGTCGTCGTCACGGCGCGGGCCCGAGGACCGGTCGTCACGCTGGAACGAGGGACGCTCATCCCGACGGCCGTAGCTGCTCCCGCCCGTGGGCCGGCCACTGCCTCGGTCGTCATCACGACGAGGACTCGACGGCCGGTCGTCACGCTGGAACGAGGGACGGTCATCCCGACGGCCGTAGCTGCTCCCGCCGGTGGGACGGCCACTGCCTCGGTCGTCATCACGACGAGGACTCGACGGTCGGTCGTCCCGACGGAAGGAGGGACGCTCATCACGGCGATCATCGCGTCGGTCGTCACGGCGCGGGCCGCTGGGGCGCTCGTCACGCCCACGGAACCCACCGCCACCACTACTGGCGGGACGGCCGCCGCCGGTCGGCCGGCCGCCACGGTCGTCGCTACGGCGCGGGCCGCTGGGCCGGTCATCCCGTCCACGGAAACCACCGCCACCACCACTGGCGGGACGGCCACCGCTCGTGGGACGGCCACTGCCTCGGTCGTCGTCACGGCGCGGGCCCGAGGGCCGGTCGTCACGACGGAAAGAGGGACGCTCATCGCGTCGGTCGTCACGGCGCGGGCCGCCGGGGCGCTCGTCACGCCCACGGAACCCACCGCCACCACTGCTCGCAGGACGGCCACCACCGGTCGGCCGGCCACCGCTCGTGGGCCGACCACTGCCCGTCGGACGGCCACCGCCTGTGGGCCGACTGCCGGTACCACCGCCGTCGTTGCGGGACACGTAGTCGCCTACGCCACCGCCCCTGCCGGTAGGACGGCCGCCGCCACGGTCGTCACGACCGCCACGGGAGCCGTTCCGGTCACCACCACCGTCCCTACGACGCGATTCGCGCTCCGGACGGTCGTCGGGAGAGTTGGGGGACATCGGCACTGCTCCTGTCTTCGGGTACCACAGTCGTTCTCACGCGACCGATGATCGGCCGCTCTCTTCTTTTCCACCAAGCACAGAAAAACAAAAAGACCCCTGGTCCAGCGTGAACGCTGGACCAGGGGTCCATGAAAGATTGTTCGGCGGCGTCCTACTCTCCCACAGGGTCCCCCCTGCAGTACCATCGGCGCTGAAAGGCTTAGCTTCCGGGTTCGGAATGTAACCGGGCGTTTCCCTAACGCAATGACCACCGAAACACTATCGGCCGTGTCCCGCACGAGGGGGACTTCGGCACTAAGCGAACAGGCACTCTATTCAATTGAGTACACACCGGATGTAATCACGGTCGTTCGTTGTCTCAGAACTAACACAGTGGACGCGAGCAACTGAGGACAAGCCCTCGGCCTATTAGTACCGGTCAACTCCACACCTCGCAGTGCTTCCATATCCGGCCTATCAACCCAGTCGTCTACTGGGAGCCTTACCCCATCAAGTGGGTGGGAGTCCTCATCTCGAAGCAGGCTTCCCGCTTAGATGCTTTCAGCGGTTATCCCTCCCGAACGTAGCCAACCAGCCATGCCCTTGGCAGGACAACTGGCACACCAGAGGTTCGTCCGTCCCGGTCCTCTCGTACTAGGGACAGCCCTTCTCAAGACTCCTGCGCGCGCAGCGGATAGGGACCGAACTGTCTCACGACGTTCTAAACCCAGCTCGCGTACCGCTTTAATGGGCGAACAGCCCAACCCTTGGGACCGACTCCAGCCCCAGGATGCGACGAGCCGACATCGAGGTGCCAAACCATCCCGTCGATATGGACTCTTGGGGAAGATCAGCCTGTTATCCCCGGGGTACCTTTTATCCGTTGAGCGACGGCGCTTCCACAAGCCACCGCCGGATCACTAGTCCCGACTTTCGTCCCTGCTCGACCCGTCGGTCTCACAGTCAAGCTCCCTTGTGCACTTACACTCAACACCTGATTACCAACCAGGCTGAGGGAACCTTTGGGCGCCTCCGTTACTCTTTAGGAGGCAACCGCCCCAGTTAAACTACCCATCAGACACTGTCCCTGATCCGGATCACGGACCCAGGTTAGACATCCAGCACGACCAGAGTGGTATTTCAACGACGACTCCACAACCACTGGCGTGGCCACTTCACAGTCTCCCACCTATCCTACACAAGCCGAACCGAACACCAATATCAAACTGTAGTAAAGGTCCCGGGGTCTTTCCGTCCTGCTGCGCGAAACGAGCATCTTTACTCGTAGTGCAATTTCACCGGGCCTATGGTTGAGACAGTCGAGAAGTCGTTACGCCATTCGTGCAGGTCGGAACTTACCCGACAAGGAATTTCGCTACCTTAGGATGGTTATAGTTACCACCGCCGTTTACTGGCGCTTAAGTTCTCAGCTTCGCCACACCGAAATGTGACTAACCGGTCCCCTTAACGTTCCAGCACCGGGCAGGCGTCAGTCCGTATACATCGCCTTACGGCTTCGCACGGACCTGTGTTTTTAGTAAACAGTCGCTTCTCGCTGGTCTCTGCGGCCACCCCCAGCTCACACTGCAAGAGTGATCACCAGAAATGGCCCCCCTTCTCCCGAAGTTACGGGGGCATTTTGCCGAGTTCCTTAACCATAGTTCACCCGAACGCCTCGGTATTCTCTACCTGACCACCTGAGTCGGTTTAGGGTACGGGCCGCCATGAAACTCGCTAGAGGCTTTTCTCGACAGCATAGGATCATCCACTTCACCACAATCGGCTCGGCATCAGGTCTCAGACTATATGCACGACGGATTTGCCTACCGTGCGTCCTACACCCTTACCCCGGGACAACCACCGCCCGGGCTGGACTACCTTCCTGCGTCACCCCATCGCTTACCTACTACCACCTTGGTCCGACGGCTCCACCACTCCCCTTTGCCCGAAGGCTCCAGGACGGCTTCACGGTCTCAGCATCAGAGGATTCAGTACTGGGCGTTTCAAAGCGGGTACCGGAATATCAACCGGTTGTCCATCGACTACGCCTGTCGGCCTCGCCTTAGGTCCCGACTTACCCTGGGCAGATCAGCTTGACCCAGGAACCCTTAGTCAATCGGCGCACACGTTTCCCACGTGTGTATCGCTACTCATGCCTGCATTCTCACTCGTGAACCGTCCACCACTGCCTTCCGGCGCGGCTTCACCCGGCACACGACGCTCCCCTACCCATCCGCACGCCCGTTGGGGCTACATGTACGAATGACACGACTTCGGCGGTACGCTTGAGCCCCGCTACATTGTCGGCGCGGAATCACTTGACCAGTGAGCTATTACGCACTCTTTCAAGGATGGCTGCTTCTAAGCCAACCTCCTGGTTGTCTCTGCGACTCCACATCCTTTCCCACTTAGCGTACGCTTAGGGGCCTTAGTCGATGCTCTGGGCTGTTTCCCTCTCGACCATGGAGCTTATCCCCCACAGTCTCACTGCCGCGCTCTCACTTACCGGCATTCGGAGTTTGGCTAAGGTCAGTAACCCGGTAGGGCCCATCGCCTATCCAGTGCTCTACCTCCGGCAAGAAACACACGACGCTGCACCTAAATGCATTTCGGGGAGAACCAGCTATCACGGAGTTTGATTGGCCTTTCACCCCTAACCACAGGTCATCCCCCAGGTTTTCAACCCTGGTGGGTTCGGTCCTCCACGACCTCTTACAGCCGCTTCAACCTGCCCATGGCTAGATCACTCCGCTTCGGGTCTTGAGCATGCTACTGAAACGCCCTGTTCGGACTCGCTTTCGCTACGGCTTCCCCACACGGGTTAACCTCGCAACACACCGCAAACTCGCAGGCTCATTCTTCAAAAGGCACGCAGTCACGACTGTATGTGCAAGCACATACAGCGACGCTCCCACGGCTTGTAGGCACACGGTTTCAGGTACTATTTCACTCCGCTCCCGCGGTACTTTTCACCATTCCCTCACGGTACTATCCGCTATCGGTCACCAGGGAATATTTAGGCTTAGCGGGTGGTCCCGCCAGATTCACACGGGATTTCTCGGGCCCCGTGCTACTTGGGAAATACGCAAGAGAGCCGT
This sequence comes from Streptomyces sp. NBC_01498, assembly GCF_036327775.1. Taxonomy (NCBI): domain Bacteria; kingdom Bacillati; phylum Actinomycetota; class Actinomycetes; order Kitasatosporales; family Streptomycetaceae; genus Streptomyces; species Streptomyces sp. NBC_01498. The sequence continues at coordinate 5,888,553 of NZ_CP109598.1, read as the reverse complement.
ACAGATTTCAGCTACGGGGGTCTTACCCTCTACGCCGGACCTTTCGCATGTCCTTCGCCTACCTGTACGGTTTCTGACTCTCCGACCAGCCGGCAGACTGATCAAGTGCACTCCCACAACCCCGCATGCGCAACCCCTGCCGGGTATCACACACATACGGTTTGGCCTCATCCAGTTTCGCTCGCCACTACTCCCGGAATCACGGTTGTTTTCTCTTCCTGAGGGTACTGAGATGTTTCACTTCCCCTCGTTCCCTCCACATACCCTATGTGTTCAGGTATGGGTGACAGCCCATGACGACTGCCGGGTTTCCCCATTCGGACACCCCCGGATCAAAGCTCGGTTGACAGCTCCCCGGGGCCTATCGCGGCCTCCCACGTCCTTCATCGGTTCCTGGTGCCAAGGCATCCACCGTGCGCCCTTAAAAACTTGGCCACAGATGCTCGCGTCCACTGTGCAGTTCTCAAACAACGACCAACCACCCGCCACCCCACCCTGTACAGGACGAGTTCACCGGGGCCGGCATCCCGAAGGACGAGCAACAGCCCGTACCTTCAGACACCCAACAGCGCGCCCGGCACAGCCCTTCACGATCACCCGTTCCACGCCGAAGCAGTACTGGGGACAACCATGAAAAACTGTGCCGAATAGTCAACGTTCCACCCATGAGCAACCAGCACCGGACGTTCGCCGATGAACTGGCCTCTGACCAGGCGAACCTGGTGAGAAGTGCTCCTTAGAAAGGAGGTGATCCAGCCGCACCTTCCGGTACGGCTACCTTGTTACGACTTCGTCCCAATCGCCAGTCCCACCTTCGACAGCTCCCTCCCACAAGGGGTTGGGCCACCGGCTTCGGGTGTTACCGACTTTCGTGACGTGACGGGCGGTGTGTACAAGGCCCGGGAACGTATTCACCGCAGCAATGCTGATCTGCGATTACTAGCAACTCCGACTTCATGGGGTCGAGTTGCAGACCCCAATCCGAACTGAGACCGGCTTTTTGAGATTCGCTCCACCTCACGGTATCGCAGCTCATTGTACCGGCCATTGTAGCACGTGTGCAGCCCAAGACATAAGGGGCATGATGACTTGACGTCGTCCCCACCTTCCTCCGAGTTGACCCCGGCGGTCTCCTGTGAGTCCCCATCACCCCGAAGGGCATGCTGGCAACACAGAACAAGGGTTGCGCTCGTTGCGGGACTTAACCCAACATCTCACGACACGAGCTGACGACAGCCATGCACCACCTGTACACCGACCACAAGGGGGGCACCATCTCTGATGCTTTCCGGTGTATGTCAAGCCTTGGTAAGGTTCTTCGCGTTGCGTCGAATTAAGCCACATGCTCCGCTGCTTGTGCGGGCCCCCGTCAATTCCTTTGAGTTTTAGCCTTGCGGCCGTACTCCCCAGGCGGGGAACTTAATGCGTTAGCTGCGGCACCGACGACGTGGAATGTCGCCAACACCTAGTTCCCAACGTTTACGGCGTGGACTACCAGGGTATCTAATCCTGTTCGCTCCCCACGCTTTCGCTCCTCAGCGTCAGTAATGGCCCAGAGATCCGCCTTCGCCACCGGTGTTCCTCCTGATATCTGCGCATTTCACCGCTACACCAGGAATTCCGATCTCCCCTACCACACTCCAGTCTGCCCGTATCGAATGCAGACCCGGGGTTAAGCCCCGGGCTTTCACACCCGACGTGACAAACCGCCTACGAGCTCTTTACGCCCAATAATTCCGGACAACGCTTGCGCCCTACGTATTACCGCGGCTGCTGGCACGTAGTTAGCCGGCGCTTCTTCTGCAGGTACCGTCACTTGCGCTTCTTCCCTGCTGAAAGAGGTTTACAACCCGAAGGCCGTCATCCCTCACGCGGCGTCGCTGCATCAGGCTTCCGCCCATTGTGCAATATTCCCCACTGCTGCCTCCCGTAGGAGTCTGGGCCGTGTCTCAGTCCCAGTGTGGCCGGTCGCCCTCTCAGGCCGGCTACCCGTCGTCGCCTTGGTAGGCCATTACCCCACCAACAAGCTGATAGGCCGCGGGCTCATCCTGCACCGCCGGAGCTTTCAACCATTCCCCAGGAGGGGAACAGTATTATCCGGTATTAGACCCCGTTTCCAGGGCTTGTCCCAGAGTGCAGGGCAGATTGCCCACGTGTTACTCACCCGTTCGCCACTAATCCACCCGAAGGCTTCATCGTTCGACTTGCATGTGTTAAGCACGCCGCCAGCGTTCGTCCTGAGCCAGGATCAAACTCTCCGTGAATGCTTTCCCAACCCATTACGGTCGGGTGACACCACGAGAGCGGAACAACCAGTCGGAATAAGACCGGTCGTTCACAGCGTCCTCGCTGTGTTTCATTTCAAAGGAACCACCAACCCAACCCACAATCATGTGGACCAGGCCGGGGTATCAACATATCTGGCGTTGACTTTTGGCACGCTGTTGAGTTCTCAAGGAACGGACGCTTCCTTCGGCCCCGCCTCCGGACCCTCCGGGCTTTCCCTTCGGTCTTACTTTTCTACTGTTCTGCTGTTCTACTCTGTCTTGCGGTCTTGCTGTCCTGCGTTTCCGACTCTATCAGAACCTTTCGGCGCCTGATTCCCAGTCGGCGGGCACGCTTATTAGTTATCCGCTTTCGCGTTTCCCTTTCGGCGTGTCCACTACGTTAACCGATTCCCCGGGCGACTCATAATCGAGTCGAGAAGTTCGAATTCCGGCACGCCGAAAAAGAACCCGTCAGGGGCACATCGTAGGTAGTGGGTGGCCGCTCCGGGCTGCTGAACAGCAAGTCCCGTTCAGAGCGGCTCGGACTACATTAGGGGTCCCGGCCGGGCGCGTCAAGTTGCGCGGCGGCGGGGGGTGTGGGCGCGGTAGGGGCTCACCGTGGGGTCGCCGTCGATCCAGAACCGCCAGGGGTGTGGGGCGCCGTCGCCGCCCACGCCCGTACGAGGACCGTTGCGTACCAGGTCACTTGGGGGTGGTGTGCCCGTGAGCATCGACAGGGGCGCGTCGTCCCCGGTGCAGACGTCCGTGCCGTTCAGTACGCGGTCGACGGCCAGCCCGGTGGCCAACCGGGCCGGGCCTTTGGCCAGTTCCGTGTCGTCGCGGGCCGAGAGCCGACGCGTCCGTACCTGTTCCGCGCCTGTCAGGATCCGCCCCGCCCGCAGCAGCACACCGCTCGCGTGGCCCTCCGGACCGCATACGAGGTTGAGGCAGTGCCACATGCCGTACGTGAAGTAGACGTACGCGTGACCGGGCGGGCCGAACATCACGTCGTTGCGCGCCGTGCGGCCCCGGAAGGCGTGCGAGCCCGGGTCGATGTCGCCCGCGTACGCCTCCACCTCCGTGAGGCGCAGCTCCGTCGTTCCCCATGCCGTGCGGCGTACGAGAGTTCGCCCCAGCAGGTCCGGGGCGACCTCCAGGACGGGCCGGTTGAAGAAGCCGCGGTCCAGCGGCGTACGGTCGGGGCGCTTGGTCATGTCGTCCGAGCGTAGCGGGGGGAACCGCCCGCGGTCGTGACGCGTATGTAGAGGTCAGGATCTAGGAGGAGTGACTATGGGCTTCAAGAAGCTGCTCGCGAGTCTGGGCGCCGGCGGTGCGTCGGTCGAGACCGAGCTGACCGAGCACAACGTCGTGCCCGGCGGGATCGTCCAGGGCGAGGTGCGTATCCAGGGCGGGTCGGTCGTCCAGCAGATCGAGGGACTCTCCGTGGGTCTTCAGGCCCGGGTCGAGGTGGAGGGCGGTGACCAGGAGGTCAAGCAGGACCTGGAGTTCCTGAAGCAGCGTGTCGGCGGCGCCTTCGAGGTCCAGGCCGGCGCGGTGCACGTGGTGCCGTTCGGGCTGGAGATCCCGTGGGAGACACCGGTGACGAGCATCGGCGGTCAGCAGCTGCACGGCATGAACATCGGGGTGACGACGGAGCTGGACATCGCCCGGGCCGTGGACTCCGGTGACCTGGACCCGATCAATGTGCACCCGCTGCCGGCGCAGCAGGCCATTCTGGACGCCTTCATCGCGCTGGACTTCCGCTTCCGTAGCGCGGACATGGAGCGTGGGCACATCCGTGGGACGCGGCAGCGGCTGCCGTTCTACCAGGAGATCGAGTTCGTTCCGCCGCAGCGGTACCGGGGGCTGAACCAGGTCGAGCTGACGTTCGTCGCGGACGACCGTGAGATGGACGTCATCCTGGAGATGGACAAGAAGCCGGGTCTGTTCAGCCAGGGCAGTGACTCCTACCGCGCGTTCACGGTCGGTCTGCACGACTTCCAGGGGACGGACTGGGCCGCCTACCTCAACCAGTGGATCGCCGACGTCGGCGGGCGCCGCAACTGGGCCTGAGTACGGGCCTGAGTCCCGTGCCGCCGGACAGGATCTAGTCTCTGCTGCGGAAGGCCGCCGGTCCCGCGAGGTCCGGCGGCGCGCAGCCGATTCTCGGAGGTTCCGTAGTGACCGAGGCGAAGAGGGCTCCACTCCCTCATGACTTCCTGCCGCCGGTGCCGTCCTTCACCGTGGTGAGCGACGACATCGAGCCCGGGGCGGCCCTGAAGGACGCGCAGGCGATGTCGGGAGGGAACACGTCGCCGCAGCTGCGGTGGGAGGGGTTCCCGGCGGAGACGAAGAGTTTCGCGGTGACGTGCTTCGACCCCGACGCGCCGACCGGCAGTGGTTTCTGGCACTGGACGCTGTTCGACATCCCGGTGTCGGTCACCGAGCTTCCGGCGGGCGCGGGTACGGGCTCGTTCCCCGGTCTGCCCGAAGGTGCCGTGCACGCCCGTAACGACTACGGGTCGAAGGACTTCGGGGGTGCCGCTCCCCCGGCGGGTGATCCCGCGCACCGTTATGTGTTCACGGTGTACGCGGTGGACAGCGAGAAGCTGGGCCCGGATTCGGACGCCTCGCCGGCGGTGGTGGGCTTCAATCTGCGTTTCCACGCCCTCGCGCGTGCGCATCTGATCGGCACCCGCACCCCTCCCGCGGAGAGCTGACCGTTCAGCTGTTGTTTGCCCTGCCCTGGTCTTGGAGAGATCAGAGCAGGGCATTTTTTCGTTGCGGGGGTTGTGTGGGGTCGTCCCCGGAACTCGGATCGGCGGATATTGCGTTGTCCATCCTGGCGGGCCCGGCCAGAGTTGATCCCAGCCCGCCGTCCGGCGGGGCGGCACACGGGAGGTGGGCGGGATGCGGGACACGCTGGTACTGAATGCGAGCTTCGAGCCGCTGTCTACGGTGACACTCAACCGGGCGGTGGTGCTGGTCCTCCAGGACAAGGCCGTCGTCGAGCAGTCCCACCCGGCGCTGCGGGTGCGCGCGGCCACGGTGGATCTTCCGGTGCCCCGGGTGATCCGGCTCTGCCGGTACGTGCGGGTGCCGTTCCGAAGACAGGCGCCGTGGTCGAGACGGGGTGTGCTGATACGGGACCAGCACCGGTGCGCGTACTGCGGCCGGCGTGCGACGACCGTGGACCATGTGGTGCCCCGCTCGCGCGGCGGTGCGGACAGCTGGCTCAACACGGTCGCCTCGTGTGCCGAGGACAATCACCGCAAGGCGGACCGGACGCCGGAGCAGGCGGCGATGCCGCTGCTGTTCGAGCCCTTCGTGCCGTCGCCGGCCGACGCGATGCTGCTGACGCTGCGGGCCGGTGAGCGGTCGGCGCTGCCGCAGTGGCTGGCGGGGGTCGGGACGGCCGCGTAGCGCGCTCGGGCGGGAGTCACCGCCCGGCCCGCGACCGGTGATCCGCCCGGTGCTCCGCCGCGGAGTGGCCCGTCTCCGATGTCCGGGGGCGGGCTTTCGTGTGCGGTCGCGCATTGGGGGCGACGGCGTCAGCGGGTGACGAGCTGGACGACGGCGACCGTGCCGACGACGACGATCGTCGCGCGCATCACCGTGGGCGAGAGGCGTCGGCCGACCTTGGCGCCGAGCTGGCCGCCGATGGCGGAGCCGACGGCGATGAGGACGACGGCCGTCCAGTCGAAGTGCGCCACGAAGAGGAAGAAGACCGCGGCGATGGTGTTCACGATCGAGGCGAGGACGTTCTTCACCGCGTTGAGGCGCTGTGTCTCCTCGTCGATGAGCATGCCCATGAGGGACATGTAGATGATCCCCTGGGCCGCCGTGAAGTAGCCGCCGTAGACGCTGGCGGCCAGGATGCCGCCGAAGAGCAGCGGACCGCCGTCGGTCTTGGTGGTGACGTTCTTGCGTTCGCGGTGGCGCTGGACGGACTTGGCGAGCCGGGGCTGGAGGATCACCAGGACGAGGGCGAGGCTCACCAGGATCGGCACGATCGTCTCGAAGGCCGTGGAGGGCAGGGAGACGAGGAGGATCGCCCCGCCGAGTCCGCCGACGACGGAGGCGATGCCCAGGCGCAGGACACGTCCGCGCTGTCCGGTGAGTTCCTTGCGGTAGCCGATGGCTCCGCTGACGGCGCCCGGTATCAGGCCGAGCGCGTTGGAGACGGTGGCGGTGACGGGTGACAGGCCGGTCGCGAGCAGTACCGGGAAGGTGATCAGCGTTCCTGAGCCGACGATGGCGTTGATGGCGCCGGCGCAGGTGCCCGCCGCGAACACGGCGAGCATCTCCCAGATGGTCACGCGACACGTCCCTCGCTGATCGGTGCTTGTAGCACCGATCATGCCCGACGGCCGGTCCGGTCCCGTACGACGGGTGTGTGCGTCGTACGGGACGCACACGACGTACGGGACTCGCGTCCCCGGGGCGGGTCAGTCCAGCGGGGGCTGCTGGCGCCGGTCCTTGCCGGTGTTGAAGCCGGGTACCCCGGAACCGAGGTTGTCGAACGCGCCGCTGAGTCCCTTGAGCGCGTCGCCGATCTCGCTGGGCACGATCCAGAGCTTGTTGGCGTCGCCCTCGGCGATCTTGGGGAGCATCTGGAGGTACTGGTAGGCGAGGAGTTTCTGGTCCGGGTCGCCGGCGTGGATGGACTCGAAGACCGTACGGATGGCCTGGGCCTCGCCCTCGGCGCGCAGGGCCGCGGCCTTGGCCTCACCCTCGGCGCGCAGGATCGCGGACTGCTTCTCGCCCTCGGCGGTCAGGATCGCCGACTGCCGGATGCCCTCGGCGGTGAGGATCGCGGCGCGCTTGTCGCGGTCCGCGCGCATCTGCTTCTCCATCGAGTCCTGGATGGAGGTCGGCGGCTCGATGGCCTTGAGCTCGACGCGGTTGACGCGGATGCCCCACTTGCCGGTGGCCTCGTCGAGGACGCCGCGCAGGGCCGCGTTGATCTCCTCGCGGGAGGTGAGGGTCCGTTCCAGGTCCATGCCGCCGATGATGTTGCGGAGGGTGGTGACGGTGAGCTGCTCGATCGCCTGGATGTAGCTGGCGACCTCGTACGTCGCGGCGCGGGCGTCGGTGACCTGGTAATAGATGACCGTGTCGATGTTGACGACCAGGTTGTCCTGGGTGATCACCGGCTGGGGCGGGAAGGGGACGACCTGTTCACGGAGGTCGATGCGGTTGCGGATCGAGTCGATGAACGGGACCACGATGTTCAGGCCCGCGTTGAGCGTGCGCGTGTAGCGCCCGAACCGCTCGACGATGGCGGCGCTCGCCTGCGGGATGACCTGGATCGTCTTGATCAGGGCGATGAATACAAGCACCACCAGGATGACCAGGACGATGATGATTGATGGCATCGCGTTCCTACTGCCCTTCGCTGCCGGACTGGCGGACTGTCAGATGATCGAGTTTGGCAGAACTCGCCCGCGCGTGGGGGGCGTTCTGCCTGGTTGGCTCAGTTCGCGCGGCGTGCGCGGGCGTTCGAGGAGTGTTACATCACGACCGCGGTCGCGCCGTCGATGTCCGCGACATCGACCTTCTCCCCCGGTTCAAAGCTCTGTTCGGCGTCGAGCGTACGGGCCGACCAGATCTCGCCGGCGAGTTTGATCCGGCCACCGCTGCCGTCGACGCGTTCGAGAACCACCGCCTGACGGCCTTTCAGCGCGTCGATTCCCGTGTTCAGCCGGGTTGTTCGGGAGCCCTGGCGGGCGGCGAGTGGTCGTACGACGGCGATCAGGGCGACCGATACGCCCACGAAGACCAGGACTTGAGCGACGATTCCGCCGCCGAGCGCCGCGACGACGGCACCGGCCACAGCGCCCGCGGAGAACATCCCGAACTCGGGCATCGCCGTCAGGACGAGGGGAATTCCCAGTCCCACGGCCGCGATCAGCCACCACACCCACGCTTCGATTTCCACACCGCCATGGTAGAGCGGCGGGTCGGGTCGGGACAGGGGGTGTACGGGGGGCTCGTCGGGGCTCAGCGCAGCGGCAGACCGCGCGCCGACCAGCGGTCGTCGCTCTGCTCGACGACGAGCGGGAGGCCGAAGCAGAGGGAGAGGTTACGGGACGTCAGCTCGGTCTCCATGGGGCCGGCGGCGAGGACCTTGCCCTGGCGGATCATGAGGACATGGGTGAACCCGGGCGCGATCTCCTCGACATGGTGGGTGACCATGATCATGGAGGGGGCGTACGGGTCCCTGGCGAGCCGGCCGAGGCGGCGTACGAGATCCTCGCGGCCACCGAGGTCGAGACCGGCGGCGGGCTCGTCGAGGAGCAGCAGTTCGGGGTCGGTCATCATCGCGCGGGCGATCAGGGTCCGCTTGCGTTCGCCCTCGGAGAGGGTGCCGAATCTGCGGTCCAGGTACTCGGTCATGCCGAGGCGGTCGAGGAAGGCGCGGGCGCGCCGCTCGTCCATCTCGTCGTAGTCCTCGTTCCAGGTGGCGGTCATGCCGTACGCGGCGGTGAGGACGGTCTGGAGCACGGTCTGGCGCTTGGGGAGCTTCTCGGCCATCGCGACACCGGCGATGCCGATGCGGGGGCGGAGTTCGAAGACGTCGACCTTGCCGAGCTTGTCGCCGAGGATCGTCACCTTGCCGGTGGAGGGGAAGAGATAGCTGGAGGCGAGGTTGAGGAGGGTGGTCTTCCCGGCGCCGTTGGGGCCGAGGATCACCCAGCGTTCACCCTCCTTGACGGACCAGGAGACATCGTCCACCAGAGCGCGGCCGTCGCGGACCACGGATACGTCCACCAGCTCCAGTACATCGCTCATGAGCGCGTTGTCTCCCCATGCGTCTTGAGATCCGGCGTGCGCCTGTGGGCGCAGCTCCACAGGGAAAACCTACGCCACCGGTCCGGCGGTCAACTCCTTAGGTCCGTTCCCTAGGCTGGGCCCATGCTTGTGGAACCACGCTCAGGACTTCTGGCCGCCTGGGGAAATGCCCTCTTGGCAGGATTCGTATCGCCGGACGACGCGGCTCTCGCGATCGTCGGGCCGGACGCGGTGCACCGGGTGGCGGGGCTGCCGGGCGAGGAGGGGCCGGTCGGGCTGACGCTTGCGCTCGGCCGGCTGCGTGCGCTCGGGGTGACCGGGTGGCGGGTGGCGCTGCCGGCGCCGGGGCATCCGCTGGGGCTCAGCGGGCCGCCGGACTTCAACGCCCGCGCCCTGGAGGCCGGGGAGGCGGTGGTCGCCTCGGGGGCGCCGTACGGTCTGGTGCCCGAGGTGTCGGCGGCGGGGCCCGAGGGTGATCTCCATGTCGAGGTGGTCTGGCACTGCCTGGCGGTGCGGGAGGCGCCGCCGGCGGATGTGCCGTCGCTCGGTGAGGCGGAGCGGGAGCTGGCCGAGGCGCTGCGGGAGGCGACGGAGGCGCTGTCGCGGCTGGACGTGGCGGCGTCGGGGCCGGTGGCGGAGGCGGCGCTGGACGCGTACCGGGCGCGGGCGGAGCGGGGCCGGGAGGTGCTGGCTCCGGGGTATCCGCCGCGTGCCGTACGGGTGCTGGAGCTGGCGCAGCGGGTGGGGCTGCTGGTGGGGCTGGCGCGGGAGCACGGGCACGGCGGAGCGGTGAGCGCGTCGGAGATGGCGGCGCGGGGTGAGGCGCTGCGGCCGGTGGAGCGGGTGTCGCGGCGGGCGCAGGTGGCCGCGTACAACGCGTACGTGGAGGAGAGGGAGCGCGGGGCGCGCTGAACGGGGGTGTTGAGCGGGCGCGCTGAGCGGGGGTGTTGCTGCGGTGAGGTGGTGCGGCGGGGGTGGTGCGGCGGTGGGGCGAGGGCACGGCGTGGGCGGGTGTGGCGGGACGCCACCGCCGCACCGCCGGTGGACGGGGGCCAAGCGCACGGCCCCGGTGGGTCCGTCGTGGCGGACGGGCACCGGGGCCGCGCGGCCTTGGTGGGGTGGATCAGAGGGGTCGGTCAGTGGTTGAGGCCGCCGTTGGCGAACGCCGGGTTGAGGAGGCCGATCACGTTGACCGTGTTGCCGACCGCGTTCACGGGGATCCCCACCGGGATCTGCGCGAGGTTGCCGGAGCCGACGCCCGGCGAGTGGACGGCGCGGCCGTCGGCGTCCGCGTGCGGGCCGCCGGTGGCGAAGGCGGCGCCGGAGCCGGCGGCGACGAGCCCCCCGGCGATCACGGTGAGGGCGGCGGCCTTCTTGAAGCTGTTCATCGGGTGGAAATCCTCCATCGCAAGGACCGCGCCGGTAGTGCGCGGTACGCCGGGGAGAACGGGCGGACACCGCCCGGGGATACGCCATGTGGGGGACATACACCCGACGGTATGAATCTCAGATCGGAGGACGACAGTCCGCTTGGCGGCGCGGGCGGGCGGAGGTCCGCCTGCGCCGACCGGTCCAACCGGTCCAACCGGTCCGACCAGCGGATTGTCAGCCCGTGATGCCGTGCCGTACCGCCCACAGCGCCGCCTGCGTACGGTCCGCGAGATCCAGTTTCATCAGGATGTTCGAGACATGGGTCTTCACCGTCTTCTCCGAGAGGACGAGCGCGCGGGCGATCTCGCGGTTGGAGCGGCCGTCCGCGATCAGGGTCACCACCTCGCGCTCCCGGTCGGTGAGCGAGGAACCCCGGCCGTGCCCGGTGCCCGGTTCGTCCTGGGCGAGCAGGGCGCCCGCCACCTCCGGCTGGAGCAGGACATGGCCCGCGTGCACGGAGCGGATGGCCCCGGCCAGCGCCTCCGGGTCGATGTCCTTGTAGACGTAACCGGCCGCCCCCGCCCGCAGCGCGGGCACCACCGTGCGCTGCTCGGTGAAGCTCGTCACTATCAGCACCCTCGCCGGATTGGCGAGTTCGCGGAGTCTGCGCAGCGCCTCGATGCCGTCGGTGCCGGGCATCTTGATGTCCATGAGGACGACGTCGGGGCGCAGTTCCTCGGCCCCGGCCACGCCCTCGTCGCCGTCGGACGCCTCGCCCACGACCTCGATGTCGTCCTGGATCTCCAGGAAGGTGCGCAGACCCCGGCGGACCACCTGGTGGTCGTCCACCAGCAGGACACGGATTCTTCTGTCGTCAGCCACCGGGCACTTCCATCTCGATCGTGGTGCCCTGTCCGGGCGCCGATTGCACCGTCAGCCTGCCGCCGACCCCGCCGGACCGGTCCCGCATGGAGACCAGTCCGAGGTGGCGGCCCGCCCTGCGGACCGTTCTCGGTTCGAAGCCCTTGCCGTTGTCGGTGACGCTGAGGACCGCGCCCTGGCCCCGGCGGGCGATGCTCACGTCGACCCGGTCGCCGCCGGAGTGGCGCAGGGCGTTGTGGAGCGCCTCCTGGGCCACGCGCAGCATCGCCTCCTCCTGGGCGGCGGGCAGGGCCCGTACGCCACAGCTGTCGAAGGTGACGTGGGCGGCGTGCGCACGGTCGAGGACCTGGATGTGGGCGCGCAGGGTGTGGACGAGGCCGTCCTCGTCCAGCGCGGCCGGGCGCAGCTCCACGACGGCGGCACGCAGTTCGTCGACGGCCTCGGCGGCGAGGTCGGCGACCCGTTGCAGTTCGTCCTTGGCGCGGGCGGGGTCCCGGTCGATGAGACCGGCGGCGGCCTGGGCGGTCAGGCGCAGCGAGAAGAGTTTCTGGCTGACGGCGTCGTGGAGTTCGTGGGCGAGCCGGGAGCGCTCCTCGACGATGGTCAGCTCCCGGCCGCGCTCGTACAGCCGGGCGTTGGTGAGGGCGATGGCGGCGTGCTGGGCCAGGATGCCGAGCAGCTCCTCGTCCTCCTCGGTGAAGCCGCAGCCGCCGTCGGGGCGGGGGCCGCGCTTGTTGGCGAGGAAGAGGGTGCCGATCGTCTCGTCGCCGTCCCGGATCGGCAGGCCCAGGAAGTCGGACATGTCGGGGTGCGCGGCGGGCCAGCCGCCGAAGCGGGGGTCCTTCCGTACGTCGCCGAGCCGCTTGGGCCCGGCCTCGTGGAGCATCGCGGCGAGGACGCCGTGCTGACGCGGAAGGGGGCCGATGGCCTTCCACTGGGCGTCGCTGACACCGTCGACCACGAACTGGGCGAAGCCGCCGTGGTCGTCGGGCACCCCGAGCGCCGCGTACTCGGCGTCGAGCAGCTCGCGGGCGGAGGCCACGATCGTCTTGAGGACGTCGCGCACCTCCAGATGTCTGCTCATCGCGAGGAGCGCGGTGCTCACGGCCGCGAGCCCGGAACTCGGTCGATGGCTCATGACCTCACGGTACCGGCGGGCCGGCGGGGGGCGGATCGGGCCAGGGACGCAGCGGCGGAGGGCGGATGGCCTAGGACGTGTGCGTCCGCTCCCGGGGAGCGGGCCGGGACAGGACCTAGGTCCAACAGCCGTCGGCGGGCGGGCCGCGTGGCCGAGGTGGCGGGACCGTCGTCCTTTCTATGTTGGGCACAACGGCCCTCGGCGACCGTCGCGGGGCGAGGTGCGGCCGGAAGGAACGGACACCATGTCGGTGGCGATCATCACGGGGGCTTCGAAGGGGCTCGGGCGGGCGCTCGGCGGGGCCCTCGCGCGGGAGGGGTGGGACCTGGTGCTCGACGCCAGGACGCCCGGCCCGCTGGCCGAGGCGGCGGAGGAGATACGGGCGCACGGGACGCGGGTGACGGCGGTGCCGGGGGACGTGACGGACCCCGCGCACCGCGCCGAGCTGGTCGCGGCGGCGGCCTTACTGGGCGGGCTCGATCTGCTGGTGAGCAACGCGAGCGCGCTGGGCGCCGAGCCGCTGGTGCGGCTGGACGCGCTGGGGCTGGACGGCCTGCGGGCCGCGCTGGAGACGAATGTGGTGGCGGCGCTCGGGCTGGTGCAGGAGTCACTGCCGCTGCTGCGGGCCGGTGGCGCGGGGACGGTGATGGCGGTCAGCTCGGAGGCGGCGGCGGAGGCGTACGAGACCTGGGGCGGGTACGGGGCGTCCAAGGCCGCGCTCGACCAGCTCGCCGCCGTGCTGGCCGTGGAGGAGCCGGAGCTGCGGGTGTGGGCGGTCGATCCGGGCGACATGCGGACGGACCTGTACGCGGCGGCCGTGCCGGACGACGACGACCCGCGGCCGGAACCCGCGTCGGTGGTGCCGGGCTTCCTGCGGCTGCTCCACGAGCGTCCGGTGAGCGGCCGGTACGCGGCGGCCTCACTGCTGTGGGCGGTCCGATGAGCTGACCGGGGGCGCGGCGGGGGCAGGGGGAGGGGGCAGGGGCTTACGGGTGCCTGGGCGGGGTGCCTGGTGACCGGGGCCGGAGGAGCCGTGGACCGGCGGGGACGCGGCGGTGGCGGGGCTCGTGCTCGTGGGGGTGCGACGGGGCGGGGGTCGGGGCGGGGGCGCCCTCCGGGGGCGTAAACGGGGCGGGACCGGTCGCTCACGGCGGGCCGGTCGGCTTCGCGCTGCCCTCCCCCGGCGGGGCGGGCAGGGTCGGAATCCGGCGGGGGGCGGAGGCGTACGACCCGCTGTACCCGACCCGGAGCGCCGGGAGGTGCCGGAGCACCGCGAGATGCCGGAGCGCCGCGAGGCCGGTGAGGTCCGCCCCGGCTGGTGGCGGGGGGCGAAGACGTATGCGACGGGCGGCGAGCTTTGGGTCCCGCTGTCGGCGCCCGACGGGCGGGGGGCCGCGTCGGCTGGTGGCGGGCGACGGGCGGCGCCCTGCGACGGCGGGGTCGGCGGGGTCGGCGGTCACGCCACGGCCCGGGGTGCGCGTCGGCTCAGCGGCCGGGACCGGCTGAGGGAGTCACGCGGGAGGGACGCCCCAGCCCGGCACCGGCGCCCGCATCCGGCAGCAGGACCCGCGCCGCCACCCGTACCGCCGCCCGGAACACCGGGCTCGTCCAGTTCGACGCTCGCCTCACGCGGCCCCGCCGGACCGCCGGACCGCCGGACCGCCGGACCGCCGGACCGCCGGCCAGGTTGACCGCAGCCCGCATCCGTCGCCGTGGACGCGGGCGTCGCCCCGCAGGGGCCGGGCGCGACGGACACGCGGGTGGCCGTCGGGATCGAACCGCTCGGCCAGACGCGGGGGCACCGGCGAGCCCCCGCGCGACGAGTACCCGTACGGGGCCGAGGCCGGCGGTCCAGCCCCCGCGCCCCGCCGGGCACCTCAGGCAGGCGGGAGCCGACGTGCCCCGGTTGGTCGCGTACTGCCTGGAGCACGGAGCCCCCGTGGACAAGGCGGCGATCCGGCCGCGCGAGCCCGTACGGCCCTCGCACCCGCCCCTGCCGAAGCCGCTCCCGTACCGCCTCCCGGGCGCCCCGGCCGGCCCCTCGCACAAGCGCGGCGACACCCCCTCGTCCAGCCCCCTCGAAAGCGCTCACGCTATGGATTGCTCCAGCAACCTCGGGTGAGATCGACCCCCGGCCAATGTGACGCCGCACATAGGACGCAGATCACTTACTAAGGAATCTAGTGGACAAATCGTCGCGGTTCGACGCGACAAAGGGGGCGAATGGCCTGTCCCGTTTGCACCCCTTTCCACTACCAAGGGTCGTACGTCACACCTTTGCCACAGCATTTTGCTGCCGCTAAGAATTGCAGCCGTCGCCGCCGAGAAGGCATTGGCCGACCTGGCCTCCGCGACTCCCGCTATTCGAAGAGGTATGTCGAATGACCGCGTCCAGCACTCCTGCCAACCGTTCGAACAAGAGCCGCCGGCTCTCGATCGCCGGTGTGACAGCCGCAGCCGCCGCGGCCCTCACCTTCTCCTTGATCCCGGGCCACGCGTCCGCCGAGGGCGAGGGCAAGGCCGCAGCAGCGTCCACGTCCACCGCCCCGGTGGCGTTCAAGTCGACCACCGGCGGCTCCCAGGCGGCTCCCGCCCACAAGAGCCTGACCGAGCAGCACACCCTCGCCGAGCGCGTCGCGGAGATACACGCGAAGCAGGACACGAAGGGTAAGGAAAAGGCGCAGGCCGAAGAGAAGGCCGCCGCCAAGAAGAAGGCCGCCGCGAAGGCGAAGGCGAAGAAGCGCGCCGCCGCGAAGGCCAAGGCCAGCCGGTCCGCGGACCGCAAGCCCGCCTACGCCAACAACCTGAACGGATGGATCAAGGAAGCCCTGTCCATCATGAAGAAGGAGAAGATCCCCGGCTCGTACGAGGGTCTGCACCGCAACATCATGCGTGAGTCCAGCGGCAACCCGCGGGCGATCAACAACTGGGACATCAACGCCAAGAACGGCGTCCCGTCGATCGGCCTGCTCCAGGTGATCAAGCCGACCTTCGACACGTACCACGTCAAGGGGACCCCGCACAGCCAGTACCACCCGGTCGCCAACATCGTGGCCGCGGCCAACTACGCCGCCGACCGCTACGGCTCGATCGACAACGTCGACAGCGCCTACTGATCCGGCGCCCGGCACCCGGCCCGAGCGCGACGCACGGTGCCCCGCCCCCGTACGGGCAACGACGCACGACGCGGGGCGGCACAGGGCACACGCGTACGGCCACGCACAGACGCCGGTGGGCGGCACCCCGCGAAGGGGTGCCGCCCACCGGCGTCGTACGCGGGTCGGCCCCGCTACTTGCGCATGACCTCCGGTTCGTGGCGGCGCAGCAGCCGCGCCACCACGAACCCGCAGAGGGCGCCGATGAACAGCAGGATCGCGAGGTTCACGCTCCACTGCGCCACCGAGTGGTCCCACAGCGGGTCCAGGTCGGTCGGGTTCTTCGGGTCCCACGGCGGCATCAGATGAGCCAGGTCGAGGGTGGCTCCGGTGCCGGCGATCGCCCAGCGCGAGGGCATCAGCCAGGCGAACTGCTCCAGGCCGGGCGAACCGTAGACCTGGAAGAGCGTGCCGGTGAAGACGACCTGGACGATCGCGAACATGACCAGCAGCGGCATGGTCTTCTCGGCGGTCTTCACCAGCGAGGAGATCACCAGACCGAACATCATCGACGTGAAGCCCAGCGCGATGATCACGACGCACATCTCGACGGCCGCGGGCATGATCAGGCCCTCGTCGGGCAGTGCGCGCGGCGCGAAGCCGATCACGCAGATGATGACGCCCTGGAAGGCGGTGATCACGCCGAGCACGATGACCTTGGACATCAGATACGCGGAGCGGGAGAGACCGGTGGCCCGTTCCCGTTCGTAGATGACCCGTTCCTTGATCAGTTCGCGTACGGAGTTGGCCGCGCCGGAGAAGCACATGCCGACCGCGAGGATCAGCAGGATCGTTCCCGCCTTGCCGTTGAACCGGTCCGGTGCCTCGGGCGGCGCCAACCCGTACTCGGCCGGGATCACGACGCTCACCACACCGAGGACGGCGGGCAGTATCACCATCAGACCGAGGAAGCCCCGGTCGGAGGCGATCACCGACGAGTAGCGGCGGATCAGCGTCCACAGCTGGGAGCCCCAGCTCTGCGGCTTCGGCGGGCGCATCTGCTGCGGCGGCGGCATGTGGACGGACTGCGCGGCGACGGCGTCGATGTCGGCCGCGTACATCTGGTAGTGCTGCGAACCGCGCCAGCGGCCCGCCCAGTCGTAGTCGCGGTAGTTCTCGAACGCCGAGAAGACGTCGGCCCAGGTGGTGTACCCGAAGAAGTTCAGCGCCTCCTCGGGCGGTCCGAAGTACGCGACCGAGCCGCCGGGCGCCATGACGAGCAGCTTGTCGCAGATCGCCAGTTCGGCCACGGAGTGGGTGACGACCAGGACCGTACGGCCGTCGTCGGCCAGCCCGCGCAGGAGCTGCATCACATCGCGGTCCATGCCCGGGTCGAGGCCCGAGGTGGGCTCGTCCAGGAAGATCAGCGAGGGCTTGGTGAGCAGTTCGAGGGCCACGGAGACGCGCTTGCGCTGGCCGCCGGAGAGCGAGGTGACCCGCTTCTCCTTGTGGATGTCGAGCTTCAGTTCGCGCAGCACCTCGTCGATACGGGCCTCGCGCTCGGACTCGGCGGTGTCGCCGGGGAAGCGGAGCTTGGCCGCGTACTTGAGCGCCTTCCGTACGGTCAGCTCCTTGTGCAGGATGTCGTCCTGCGGGACCAGACCGATGCGCTGGCGCAGCTCGGCGAACTGCTTGTACAGGTTCCTGTTGTCGTACAGGACGTCGCCCTCGTTGGCGGGCCGGTAGCCGGTGAGCGCCTTGAGGAGCGTCGACTTGCCGGAGCCCGAGGGGCCGATGACCGCGATCAGCGACTTCTCGGGGACGCCGAAGGAGACGTCCTTGAGGATCTGCTTGCCGCCGTCGACCGTCACCGTGAGATGGCGGGCCGAGAAGGAGACCTCGCCGGTGTCGACGAACTCCTCGAGGCGGTCGCCGACCAGCCGGAAGGTCGAGTGACCGACGCCGACGATGTCGTTCGGGCCGATCAGCGCCGTACCGGACTTGGGGATCGGCTGGCCGTTGACGTACGTGCCGTTGTGCGATCCGAGGTCGCGGATCTGGAAACGGCCGTCGGGTGTCGAGGTGAACTCGGCGTGCAGCCGGGAGACCTGGAGGTCGGAGACGACCAGTTCGTTCTCCAGCGCACGGCCGATGCGCATGACGCGGCCGAGCGAGAACTGGTGGAACGTGGTCGGGCTGCGGTCCCCGTACACCGGCGGGGCCCCCGCCGCGCCACCCGTGCCCGGACCACCGTGACCGGCCGCGCCCCCCTGTCCGCCGGCGCCGGGGCCCCCCGGCCCCGTGTGCTGCCGCGGTACGTAGCCGTGCTGGGACTTCTGCTGCTGAGGGGGCTGTTGCTGTTGCGGCCAGCCCTGCTGCTGGGACTGCTGAGGCTGCTGAGGTGCCCAGCCGCCGGCCGCCGGCTGCGCGGGCGCCTGGTGGGCGCCCGGAGCCTGGTGCGCCGGGGCCTGATGGGCTCCCGCTTGGTGGGCACCGGCCGTCGCGCCGCTCAGATTCAGCCGCGGTCCGTCGGTCGCATTGCCGAGATGTACGGCGGTACCGGGCGCGATTTCCATCCGGTGGATGCGCTGGCCCCGCACATAAGTGCCGTTGGTACTTCCGTGGTCCTCAATTGCCCAGCCACGGCTCCCCCAGCTGATCGTGGCGTGCCGCCACGAGACCCGCGCGTCGTCGATCACCAGGTCGCCCTGCGGATCACGGCCCACGGTGTACGACCTGGACTGGTCGAGCGTCCAGGTCCTTCCATTCAATTCAAGTTCGAGTTCCGGCACTCCATGCCCCACTGGTTGTCCCCCGGGTTACCCCCCGTCACGGGGAGTCTAGGGATGGCGAACATCGTGAGGAACTATTTCAGGCCCGGCGCCTTATCCGAAAGTCGGGCCCCGGGAAAGAGCACAAAATCCCCCGCACCGAACGCCGAAAAGCAAAGGAAGGACCTCAAACCCCGCATGAGGGACGCGGGTCCGCGCCACGTCCCGCTCTGTCTGTTCCCGGCCTGTGCGGTGGGTCCGGCGCCCATGCCCGTACCGTGTGTCCGGCACTCGGGACGCCGGATCGCCCCACGCGCCCCGCCCGATACGGTGGAATCACCATGAGCGCATCGCAGCCCCGTCAGACCACTGACGCCGCCCCCACGCTTCTCGTCAAAATCTTCGGGAAGGACCGCCCGGGGATCACCGCGGGACTCTTCGAGACCCTCGCCGCCTACTCACTCGACGTCATAGACATCGAACAGGTCGTCACCCGTGGCCGTATCGTCCTGTGCGCCCTCGTCACCTCGCCCGACACGGGCGGCGGCGCGGAGGGTGAGCTGCGCGCCACCGTCCACAGCTGGGCGGAATCCCTGAAGCTCCAGGCCGAGATCATCTCCGGGACCGGCGACAACCGGCCGCGCGGCAGCGGCCGTTCGCATGTCACCGTGCTCGGCCACCCCCTCTCCGCCGAGTCGACGGCCGCCATCGCCGCCCGTATCACCGCGACCGGCGGGAACATCGACCGGATCTTCCGGCTCGCCAAGTACCCGGTGACGGCGGTGGAGTTCGCCGTGTCGGGCACCGGGACCGAGGCCCTTCGTACGGCACTGGCCACCGAGGCCGCCGGGATCGGCGTGGACGTGGCCGTCGTCTCCGCCGGGCTTCAGCGCCGGGCGCAGCGGCTGGTGGTCATGGACGTCGACTCGACGCTCATCCAGGACGAGGTCATCGAGCTGTTCGCCGCGCACGCGGGCTGCGAGGAGCAGGTCGCGGAGGTCACGGCGCGCGCGATGGCGGGCGAGCTGGACTTCGAACAGTCGCTGCACGCGCGGGTGGCGCTGCTGGCGGGGCTCGACGCCTCGGCGGTGGCGAAGGTACGTGCCGAGGTCCGGCTCACTCCCGGCGCCCGCACCCTGATCCGCACGCTCAAGCGGATGGGCTACCAAGTGGGCGTGGTGTCCGGCGGGTTCACCCAGGTGACCGATGGGCTGAAGGACCAGCTCGGGCTGGACTTCGCCGCCGCCAACACGCTGGAGATAGTGGACGGGAAGCTCACCGGCCGGGTGGTGGGCGAGATCGTCGACCGGGCGGGCAAGGCCCGGCTGCTGCGGCGGTTCGCCGCCGAGGCCGGGGTGCCGCTGTCGCAGACGGTGGCGATCGGCGACGGCGCCAACGATCTCGACATGCTGAACGCGGCCGGGCTGGGCGTGGCGTTCAACGCCAAGCCGGTGGTGCGGAGGGCCGCGCACACGGCGGTGAACGTGCCGTTCCTGGACACGGTGCTCTATCTGCTGGGCATCACACGCGAAGAGGTCGAAGAGGTGGGAACCTCGGAACCGGAAGTGGAAGCGGAACCGGCGACAGCGCCGGCACGGGCGGCGAAGACTCGGGAGAGCGGTTCCTGACCGCTGTCGGACGACGGTGGAGCCCCGGCACGGTGCGCGTGCCGGGGCTCCGCCGTCTGCGAGTGGGAGTGGTGAGCGGGACAGGAAAGAAACGGAAGGACGGCGGAAGAACGAAGGACGCGTCGCCTCAGTCGTGCGGCGCCCAGTAGTCGAGCAGCGTCCCCACGTCGTGCTCCACGGTCTTCCAGGTGCCGGAGAACCCGATGACCGCGAACGCCGACGTCGGAAAGGCACTCGCCGTCATCCGCCCGAGGGCGTCACCCTCCGCACGGGCCGACAAGGCATCGGCGAGCGCGTGCATACCGGGGTTGTGGCCGATCAGCAGAAGATCATTCACCTCGTCCGGCGTCTCCGTGAGCAGCGCCAGGAGGTCACCGAGCGTGGCGTCGTACAGCCGGTCCTCATAAACGGTGCGAGGCCGGTGCGGCAACTCGTGCACCGCGAGCTTCCACGTCTCGCGCGTGCGCGCCGCCGTCGAACAGAGAGCCAGATCGACTGCGATACCGGTCTCCGCGAGCCGGCGGCCGGCCACCGGGGCGTCGGCGCGGCCTCGCTCGGCGAGCGGCCTCTCATGGTCGGCCACGTCCGGCCAGTCGGCCTTCGCATGCCGGAGTAGGACAATCCTGCGGGGTGTTTCGACGCTCATGCATCCCAGCTTCGCATGAAATGCGCCGCCGGGCGCGGGGTGTTGGAGGGCCGCCCGGCACGGGTGACGCCGGCCCGCGACACGGCCGCCGCGCTACCGGGAGAGGGTCTGCTGGATCTGCTGCACCACCCGGCCGACCCCGGGGTCACTCGCGGCGGCGTTCGCCTGGCCGGGGCCCGCCATGAGCAGCAGGAGCGCGGCGAACGCGATGGCCGGGAGCACGACACCCCACCAGGGAAGGCGGATCTCGACGGTCTCGGGCGACGGACGGTGGGACCGGGTGTGCGTCGGGGCCGCCATGGCCGCCTCCGTAGGTCTGCGGTTGAAGTACCTCAAAGCTACGGATCACCGGCCCCGGCTCCCATCCGGAGAGCCACCCACTGGACCCTGACCCTGACCCCCTAGGGGAAGGTGGTGCTGTCCCCACCCCTTCTTTTGGGGGGCTCGGTTCGCCTCCGGGACGCCCAAGCCGATGTCGACGGTCGACCGTGCTCACCCACTCGTTCCTCGCGGGCTCCGCGCGCTCTCCCTTTCGACACCGACGCGCCCCTTCGGCTCACTCGCCATCGGGAGCCGGTCTACAGGCGGCCGGGCTTCAGGCGGCCGGGGTGCTGGTCAGGGGGAGGCGATCGAGGCGATGACGCCGATCACCACCATGATGACGATGATCGCGCCGAACATCAGCAGCAGTTTCTTCTGGCCGTTCTGGGGATGCGGATCAAGGACTGGCATGCGCCCAGTTTCTCATCTCAGCGCTCGTCCTCGATCGTCCGGTCCCGGCCCGCGACGACCCCCAGGACGATCTGCGGCAGCATGAGCCCGCCCATCAGGGTGATCGGCAGTTCCCAGCCGCCGCTGTGCTGGTAGAGCACGCCCACCAGCAGCGGTCCGGGGATGGAGATCAGATAGCCGGTGCTCTGCGCGAAGGCGGAGAGGCGTACGACTCCGGCGCCGGTCCTCGCGCGGAGGCCGATCATCGTGAGTGCCAGCGGGAAGGCGCAGTTCGAGACGCCCAGCAGCACCGCCCACACCCAGGCCCCGGCGGCGGGCGCCAGCAGGAGTCCGGCGTAGCCGGTCAGCCCGCAGGCGCCCAGGGCGACCACGATCGGGCCCTGGTTCCGCATCCGGGTGGCCAGTCGCGGGATCACGAAGGCCAGCGGGACGCCCATCACCATCGTGACGGCGAGCAGCAGACCCGCCGTACCGGCCGGGACCCCCGCGTCGCGGAAGATCTGCGGCATCCAGCCCATGGTGATGTACGCGCCCGTGGCCTGGAGCCCGAAGAAGCAGCCGAGCGCCCACGCGGTGCGGCTGCGGGCCATGCGCGGCGCCGACACCCCGTGCTCACGGGGCGCACCGCCGGAGACGGGTTCCGGGGCCGGGGCACTGTTCCGGTCGCGGTCGCGTACGAGGAGGACGGCCCACGGCAGTACGGCGGCTGCCGCGACCACCCCCCACAGACCCAGTCCCAGCCGCCAACTGCCGCCCAGCGCCGCGGTCATGGGGACGGTCGCGGCAGCCGCCAGGGCCGTGCCGCCGGACAGTGCCATCGAGTAGAGCCCGGTCATGGTGCCGACCCGGTCGGGGAAGTACCGGCGCACGATCACCGGCATCAGCACGTTGCTGACGGCTATGCCCATCAGCGCCAGCGCGCTCGCGGCCAGAAAGGGCGCCGTGCCGTGGGTGAGGGGACGGATCAGCAGGCCCGCCGTGATGGCCGTCATGCCGGCGAGGACGACCGAGGCGGGCCCGAACCGGCGGGCGAGGCGCGGGGCGGCGACGCCGAAGACGGCGAAGCACAGCGCCGGTACGGAGGTGAGGACCCCGGCCACGCTGCCGCTCATGTGGAGCCCCGCGCGTACGTCTTCGAGCAGGGCCCCGAGGCTGGTGATGGCGGGGCGGAGGTTGAGAGCGGCGAGGACCAGTCCGACGGCGAGGAGCCGGGCGGGCCGGCCGGCCGCGCGGGACGCGAGGGCCGGTGCGGGAACATCGGCGGGAGAGTGTCCGGCGTCGTCCCGGTGGATGAGCGGCGTCTTGGTCTCGGTCTCGTCACGCATGGTGCCATCATAGAATCATGGGATGATTGGTTGTCCAATCTCCCGGTACCGTCAAAGCCTCGTTCGTTCCCCGCCGGTCCCGACCGGCGGACCGCCCGCCCTGACACCTTGGAGCACCATGGCTCTGACCTCTCCCCGGCGCTCGGCCCTGTCCGACCAGGTGATCACCGAGCTGCGCAACCAGATCACGTCGGGCGAGTGGCCGGTGGGCTCACGTATCCCGACCGAACCCGAGCTGGTCGAGCAGCTGGGGGTGGCCCGTAACACCGTCCGTGAGGCGGTCCGCGCGCTGGCGCACAACGGGCTGCTGGACATCCGGCAGGGCTCGGGCACGTATGTCGTCGCCACGAGCGAGCTGGCGGGGGTGATGCACCGCCGGTTCGCCGACGCCGACGCCCGGCACATCGCGGAGGTGCGTTCCACGCTGGAGGCCTCGGCGGCGCGGCTGGCCGCCGAGCGGCGCACCGAGCGGGAGATGAGCCAGCTGGAGACGCTGCTGGAGCGCCGGGAGGAGGCGTGGGCGGGCGGGGACGCCGAGCGGTTCGTGGCCGCCGACGCGACGCTGCATCTGGCGGTGGTCGCGGCCTCGCACAACGACGTCCTCACCGCGCTCTACGCGGACCTCGGCCATCTGCTGCGCGAGGGGCTGCGCGCCGACGTGGGGCGTGAGCTGCGGCCGGCGTTCCATCTGGACCACGCGCGGCTGGTGGCGGCGATCCGGGACGGGGACGCGGAGACGGCGGGCAGGGAGGCGGCGAGCCACGCGTTCACCTGCCTCCGCGAAACCGCCTGACCGGGCAGTGCCGGTCCCGGCGGGGCGGGCACGTGGGGCGGGCGGGGCGCGTACGCCGGGCCGCTCCCTCCGGCCGGCCCAGCCCGGTGGGCCGGAAGGTCAGGGCACGGCGCGCTCGTGGGTGACCCAGGCCGTCGCGACGTCCTTCCAGCAGCGCCCGGTGATCCGGACGTGGCCCGCCGCCCGGACCTCGGCGGGGGCGCTGTCGGAGTCGATGTCCCACCAGCGGGCGCACTCGACGTGCAGCCGGACGCGGTCGGTGTCCGGGTACGGGTTGTGGCAGTCCGCGGTGACCCGGGAGCCCTCGGTCGTCGTACGGCAGGAGGCGCCGAACGGGTCGCGGTCACGGGCTCCGCGCCCACCCGCGCCCGCGTCGCCGTCGCCGCCCCTGTCCCTGTCCCTGTCCTCCGGATACCGGTGGCCCGGCTCCCGGCCCGCCTCCCCGGCCGCCGCTCCGGGGCCCGCGAGGTCCACCGTCGAGGTCACGGCGGACGGGGTCCGGGGGGGCGGGTCGTCGCGTACGACGGCGGTCACGGCGAGCCCCGCCACGATCAGTACCGCGACGGTCAGCGAGGCAGCCGCCTTGCGTGCTTTCCGGTACACAGCGCCACCTCCTCCCCGACCAGTGTGCGGGCAGTCGTCGCGCTTCTCGACTCGGACGAACACGGAAGGTGACCGGCCACGGACGGTGACCGGTGACCGGACGCTCCGCCACGCACGAAGCCGCGCGCCGCCTTCCGGCGGTCACGCGGCTCGGTGCTCGTACGACGGCCCGGGTCCCGTACGAGGCCCGTCCGTCAGATGCTGCGCGGGGTGGTCAGGCACCCATCATGTGGACGCCGCCGTCGACGTGCACGATCTCGCCCGTCGTCTTCGGGAAGAAGTCCGACAGCAGACCGACGACACCACGGGCCGCCGGGTCCGGGTCGGCCAGGTCCCAGCCGACCGGCGCGCGGTGGTTCCACACGTCGGCCAGTTCCTCGAAGCCCGGGATGGACTTGGCCGCCATCGACTTGACCGGGCCGGCCGAGACGAGGTTGCAGCGGATGTTCCTGGGGCCCAGGTCACGCGCGAGGTAGCGGCTGGTGGATTCGAGCGCCGCCTTGGCGATGCCCATCCAGTCGTACTTGGGCCAGGCGAACTGGGCGTCGAACGTCAGACCCACGACCGAGCCGCCGCGCTCCATCAGCGGCAGACACGCGGTAGTCAGCGACTTGAGCGAGTACGCCGACACGTGCACCGCCGTGCTGACGTCCTCCCACTGCCCCTCCAGGAAGTTGAAGACTCCCTGTGGGCCGAAGGCGATCGAGTGCACGACACCGTCGATGCCCGCGCCCTCGCCCTGGTGCTCGCGGATGCGGTCGGCGAGCCCGTCCAGGTGCTCCTGGTTGGTCACGTCCAGCTCGATCACGGGGGCGGGCTTGGGCAGCCGCTTGGCGATGCGCTCCACGAGGGAGAGCCGGCCGAAGCCGGTGAGGATGACGTCGGCGCCCTCCTCCTGCGCGATCTTGGCGACGTGGAACGCGATCGACGCGTCGGTGAGGACACCGGTGACGAGGAGGCGCTTGCCGGCGAGGATTCCACTCATGATCAGTGACCCATGCCCAATCCGCCGTCAACGGGAATGACGGCTCCAGTGATGTACGCGGCGTCGTCCGAGGCGAGGAAGCGGACCGCGGCGGCGATCTCCTCGGGCCTGGCGTAACGGCCGAGGGGGACATTGGCGACGATCTTCGCGCGCTGCTCGTCGGTGAGCACCTTGGTCATGTCGGTGTCGACGAAACCGGGCGCCACGACGTTGAACGTGATGTTCCGCGAACCGAGTTCACGGGCGAGCGAGCGGGCGAAGCCGACGAGTCCGGCCTTGGAGGCGGCGTAGTTCGCCTGGCCCGCCGAACCGAGCAGTCCGACCACCGACGAGATGAGGACGACCCGTCCGCGCTTGGCGCGCAGCATGCCGCGATTGGCGCGCTTGACGACCCGGAAGGTGCCGGTGAGGTTGGTGTCGAGGACGGAGGTGAAGTCGTCCTCCGACATCCGCATCAGCAACTGGTCCTTGGTGACACCCGCGTTGGCGACGAGCACCTCCACCGGGCCGTGGGTCTCCTCGATCTCCTTGTAGGCCTGCTCCACCTGCTCGGCGTCGGTGATGTCGCAGCGCACGGCCAGGCAGCCGGCGTCCGTCAGGTCCTTGGGCGGTTCGCCCGAGCGGTAGGTGATGGCGACCTTGTCGCCGTTGCCGGCGAAAGCCAGGGCAATGGCATGGCCGATGCCCCGATTTCCTCCGGTGACGAGAACCGAGCGACTCAACGGAGCACCTTTCGTAGTGGGTCTGGGCTGGCTGGTTCCTGGAAAATCTATCGGTCGTGCCACGGGTCCGAGGACTCGGGCATGGACAGCGCGTCGGTACGGGCGCTGTGGGGTCCCTACATAAACACGGCAAAACTCCGGGCCGTACCGCATGATTCACTCCGGACACCTTTACCGAGGCGTGTGAAAGGGAGGCCGCCGTGCCCCATGAGGTAGACGAGTCGTTTCTGGCGCTGCCGCTGAGGCCGCTCGCCGACGCGGCGCTCGCCAGGGCGCGTGCGCTCGGCGCCGACCACGCGGATTTCCGCTTCGAGCGGGTACGGAGCGCGGCCTGGCGGCTGCGGGACGCCAGGCCCGCCGGGTCGTCGGACTCCACCGATGTCGGGTACGCGGTGCGGGTGGTGCACGGCGGGGCCTGGGGGTTCGCGTCGGGGGTCGATCTGACGATGGACGGGGCGGCCAGGGTCGCCGGACAGGCCGTGGCGATGGCCAAGTTGTCGGCGAAGGTGATCGCGGCGGCGGGGTCGGACGAGCGGGTGGAGCTGGCCGACGAGCCGGTGCACGCGGAGAAGACCTGGGTGTCGGCGTACGACATCGACCCGTTCACGGTGCCCGACGGGGACAAGACGGCGCTCCTCGCCGACTGGAGCGAGCGGCTGCTGCGCGCGGACGGCGTGGCGCACGTGGACGCCTCGGTGCTGACCGTCCACGAGAACAAGTTCTACGCGGACACGGCGGGCACCGTCACCACGCAGCAGCGCGTACGGCTGCACCCGCAGCTCTCGGCGGTGGCGGTGGACGCGGAGAGCGGCGAGTTCGACTCGATGCGCACGCTCGCCCCGCCGACGGGACGCGGCTGGGAGTATCTGACGGGCACCGGCTGGGACTGGGACTCCGAGCTGGAGCGGATCCCGGGGCTGCTCGCGGAGAAAATGCGCGCGCCGGGTGTCGAGGCGGGGACGTACGACCTGGTCGTCGACCCGTCGAACCTGTGGCTGACGATCCACGAGTCGATCGGGCACGCGACGGAGCTGGACCGGGCGCTCGGGTACGAGGCGGCGTACGCGGGCACGTCGTTCGCCACCTTCGACCAGCTGGGCAAGCTGGCGTACGGCTCGTCGATCATGAATGTGACGGGTGACCGGACGGCGGAGCACGGGCTGGCGACGATCGGGTACGACGACGAGGGCGTCGCGGCCCAGTCGTGGGACCTGGTCAGGGACGGCACGCTGGTCGGGTACCAGCTGGACCGGCGGATCGCGAAACTCACCGGCTTCGACCGGTCCAACGGCTGCGCGTACGGCGACTCGCCGGGCCATGTGCCGGTGCAGCGGATGGCGAACGTGTCGCTGCGGCCGGATCCGGGCGGGCTGGGCACGGAGGATCTGATCGGCGGGGTGGAGCGCGGGATCTATGTGGTCGGGGACCGTTCGTGGTCGATCGACATGCAGCGCTACAACTTCCAGTTCACCGGGCAGCGGTTCTTCCGCATCGAGAACGGCAAGCTGGCCGGTCAGCTGCGGGATGTCGCGTACCAGGCGACGACCACGGACTTCTGGGGCTCGATGGAGGCGGTCGGCGGGCCGCAGACGTATGTGCTGGGCGGCGCCTTCAACTGCGGCAAGGCGCAGCCGGGCCAGGTCGCGGCGGTCTCCCACGGCTGCCCGTCGGCCCTGTTCCGCGGTGTGAACATCCTCAACACGACGCAGGAGGCGGGGCGATGACGGCGACCACCCGCACCGGCCGGGGGTCGGGCCCCCGGCGCAGCCGCGGGGGGACGCGGCGACTCCCGGGCCGGCACATTCTCAACACGACGCAGGAGGCCGGGCGATGAGCACGAGCAGCAAGCCGCACGAGATCGTCGAGCGGGCACTGGAACTGTCGACGGCCGACGGCTGTGTGGTCATCGCCGACGAGCACTCGACCGCCAATCTCCGCTGGGCGGGCAACGCGCTGACGACGAACGGGGTGACCCGGGGCCGTACCCTCACCGTGATCGCGACCGTCGACGGCGGCCGGGGCACCGCCTCCGGGGTGGTGTCGCGTTCCGCCGTGACCGCCGACGAGCTGGAGCCGCTGGTGCGGGCCGCCGAGGCGGCGGCCCGGACGGCGGGGCCCGCCGAGGACGCCCGGCCGCTGGTCGTGGCGGGTGAGGCGTCGGAGGACTTCACCGACGGGCCCGCCGAGACGACGTCCGCCGTGTTCGCGGATTTCGCGCCGGCGCTCGGCGAGTCCTTCGCGCGTGCGCGGGCGGGCGGCCGGGAGCTGTACGGCTTCGCGAACCACGAGCTGACGTCGACGTATCTGGGCACGTCCACGGGCGTACGGCTGCGCCACGACCAGCCCAACGGCACGCTGGAGCTGAACGCCAAGTCCCCCGACCGGTCCCGGTCGGCGTGGGCGGGGCGGGCGACGCGTGATTTCAAGGACGTCGACCCGGCGGCGCTCGACGCCGAGCTGGCGCGGCGCCTCGGGTGGGCGGAGCGCCGGATCGAGCTGCCGGCGGGCCGGTACGAGACGCTGCTGCCGCCGACCGCGGTGGCGGATCTGCTGATCTACCAGCTGTGGTCGTCGTCGGCGCGGGACGCCGCCGAGGGCCGTACCGTCTTCTCCAAGCCGGGCGGCGGCACCCGGGTCGGTGACACCCTCGCCGCGCTGCCGCTGTCGCTGCGCAGCGACCCGAACGAACCGGGTCTGGAGTGCGCGCCGTTCGTGATCGCGCACGCGTCGGGCGACGACGCGTCGGTGTTCGACAACGGGCTGCCGCTGTCGGCGACGCACTGGGTACGGGACGGGAAGCTGGACCGCCTGGTCACCACCCGGCACAGCGCGGAGCTGACGGGGCTGCCGGTCGCGCCGTCGGGGGACAACCTGATCCTGGACGGCGGCGGTGAGCGTTCGCTGGAGGAGATGGTGGCGGGTACCACGCGCGGGCTGCTGCTGACCTGCCTGTGGTACATCCGCGAGGTCGACCCGGCGACGCTGCTGCTGACCGGGCTGACGCGGGACGGTGTCTATCTCGTCGAGAACGGCGAGGTCGTCGGCGAGGTGAACAACTTCCGCTTCAACGAGTCGCCGGTCGGCCTGCTGTCGCGGGTGTCGGAGGCGGGGCGTACGGAGAAGACGCTGCCGCGCGAGTGGGGCGACTGGTTCACGCGGGCCGCGATGCCCGCGCTGCGGGTGCCGGATTTCAATATGAGTTCGGTCAGCCGGGGCGTATAACCTCGGGGTCGTTCCGGCGTCGTACGGCGCCGGACACGGCCGACCCGGATCGAAGGAGACGCGAGACACGTGACGGACATCGTCGACGAGCTGCGGTGGCGTGGGCTGATCGCCCTGTCCACCGACGAGGACGCGTTGCGCAAGGCGTTCGCGGACGGCCCCGTCACGTTCTATTGCGGCTTCGACCCGACCGCGCCCAGCCTGCATCTGGGGAATCTGGTCCAGATCCTCACCATGCGCCGGATCCAGCTCGCGGGGAACCGCCCGCTGGGTCTGGTCGGCGGGGCGACGGGCCTGATCGGCGACCCCAAGCCGAACTCCGAGCGCACGCTGAACGCGCCCGAGGTCGTCGGCGAGTGGGTGGAGCGGCTGCGCGGGCAGATCGAGCCGTACCTGGACTTCGAGGGCCCCCACGCCGCGACCATGGTCAACAATCTGGACTGGACGTCGGGTTTCTCCGCGATCGACTTCCTGCGGGACATCGGGAAGCACTTCCGGGTCAACAAGATGATCGCGAAGGAGGCGGTCGCGCGGCGGCTGAACTCCGACGCGGGCATCAGCTACACCGAGTTCAGCTACCAGATCCTCCAGGGCATGGACTTCCTGGAGCTGAACCGGCGCTACGGCTGCACGTTGCAGACCGGCGGCAGTGACCAGTGGGGCAATCTCACGGCGGGTACGGACCTGATCCACCGGGTCGAGCCCGGCGCGTCGGTGCACGCGCTGGCGACACCGCTGATCACGAAGGCGGACGGCACCAAGTTCGGCAAGACGGAGTCCGGCACGGTCTGGCTGGACGCCGGGCGGACGACTCCGTACGCGTTCTACCAGTTCTGGCTGAACGCGGACGACCGGGATGTCTCCGGGTTCCTGCGGATCTTCAGTTTCAAGTCCCGTGCGGAGATCGAGGAGCTGGAGCGGCTGACCGCCGAGCGCCCGCAGGCGCGCGCGGCGCAGCGCGCGCTGGCCGAGGAGCTGACGACGCTGGTGCACGGCGCGGAGCAGTGCGCCGGTGTGGTCGCGGCGTCGAAGGCGCTGTTCGGCCAGGGCGAGCTGGCCGGGCTGGACGCGGCGACGCTGGCGGCGGCGCTCTCGGAGGTGCCGCACGCGCGGGTGGCGGAGCTGGCGCCGATGGTGGACCTGCTGACGGAGGTCGGGCTGGCGCCGAGCAGGTCGGCGGCCCGGCGGACGGTGAAGGAGGGCGGGGCGTACGTGAACAACGTCAAGGTCACGGACGCGGAAGCCGTACCGGACGCCGGGGAGCTGCTGCACGGGCGGTGGCTGGTGCTGCGGCGCGGCAAGAAGAACCTGGCGGCGGTGGAGGTCGCGCCGGGGGCCTGACCCCCGGGGGCGGGGACCCCCCGGTACGGGGACGAGCACGACGGGGACGAACGGGACGGCCCGGTACGCGTGGGAATCGCGTACCGGGCCGTCGTGCCGCCGGGGTCCTGTCCGGTGCCGGTGGATCAGGCGCGGGTGCGGGTGCGCGTGCGGCGGGCCCGGAACGCGGACCAGAGCAGGTCGCCCACCCCCACGACGACGATCGCGCCGATCAGCTGGAGAACGTGGCGGATCCAGTCGATGCCCCGGGTGTCCGCGACGCCGAGCCAGCCGGCCGCGCCGTTGCCGAGCATGCCGCCCACGATGCCGCAGAGGATCGTCAGCCACAGCGGGATCCGCTGTCTGCCGGGGATGACCGCCCGCGCGATCAGGCCGAGCACCAGGCCCACGATGATTGCCCACAGCCAGCTCATGGTCGCCTCCTCGCGCGGCGCGTTCTGCGCACGCCCGGCCAGTCTCGGCGGGCCCGGCGTACGCCGCATGCCGGACGGGGCCGTACGGGCGGGCGGGGGCGGGGCGTGTCCGCCGGGGCGGCACCCCCTCTCGTGGCGGGCCGGGGGCGGGCGTACGGTGGAACGAATCCGGCACGGGGAACGGCCGGCGAGGGAATCGGGTGGTGGACGTGATGCGGAAGCAGCGCAGCGCCGAGGTTTTCCGGATCACGGGAGCGCGGCGCGGACTCGACGAGGATGTGCGCGGCAGACAGCGGCGCTATGTGGTCTCCATGCTGGTGCGCACCGCCGCGGTGATCCTGGCGGTCGCCCTGTGGAACGTGGAGCGTCCGGTGGCGATCGGCTGCATGGTCCTGGGGATGCTGCTGCCGTACGTGGCTGTGGTGATCGCCAACGGAGGCCGGGAGAACGCCGGTTCGCTGCCGTCGGCACACCTGCCGCCACCGGCCCGGCCCATGATCGCTGCCGCGCCGGCGGGCGGTGGAGCGGAATCCGGCACGGGGTCCGCGAACTTCGAACAACCGGCTCCCCCGCACCCGCGGAGTTGAGCGGTGAACCTCAAAGCTCAAGAAAAGCTCAGATCAATCACGACGTTCCGGTGCACCTGACCCCGTTACCCGTGACATACTTTGTAGGCGCTCCGCATCCCCCGTCGGAGCGACGGACCGACGCCGGGCAGCTCCCCCCGTGGCTGCTCGGCGTCGCCTTTTTCCGGGGTGTGCCTCCCTCGCCCGCGGCCCCGCGACGGGGCCTGGCGACCGTCCTCCGGACACGCCCTAGGCTGGTGGGTGTGGACCTCTTCGATTCCCTCGGTACGTCGTCCGGCGCGGCACCCGGTGCGCAGGACGGGCCCGAGCGCCCCGTCTGCTCGGCCAAGGGCTGCCGTACGGCGGCCGTGTGGGTGCTGGCCTGGAACAACCCGAAGCTGCACACGCCCGAGCGCCGCAAGACCTGGCTGGCCTGTGACGAGCACCGCGAACACCTGTCGTCGTTCCTCGGTGTCCGCGGTTTCCTGAAGGACGTGGTGACGCTCGCCGAGTGGGAGCGGTCCGGCTCAGCCACCGATCGCTGACATGGGCCGGTCGGGCTGGAGGAACAGCGGGTCGTCCAGTCCGGAGCCGGCTTTCTTGCCCCACATCGCGCGCTTCCAGCGGGCCGCGATCGTCTCGTCGGAGGCGTCCGCGCGCAGCGCCGTACGCAGATCGGTCTCCTCGCGGGCGAAGAGGCAGTCGCGGATCTGGCCGTCGGCGGTGAGCCGGGTGCGGTCGCAGGCGGAGCAGAACGGGCGGGTGACGGAGGCGATGACCCCGACCCGGTGCGGTCCGCCGTCCACGATCCAGCGTTCGGCGGGGGCGGAGCCGCGCTGCTCGCCGCTCTCCGCCGTGAGGCCGAAGCGGGTCCCGAGCGACCGGAGGATGTCCTGGGCGGTGATCATGCCGTCGCGGGTCCAGCCGTGCTGGGCGTCCAGGGGCATCTGCTCGATGAAGCGCAGTTCGTAGCCGTTCTCGACGGCCCAGGCGAGGAGTTCGGGCGCCTCGTCGTCGTTGAGCCCCGGCATCAGCACCGTGTTGACCTTGACGGGGGTCAGTCCCGCCTCGCGCGCGGCGGCCAGTCCGTCGAGGACGTCCTGGAGACGGTCGCGCCGGGTGAGGGTCGTGAAGACGTCGCGGCGCAGGGTGTCGAGCGAGACATTCACCCGGTCGAGACCGGCGGCCTTGAGCGCCCCGGCCGTCCGCCCGAGCCCGATGCCGTTGGTCGTCAGCGACATCCGGGGGCGGGGGGTGAGGGCCGCGCAGCGCTGGACGATCCCGACGAGGCCGGGCCGCAGCAGCGGCTCGCCGCCGGTGAAGCGGACATCACGGACGCCCAGCCGGGTGACGGCGATACGGACGAGTCTGACGACCTCGTCGTCGCTGAGCAGGTCGGGCTTGGCGAGCCACTTCAGGCCCTCCTCCGGCATGCAGTACGTGCAGCGGAGGTTGCACTTGTCGGTGAGCGAGACTCGCAGGTCGGTGGCCACGCGGCCATGAGTGTCGACGAGCACGGTGCGCCCCCTTCCGTCGTGGTGCGTCCGGATGCCGCCGGTCGGTCCCCGGGTGTTGGTCGTCCTGCCGCGTGGTGCGCGGTCCGGCCGGTACCCGCGGGAACCGGTCCTTCGAGCGTACGGCAGGGCTCCGGCAGCGGCCGGGGGGCGTCCGCCGCGGGACACGGCGAGGCCGCGTCGTAGGACTCTACGACGCGGCCACGTCAGGTGTTCCCGATACGGGGAATCCGGTCGGCGCGCTCAGTGCGCTCCGGTGCCGGTGAGGGACTTGACCTCCAGTTCGGCGTACTTCTTGAGGTCCGGCTCCTCCTTGGACAGCAGCGAGCCGAGCCAGCCGAGCAGGAAGCCCAGCGGGATGGAGATGAGGCCCGGGTTCTCCAGCGGGAAGAGCGCGAAGTCGGCGTCCGGGAACATCGAACTGGGCTTGCTGGAGACGACCGGTGAGAACAGCACCAGCAGCACGGACGAGGACAGACCGCCGTAGATCGACCAGAGCGCGCCGGTGGTGGTGAACCGCTTCCAGAAGAGGCTGTAGAGAAGCGTCGGCAGGTTGGCGGAGGCGGCGACCGCGAAGGCGAGCGCGACCAGGCCGGCGACGTTCAGGTCGCGGGCGAGGGCGCCCAGCCCGATGGAGACGATGCCGATGGCGATGGTCGCCAGGCGGGCCGCGCGGACCTCCTCCTTCTCGGTGGCCTTGCCGCGGCGGATGACGTTGGCGTAGATGTCGTGCGCGAACGACGACGAGGACGCCAGGGTCAGACCGGCCACCACCGCGAGGATGGTGGCGAAGGCGACCGCGGAGATGACCGCGAGCAGGATCGCGCCGCCGGTGGAGTCACCACCGCCGCCGATCTCCATGGCGAGCAGGGGCGCGGCCGTGTTGCCCGCCGCGTTGGAGCTGGTGATCTCCTCCGGGGTGAGCAGCGCCGCCGCGCCGAAGCCCAGGGCGATGGTCATCAGGTAGAAGCCGCCGATGATGCCGATGGCCCAGTTGACGGACTTGCGGGCCGCCTTGGCCGTGGGCACCGTGTAGAAGCGGATCAGGATGTGCGGCAGACCGGCGGTGCCGAGGACGAGCGCGATGCCCAGGGAGATGAAGTCGAGCTTCGAGGTCTCCGTGAGGCCGTACTTGAGTCCGGGCTCCAGGAAGGCCGCGCCCTTGCCGCTGTTCTCCGCGGCGGTGCCGAGCAGGTCGGAGACGTTGAAGTTGAACTTGACCAGCACCAGGACGGTGATGAGCAGGGTGCCCGCGATGAGCAGGACGGCCTTGACCATCTGCACCCAGGTGGTGCCCTTCATGCCGCCGATGGTGACGTAGACGATCATCAGGATGCCGACCAGGGCGACGATCAGGACCTTGCCCGCGTCGCTGGTGATGCCGAGCAGCAGGGAGACGAGCACACCGGCGCCGGCCATCTGCGCGAGCAGGTAGAAGATCGACACGACGATGGTGGAGGCGCCCGCCGCCGTACGGACGGGGCGCTGGCGCATCCGGTAGGCGAGGACGTCACCCATCGTGTAGCGGCCGGAGTTGCGCAGCGGTTCGGCGACCAGGAGCAGCGCGACGAGCCAGGCGACGAGGAAGCCGATCGAGTAGAGGAAGCCGTCGTAGCCGAACAGGGCGATGGCGCCGGCGATACCGAGGAACGACGCGGCGGACATGTAGTCGCCGGAGACGGCGAGACCGTTCTGGAAGGCGGTGAACTGCCGCCCGCCGGCGTAGA
Source organism: Streptomyces sp. NBC_01498 (assembly GCF_036327775.1). Taxonomy (NCBI): domain Bacteria; kingdom Bacillati; phylum Actinomycetota; class Actinomycetes; order Kitasatosporales; family Streptomycetaceae; genus Streptomyces; species Streptomyces sp. NBC_01498. Next base: position 5,854,017 of record NZ_CP109598.1, on the reverse strand, counting down.
AGTCGGCGGCGTTCTTGGTCTGCCGGCCCGCCCACACGGTGATGACGAGGGTCGCGACGACGAAGAGCGCGAACAGGGTGATGATCAGCGGGCGGTGCTCGCTGGCGTCGGTGTTGGCGGCGAGCTGGATTCCCGCGGCCTCGGTCAGCTGAACGGTCCGGCTCACAGGTCGGCCTCCATACGGGACTTGATCGCCGCGCCCTTGGGGTCGAGCTTCCGTGACGCGAACCGCGCGTAGAACCAGGCGATGAGGAAAGTGGTGGCGAACTGACCGAGGCCGAAGACGAAGGCGACGTTGATGTTGCCGAAGAGTTTGGTGCCCATGAAGCCGCCGGCGTAGTTCGACAGCAGGACGTACAGCAGGTACCAGGAGATGAAGGCAAGGGTCAGGGGAAAGGCGAAGGAGCGGTACGTACGGCGCAGTTCAGCGAATTCGGCGCTCTCCTGGACCGCGGTGAACTGGGCTGACGTGGGCTGGGCGGGGGTGCTGGTGTCCGAGTCGCCCGGGGGCGGCGGCGGTCCATCGGTAGCCACGGAATCTCCTCGTGACGCGGGTACGGTCGGCGTTGTCTGGCGGGCACTGAGGCGGGGGTGATGTTGTTCCACTCCCTGACAACGGCACGGAGACCACGGCGAAGTGGTTCAACACCGGCGATTTTCTGACCCAAATCATTGATGAGCAGGGATGATCAGCGATAACTTCACTCGTCATGTACCCGCCCATGCGCGCAGTGCGCAGGGGCGGCCTCACGGATGATGTGGAGAACCCATGGCTCATGTGAGATCCAGCCGACGTCGCGCACTGGCTCTGCCCGTCGGTCTGGCACTCGTCGCGTCGCTCGGCTTCCTGCCGACCGGTGCGGCATCCGCGGCGCCTCTCGACGTCCAGGCAGCCGTCCAGACGGACGGCCCGAAGTTGTCGTACGTCGTGAACACCAACGGCGGGCACTCCACCGTCAAGTCGGTGAAGAAGGCCATCGCCAAGGCCGGTGGGACCGTCGTGATCGCCTATGACCAGATAGGTGTCATCGTCGTCCACTCGCAGAACCCCCGGTTCGGCGAGACGATCCGCAAGGTCCGGGGTGTTTCCTCGGCGGGCGCCACCCGTACGGCTCCGCTGTCCGCCCAGACCACCACGGACATCGACGCCGAGCAGCCGCTGTCCGCCAAGGAGGCCAAGGCCGCCGGGGCGAAGGCGACGAGCAGCCAGGACGCGCTGGAGCCCCTCCAGTGGGACCTGCCGGCCATCAAGGCCGACAAGGCGCACAAGAAGTCGCTCGGCAGCAGCAAGGTCACGGTCGGCGTGATCGACACGGGTGTCGACGACACCCACCCCGATCTCGCGCCGAACTTCGACCGCCGTGCGTCGGTCAACTGTGTGGGCGGCGTGCCCGACACGGCGGACGGCGCCTGGCGGCCGGCTCCCGGCGAGAGCGACCACGGCACGCACGTCGCGGGCACGGTGGCCGCGGCGAAGAACGGCACCGGCATCACGGGTGTCGCTCCGGGCGTGAAGGTCTCCGGCATCAAGGTGTCGCAGCCCGACGGCTTCTTCTACACCGAGGCCGTGGTCTGCGGCTTCGTGTGGGCGGCCGAGCACGGTGTCGATGTGACGAACAACAGCTACTACACCGACCCGTGGCTGTTCAACTGCGCCGACGACCCGGACCAGAAGGCACTGTCCGAGGCCGTCACGCGGGCCACCCGCTACGCCGAGGGCAAGGGCATCGTCAATGTCGCCGCCGCCGGCAACTCCGACCTGGACCTGGCCGCCGACGAGCTGACGGACGACGTCAGCCCGAACGACACCACTCCGGTCGAGCGGGTCATCGACCCCGAGAACTGCAAGGACATCCCGTCCATGCTGCCGGGTGTCGTGACGGTCTCGGCGACCGGTGCGAAGAACCTGAAGGCGTCGTACTCCAACTACGGCATCGGGGTCGTCGACGTCGCCGCTCCCGGCGGTGACCTGACGGCGTACCAGACGCCGGAGGCGCCGGCCGTCAACGGTCTGGTCCTGAGCACGCTGCCCGGCGGTGGCTTCGGCTACAAGGGCGGTACGTCGATGGCGTCCCCGCACGCGGCGGGTGTCGCGGCGCTGATCAAGTCGACCCACCCGAACGCCTCGGCGGCGAAGGTCAGGGCTCTGCTGACCTCGCAGGCCGACGAGACGGCGTGCACCAACCCGTACGACATCGACGGCGACGGCACTGTCGACGCGGTGTGCGTGGGTGGCAAGAACAAGAACGGCTTCTACGGTGCCGGCGTGATCGACGCGCTGGACGCCGTCCGCCGCTAACGGCGGAAGCGTGGGTGAGCGGGCCGTCCGGTCGGGCGGCCCGCTCACTCATGTCCGCGCGCGGGGCACGCGCGCGGGGTGCTCGGGTGGGGGCCGGGTGCGGGGTGCTCAGGTACGGGACCCGGCGAGGGTCTGGGTGAGGGTCCGCGTGTGGGGTGCTCAGGTACGGGACCGGGTGGGGCCCGGGTGCGGGGCCCCGTCAACTCACGTCAGGAGCCTCACCTCATCGGGTGAGCGGACGCTTCGTCAGCGGCCCTCGACCGCACCGGGTCCGACGGCGGGTCAGAGGCGTGTCACGGGCTGTCAGTCGTGGCCCGTATTCTCTGTGACCATGCTTGACGACCCCGCGACTTCAGCGATGTGGCCGGCCGCGTACCCCGAGGGGTACGCGGTCGTCGACGTGGAGACCACCGGACTCGCCCGTGACGACCGGATAGTCTCGGCGGCGGTGTACCGGCTGGACGCGCGGGGCGATGTCGAGGACCACTGGTACACCCTGGTCAACCCCGAGCGCGATCCGGGACCGGTCTGGATCCACGGCCTGACGACCGATGTGCTGGCGGGCGCGCCGGTGTTCAGCCAGATCGCGCACGAGTTCTCGGAGCGGCTGGCGGACCGGGTGCTCGTCGCGCACAACGCGTTCTTCGACTGGTCGATGATCTCGCGGGAGTACGCGCGCGCGAGGACGACGGCGCCCACCCGCCAGCGGCTGTGCACCATCGCGCTCGCCAAGGAGCTCCGGCTGCCGCTGCCCAACCACAAGTTGGCCACACTCGCCGAGCACTTCGGCGTCGCGCAGCGGCACGCGCACCACGCGCTGGACGACGCGCGCGTCCTGGCGGAGGCGTTCCGGCCGAGCCTGCACGCGGCGGCGCGCGACGGGGTGCGGCTGCCGCTCCTCGAATGCCGGCCGCTCACCGAGTGGTCGGACGGGCCGGCGAGCCCGCTGATCGGCCGTCAGCAGCCACGCCGGCCGGCGACCTGGCGCCCGTCGCGACGGCTCCCGGCGTGCCCGTATCCGAATCCCGGACGGTACGAGAGCGACAAGCCGCTCGCGCAGGGGATGCGGGTGGCGTTCTCGGGGGACACCTCGGTCGACCGCGAACTGCTGGAGGACCGGGCCGTCGAGGCGGGGCTGCATGTCGCCTCCAGCGTCTCCCGGAAGACGAGCCTGCTGGTGACGAACGATCCGGCGGCGGCGACGTCGAAGACCCTGAAGGCGGCGGAGTACGGGACCCCGGTCGTGGACGAGGCGGCCTTCACCCATCTGCTGCGCGACGTGACGCCCGCGCCCGCCTCCGGGCCTCCGGCCGCCGCCCCGTCGGACGGGTGATCGCGGCGCGACTCGCCCGCTGCCCGCTCGCACTCACCGCCGTCACGTCCCACCCTGTGGCGCATGGCACGTTGCGAAGTCTGCGGAAACGATTACGGCATGTCCTTCGAGGTGCACGCGCAGGGCGCGGTGCACGTCTTCGACTGCTTCTCCTGCGCCATCCACCGCATGGCGCCCGTCTGCGAACACTGCCGGGTCCAGATCATCGGCCAGGGCGTCGAGGCCGAGGGCCACTGGTACTGCGGCGCGCACTGCGCCCGCGCGGAGGGGAGGGCGGGCATCGTGGACCGGGTGTGAGGTATCGGGACGGGGGACCGGTCGGCGCCGGGGTGCCGGCTCCGTCGCGGGCCGGGCGGCCGACGGGCCCCGGACGGACCTGGGGAGGACCGGGGTCCGGGGCGCCAGGGCCGGGCTGCCGGGGGCCGGTGCGCCTGACCGGTCACCCCGGACCTTCGTCGCCCGCTGTCCCGCCGCCGGTGACACCCCCGGATCTGACCGGTCCCCCCAAACCCCCGCCGTCCCGGCGCCGGTGACGCCCCGGGTCTGTGTCGGCCCGTCGGCCCGCCGCCCGGTCCGCCCCGGCGGTGACCGGTTGCCCCAAACCCCCCGTCCCGGCGCCGGTGACGCCCCGGGGCCGTCCCGGCCCGCCCGGCCCGCCGCAGAACCGGCGCTCCGCACCCAACGCCGGGCAGGCTCAGGAAGGATCCGGGCGGCGGGTCCGGCGACCGTGGGTCCCCCGGACCCCGCCGTCCCGCAGACCGCGACGCCCGCCCGCCCGCCCGCAGACCAGCCGCCCGGAACACCCCGCCCCGACCCATCGGCTCTCCGCACGCCGCCGCTCGGCCCCCCACCGGCCCACCCGCCGGGCGGACCCCCGACCGGTCCGCCCGGCGCCCGACCCCCGCCCGGAACACCCGGCCAGCCCGCCCACCGGCTCTCCGCCCGACCCGCCGCCCGGACCGTCCGGCCCGCCGGGTACCGTCGACGGTGTGTACCGCTTCCTCCTGTCGCGGCAGTGGGTGATCCTCACCCTCCTCGCCCTCGTCCTCATCCCCGTGATGATCGAGCTGGGCTTCTGGCAGTTGCACCGCCATGAACACCGCGTCGCGCAGAACACCCTGATCGCCGGCAACCTCAAGGCGAAGCCGGTGCCGGTCACCGCGCTCACCTCCCCCGGCCACACGGTCCCCCGCGCCGACTACTGGCGCCGGGTCGAGGCCACCGGCACCTTCGACCAGGAGCACGAGGTCGTCGTACGCCGCCGGACCAACGCGGACGACACCGTCGGCTTCCACGTCCTGACCCCGTTCGTCCTGGACGACGGCCGTGTCCTTCTCGTCAATCGCGGCTGGATCCCCTTCGGCGAAGACCAGCGCTCCTTCCCCGACATCCCCGCCGCGCCCGCCGGGACCGTCACCGTCACCGGCCGTCTCAAGGCCGACGAGACGACCGGCAGCAGCGGTATCAAGGAGCTGAGAGACCTCCCGGACCGTCAGGTCATGCTGATCAACAGCGAGCGGCAGGCCGAGTCCCTCGGCCGGACCGTCCTCGGCGGCTACATCGAGCAGACCGCCCCCGCCGCCCCGGGCGGGAGCCCCCGGCAGATCCCCGAGCCCGACTCCGGCTCCATCGGCGCGCACATGGCCTATGCCGTGCAGTGGTGGCTGTTCGCCGCCGGCGTACCGGTCGGCTGGGTCGTCCTCGTACGGCGTGAGAAGCGGGACCGCGCGACGACGGCGGCCCGGGACACGCCCGCGCGCGAGACCGCCGCCGCATAACGCGCCTGTCCTGCGGGAACAGGGCAGAAGTGACCCAACGCATCGAGGACTACGCCCTCATCGGCGACTTGCAGACCGCGGCACTCGTAGGAATGAACGGCTCCATCGACTGGCTGTGCCTCCCGCGCTTCGACTCGGCCGCCTGCTTCACGGCCCTGCTCGGTACCAAGGAGAACGGCCACTGGCTGCTCGCCCCGAAGGGCGCGGGCCGCGTCACCGGCCGCCGGTACGCGGGGGACTCTCTGGTCCTGGAGACCCACTGGGAGACCAGGAACGGCACGGTCAAGGTCACCGACTTCATGCCGCAGCGCGACGTCGCGCCGGACGTCGTACGGATCGTGGAGGGCGTCAGCGGCTCGGTGGAGATGAGTTCCACACTGCGGCTGCGCTTCGACTACGGCTCCATCGTGCCGTGGGTGCGCAGGACCGACGGCCAGCGCGTCGCCGTCGCCGGGCCGGACTCCGTGTGGCTGCGGAGCGTCACACGCGGGCGGCCCGCCGACGGTGACGGGGCCCCGGGCGAGGAGCCGTCGGTCAAGACCTGGGGCCAGGAGTTCAGCACCTGCTCGTCGTTCACCGTCGGTGCCGGGGAGAAGGTCGCGTTCGTCCTCACCTGGCACCCCTCGCATCTGCCGCGCCCCGCGCTGATCGACCCGTTCGAGGCGCTGGAGCACAGCGTGGACGACTGGCGGAAGTGGGCGGCGCGCTGCACGTACGAGGGGCCCTACCGCGAAGCCGTGCTGCGCTCCCTGCTCACCCTGAAGGGGCTGATCTACGCGCCGACCGGCGGCATCGTGGCGGCCCCCACCACCTCGCTCCCCGAGGAGCTCGGCGGCGTACGGAACTGGGACTACCGCTACTGCTGGCTGCGCGACTCCGCGCTCGTCCTGGGCGCGCTGCTGTCCGCCGGTTACGTGGACGAGGCGGAGGCGTGGCGCGACTGGCTGCTGCGCGCGGTCGCCGGTGACCCCTCGGACCTCCAGATCATGTACGGGGTCGCCGGCGAACGGCGGCTGCCCGAGACGGAACTGACCTGGCTGAACGGTTACGCGGGCGCGAGCCCGGTCCGGATCGGGAACGAGGCGGTCGAACAGCTCCAACTCGACGTGTACGGCGAGGTGATCGACTCCCTGCACGTGGCACGGGGCGTCGGCCTCACCGGGCAGCCGCACGCCTGGGATCTCCAACTCGCCCTGCTGGGCTTCCTGGAGTCGAAGTGGCGGGAACCGGACGAAGGACTGTGGGAAGTACGCGGCCCCCGGCGGCACTTCACCCACTCCAAGGTGATGGCCTGGGTCGCCGCCGACCGCGCGGTGAAGACGCTGGAGAGCGATCCGTCGCTGCGCGGCGACGTGAACCGGTGGAAGGCGATGCGGGACGAGGTCCACCGCGAGGTGTGCGAGAAGGGGTACGACCCGGTCCGTAACACCTTCACGCAGTCGTACGGCTCCGCGGAACTGGACGCGGCGACGCTGCTGATCCCCCGGTACGGATTTCTGCCGCCGGACGATCCGCGGGTGGTGGGCACGGTCGACGCGGTACGGGCGGAGCTGGCCACGGACGGGCTGGTCCGCCGGTACAGCACGGAAGGGGGCTCGGTGGACGGACTGCCGGGCGGGGAGGGGACGTTCCTCGTCTGCTCGTTCTGGCTGGCCGACGCCCTGCTGATGACGGGCCGCAAGAAGGAGGCGACGGCCCTGTTCGAGCGGCTGCTCGCCCTGCGCAACGACGTCGGTCTGCTCGCCGAGGAGTACGACCCGGCGCTCGGGCGGCAACTCGGCAACTTCCCGCAGGCGTTCAGCCATATCGGCCTCGTGGGTACGGCCCTCGCCCTGGCCGCCGCCGAGGACGGGACGACAGAATGACGCCATGGATCTTGGGCTGAGGGACCGTGTCTATGTCGTCACCGGAGCCTCGCGGGGGCTGGGGCGGGCGTCCGCCGAAGCGCTGGCGGCGGACGGCGCGAAGGTACTGATCACCGGGCGGGACGAGCGGTCCGTCATGGACGCGGCGGCCTCGATCGGCCCCCACGCGGCCGGGATCGCGGCGGACAACGCCGATCCCGAGGTCGCGGACCGCCTGATAGCCACGGCCCGGGAGCGGTTCGGGAGCTTCGACGGGATACTGATCAGCGTCGGCGGCCCGCCGCCGGGGTCCGTGCTGGGCACGACGGACGAGCAGTGGCGGTCGGCGTTCGACTCGGTCTTCCTGGGTGCGGTACGGCTGGCCCGTACGGCGGCGGCCGAACTGGGCCCCGGCGGAGTCGTCGGCCTCGTCCTGTCCGGCTCGGTGTACGAACCGATCCGGGGCCTGACGATCTCCAACGGCCTGCGGCCGGGCCTGGCGGGCTTCGCGAAGTCCCTCGCGGACGAGGTGGGGCCACGCGGCATACGCGTGGTCGGCCTGCTGCCGGCCCGGATCGACACGGACCGGGTCCGCGAACTGGACGCGCTCTCCGACGACCCGCGGGCGGCCCGCGCGACCCACGAGTCCCGTATCCCGCTGCGCCGCTACGGCACCCCGGAGGAGTTCGGCCGCACGGCGGCGTTCCTGCTCTCCCCGGCGGCGTCCTACCTGACGGGCCTGATGCTCCCGGTCGACGGCGGCGCCCTGCACGCCTTCTGACGCCCCTTCAGCCCCTCGGCGTCTGAGAAGCAAGCACTGTCAGCCCCTCCGGCGTCCGAGGAGCGGGGTCCGGGGCGGCGCCCCGGTTTCGGGAAGGGGCGGGGAGGGGATCAGGCCCGCCGCGTGGCGCCACCCACCCCGCCGCCCCCGCTCCCCCACCCCCGGTCACGTCACCCGCTGCGCCCGGTGCTTCGCCGCCCGCAGCCGCGCCTCCGTCGGCAGGGCCGCCAGCCCCGCCGAGTCCCGCGCATGCGCCACCGCCTCCGTCGTCAGCCGCTCCAGCGCCCGCCCCGGCGCCGCGTGCGGCTCCAGCAGCAGCCGTACCCGCGCCCGGGGCGCGGTGCGCCGGCCCGTCAGCCGGACCCGGGCCCGTGCCACGCCGTCCAGCGAGCGCGCCTCGCTCTCCAGCACGTCCTCCATGGCGCGTCCCCGCAGCAGCGCGCCCTCCCCGTCACCGGTGTCGACCAGCACCTCCGCCAGTCGCGCGCGGCGCAGTTGGGACAGCAGCCACCACAGGGTGAGCAGCACCAGGGCGGCGAGCACCGCGATGACGACCGGCCACCACCAGCTCTGCTCCCGCCACCGGTCCCGGTCCGCGTCGCTCAGCAGCACGTCCTTGCGGCCGGTGTACGGCCACCAGGACGGGACGGACACACCGAGCCCGGTCGCGAGTACGCCGCCGCCGACGCACAGCAGCGCCAGCCCGACGAGGCCCAGCAGGACACGGTTGACGACCCTGAGCATCCGTCACCCCTTCTTCTTCGGCCGGCGGACCCGTACGGAGAGCGCGGGCGGCTTGACGAGACCCAGCTCACCGATGCCGGTGCCGAGCGCCGCGTCGAGGTCGGCGCGTACGTCGTCGAGTTCGCGGAAATGGGAGACGGCCCGGACGCGGACCTTGGTGCGGCGGGACCGTACCCGTGCCGACTGCACACCGGAGACCTCCAGCGCCCGGTCGCGCAGCATCAGCCCGGCGGCCTCCCGGTCGAGCCCGGCCCGTACCCGGTGCGGGCCGCGCCGCATGGGCAGGATCTCGCGCAGGCCGGGTGTCAGGGCGAGCAGGATCAGCCACAGGCCGATCACCCCGGCGACGCCCGAGGCGACGAGGACCCAGGTGTCGTCCAGGGGCCGGGTGGTGAGCCGGTCGACCAGCCACCGGCGCCAGAACATGGCCGGGTGGTCGGCGCGTACGGCGGCGACGTCGTACAGCAGCAGCCCCGACGCCCCGAGCAGGACGGCGGCGACCACGGTGGCCGGGATCCGGCGCCAGGACCAGAAGCGGCCGGTCCTGCCGTCCGTCTCGCCCGTCTCCGGTGCCGGTCGTACGTCGTACCGGGCGGCGGAGGTGGACTGGTCGAGTTCGATCAGGTCCGCGCGCACGGCACCGTGCGGTTCCGGCGCGTGTTCCGTCCCCTCGCCGGACGGTTCGGTCATCGGGTCCTCCCCTGGCTCGCGCGTGTCTGGGCGGAGTGGAGCCGTTCGACCCTGACGTCCACCTCGGGCACCTCCATCCCCGCGAGGGCGTGTACCCGGTGGGCGACCTGGTGACGCACCGCGCCGCACTGGGCGCCGATGTCGGAGGGGTAGTCCAGTTCGAGCCCGATCCGTACGCGTGCCACACCGTCGTGGACGACGACACCGGCGTGCGGTGCCTCCGCCCCTTCGGGTACGCCGTGCAGCGCCTCCCGTGCCGCCTGCGCGGCGATCTTCGCGACGACACGGTCGGCGATGGTCGTCGCCCCGCGCTTCTCGGCCGCCACGCGTTCACCGGCCACGGGCGGTCACCGCCGTCGATCGTCGCGGTCGCGGCCCCGGAAGAGGTCGCCGGGTTCCAGATCGCCGTCGAGGTACCGGCCGACCACGAACCCGACCGCGCCCAGCGCGGCGACCAGCAGAAAGGCTCCGAAACCGCCGAAGTACCCGGCGAACGCCAGGGCCATTCCGGCCAGCAGGCCGACCAGCGCCATACTCATCGTGCGACTTCCCTTCGGTTTCCGGACACGGCCGTCACTGGAGCCGTGACTCGGGCTCGTCGTCCTCTTCGTCCGGCAGCTTCACGTCGCTGACGGCGATGTTGACCTCGACGACCTCAAGGCCCGTCATCCGTTCCACGGCGGAGATCACGTTCTCCCGCACGTCGCGGGCGACGTCGGCGATCGACACGCCGTAGTCCACGACGATCTCCAGGTCGAGGGCGGTCTGGACCTCACCCACCTCGGCCTTGACGCCCCGCGAGACGGACTTGGTGCCGCCGGGGACCCGGTCGCGTACCGCGCCGAAGGTACGGGACATGCCGCTGCCCATCGCGTGGACGCCGAGCACGTCGCGCGCGGCGAGGCCGGCGATCTTCTCGACGACCCCGTCGGCGATGGTGGTCCGGCCGCGGGTGGCCGGGTCGCCGCCGCCCCGCTTGCCGGACGGTGGCTTCCGCAGGTCGTCCCCGGACGGCCGGGCGGGCTGCTCGGGCTGGTTCTGCTGTGCGGTGTCGGACATAGTGGCTCGTCCCTTTCCGACGTCGATGGACTCTTCGCACACATTAGGGCGCCTTGCCGCCCCTCGCGTCGGGAATGGGGCAGTCTGGGCGCATGACGACTGGGCAGGGTGGCGACGGTACGGACGGATGGAGTACGGCGGTGCGCGAACGGCTCGGGCTGGGCCGGCTGCTCCCGCTGGGCGTCGCGGCGGACGGGGCGTGGCTGGCCGAACGGGCGGCGACGACCGCGCTGCGGCGGGTGGCGGCGCTCGTGCCCGGCGCCGCGCTGGGCCGTCTGGGGCTGCGCCCGGCCGATCCCGACGCGCTGGAGCCGTCCCCGGTGCGGCCACCGCCGAGTGCGCTGCCGCCGGGGCCGCTGCGTATCGAGGGGGAGTTCGCGGCGGCGCCGGGCGAACCGCTGCCGGATCTGGCCGAGCGGCTGCGTACGGTGCTGTACGCGCACGCGGTGGACCATCTCGGCCTGTGGGTGACAGAGGTCGACCTGAGGGTGACGGCGCTGCTGGAGGGCGGTCCGGGTCCCGCCGACGGGTGGGCCGGGGACTCCTCCGGGGCGGCTGAGCCAGTCGGGGCACACGCCGCCGCCCCCGAGGGGACGACGGCGCTCGTGGCGGCGAACGTGCCGGGGGTGGCGCATCTGACCGGGGCGCTCGGCGCGCCGGTGCTGGTGGCCGAGGGCCATGTCCGGGTCGAACTGGCGACGGCGGTGGGCCATCGTCCCCCGGAGGTGGCGCGGGCCGTCGGCCGGGCGGTCGCGTCGTCGCTGCCGGGCCGCCCGACGGTGGCCGTCCTGGTCACGGCGGTGGACCTACCGCACCCGCACGGGGTCTGAGCCCCGCCGGGCGGACCTTCGCGGGGCCGGGTACGCGGGGGCCGGTACGGCCCGGGTCCCGTCCGGCGGATCTTCGTGGATCGGCCCGGGGCGCGGTGCGCTGAAGTCGCAAGGCGGCGGATCACGCGCGCACCGGGCGTACTCGCATGGCTCCGACAACGACACGAGGTGCCGGCGCCGGGCGTTCCCGTCGGGCGAAGGTCCGCCGGACAGCGCCTAGTCGCCGAGGCCCGCGAGGTCGCGCAGGCGGCGGGCCTGGGCCGCGCGTTCGGCGGCGCGCTGTTCGTCGTAGGAGAGGGACGAGGCGCCCTTGAGCAGGGCCTTCGTCTCGACCGTCGCGTCGCGCGGCGCGGCGAGCAGTGCCGCGGCGAGGTCCCGTACCGCCGCGTCGAGTTCGTCCGGCGGCACCACGAGGTTGGCCAGGCCGGTGCGCTCGGCCTCCTCGGCCTGGACGAAGCGGCCCGTGGCGCACATTTCGAGCGCGCGGGCGTATCCGACGAGGCTCACGAGGGGGTGCGTACCACCGAGGTCGGGGACGAGGCCGAGGCTGGTCTCGCGCATGGCGAACTGGACGTCCGACGCGACGACCCGCAGATCGCAGGCGAGCGCCAGCTGGAAGCCGGCGCCGATGGCATGGCCCTGGACGGCGGCGATCGACACGAGGTCGGTGCGGCGCCACCAGGTGAAGGCGGACTGGTACCCGGCGATGACCGCGTCGAGGTCGGGGTCGCTGTGGCGTGCCAGTTCCGGGAACGACGGTTCGCCGTCGAAGCCCTCGGGGCTGAACGCGCGCCGGTCGAGGCCCGCGGAGAAGGACGTGCCCTCGCCACGCAGCACGACGACACGCACGCTGCCCGGCAGTGACTGTCCGGCTTCCGTCAACGCCCGCCACAGAGCGGGAGACTGAGCGTTGCGCTTGGCCGGATTCGTCAGGGTCACCGTGGCAACCGCGTCCTCGACGGTGAGCCGTACACCGTCCTTGTCGAGTACGGGATCGAGCGACGTCATGGGATGCCTCCGGTTCGGTGCAGTCAGCACGGCAGGACAAGTGACTGCACAGTAACCACCCGGTCGACCGCGACGACCGGCCGGGTGGTCACCGGTGGAACCGGTGGCCGGATAAGCGGTACGCGGAGGTCAGGCCGATGCCTTCTTGCCGCGTGTCGCTCCGCCGCGTCCCCGCAGCGTGACTCCGGACTCGCTGAGCATCCGGTGGACGAACCCGTACGACCGGCCCGTTTCCTCGGCCAGCGCACGAATGCTCGCACCGGAGTCGTACTTCTTCTTCAGGTCTGCCGCGAGCTTGTCGCGCGCGGGGCCGGTTACCCGGCTGCCCTTCTTCAGAGTCTCGGCCACCCGTGCCTCCTCATGGAAGTGCGCTCTGGACTTCTCATGATCACCCCTCGGGGCGCTCCTGGCCACCCATTCAGCAAGGTTCGCGGCACAAGCTTCGCCGGGACTCCGGATTCGAACACGAACGGAATCGTCACTTCCAGAGCCGTCCGCACACACCGATCGCCGAACACTCACAAGAAACAGCAGGTCAGACGCTGTGTGCGGAAAGGGCGACCGTACACGGTGCACAGCGGGGTGATCGTCGGCACGCCACGCCAAAGTACGAGACGCACTCACTCAGATGATGGATCACCACTGGGCCGAATGATCCATACGGAGTGGATCACGCCCGAGTGGATCACCCCGGTGGGCTCGGGACGGGCTCGGTCACCGGCCGGGCAGGTGCCGGGAGGGGGTCAGGCCAGGGCCACCAGGTCCGCGTAGTCGGCGCCCCACAGGTCCTCCACACCGTCGGGGAGCAGGATGATCCGCTCCGGTTCGAGCGCCTGGACGGCGCCCTCGTCGTGGGTGACGAGGATGACCGCGCCCTTGTACGTGCGCAGCGCCCCGAGGATCTCCTCGCGGCTGGCCGGGTCGAGGTTGTTGGTGGGCTCGTCCAGGAGGAGGACGTTGGCCGAGGAGACCACCAGGGTCGCCAGCGCCAGACGGGTCTTCTCGCCGCCGGACAGGACACCGGCCGGCTTGTCGACGTCGTCGCCGGAGAAGAGGAAGGAGCCGAGGGTCTTGCGGACGTCGACCAGGTCGAGGTCGGGGGCCGAGGACCGCATGTTCTCCAGGACGGTGCGGTCCGGGTCCAGGGTCTCGTGCTCCTGGGCGTAGTAGCCGAGCTTGAGCCCGTGCCCCGGGGTGACCTCGCCGGTGTCGGGCTTCTCCACCCCGGCGAGCAGCCGCAGCAGGGTGGTCTTGCCCGCGCCGTTGAGTCCGAGGATGACGACGCGCGATCCCTTGTCGATGGCCAGGTCGACGTCGGTGAAGATCTCCAGGGAGCCGTACGACTTCGACAGGCCCTCGGCGGTCAGCGGGGTCTTGCCGCACGGCGCCGGGTCGGGGAAGCGCAGCTTGGCGACCTTGTCGGACTGGCGTACGGCCTCCAGGCCGGACAGCAGGCGCTCGGCGCGGCGTGCCATGTTCTGCGCGGCGACGGTCTTGGTGGCCTTGGCGCGCATCTTGTCGGCCTGGGAGTTGAGGGTGGCGGCCTTCTTCTCCGCGTTGGCCCGCTCGCGCTTGCGGCGCTTCTCGTCGGACTCGCGCTGCTGCTGGTAGAGCTTCCAGCCCATGTTGTAGACGTCGATGCGGGAGCGGTTGGCGTCCAGGTAGAAGACCTTGTTGACGACGGTCTCGACCAGGTCGACGTCGTGGGAGATGACGATGAAACCGCCGCGGTAGGTCTTGAGGTAGTCCCGCAGCCAGACGATCGAGTCGGCGTCGAGGTGGTTGGTGGGCTCGTCGAGGAGCAGGGTGTCGGCGTCCGAGAAGAGGATGCGGGCCAGTTCGACGCGGCGGCGCTGACCGCCGGAGAGGGTGTGCAGGGGCTGGCCGAGCACCCGGTCGGGCAGGCCGAGCGCGGCGGCGATGGTGGCGGCCTCGGACTCGGCGGAGTAGCCGCCCTTGGTGAGGAACTCCGTCTCCAGGCGCTCGTACTTCTTCATCGCCTTCTCGCGGGTGGCGCCCTTGCCGTTCGCCATCCGGTCCTCGTTCTCGCGCATCTTCCTCAGTACGGAGTCGAGGTCGCGGGCGGAGAGGATGCGGTCGCGCGCGAGGGTTTCGAGGTCGCCGGTCCGGGGGTCCTGCGGCAGATAGCCGACCTCTCCGGAGCGGGTGATGCTGCCGGCGGCGGGGAGGCCCTCGCCCGCCAGGCATTTGGTGAGGGTGGTCTTGCCCGCTCCGTTGCGGCCGACGAGGCCGATGCGGTCGCCCTTGGCGATACGGAACGAGGCTGACTCGATGAGGACGCGGGCGCCGGCGCGCAACTCGACACCGGTGGCGGTGATCACGGGAACTCCAGGGCGGTATGGACGGCGGAAGGGCGGGCGGAGGGGTTTCTTCGACGCCGGCTAATGCACAAGGAGACATGCCATGGCGCCGAGTCTACCGGGGTCGCACAACTGGTTGACGCCGCACGGGGTTCGTGCGGAGGCCGCGCGCAGGCGCTGACGAGCGCCGTTGTCGGTGGCCGGTGCCAGACTGGAATCAACTGAGACGCGGATCACAGCCGAATGCCTGGAAAGGGTGATCGACATGGCCGGAGCGCCGAGTGTCTGTCCCACGTTCGTCTACGAGGACGCGAAGGCGGCGATCAGGACGCTGAAGGACGCCTTCGGCTTCACGGAGGTGGCGGTGTACGAGGGTCCGGACGGCAGCGTGGTCCACGCCGAACTGGCCTACGGGAACGGCCGGGTGATGCTGGGGTCCCGGAAGAACGAGGGGGTGTTCGCGCGGGCCATGGCGGGCGGCGGGCCGTCCGGCGTGTACGTGGTGGTGGAGGACGTGGACGCGCACCACGCGCGCGCCGTGCGGGAGGGGGTGGAGATCCTGATGCCGCCCACGGACCAGGACTACGGCTCCCGGGACTACATGGCGCGGGACGCGGAGGGCAACGTGTGGAGCTTCGGGACGTACGCGCCGGGCGCCGGTGACTGAGGCGGACGTCCGGGGCCGGGGCGGGGTTTCCGGCCGGGGCGGGGCGGTCGGGGCCCGAGGCGGCAAGGGGCTGAGGTGACCGGGGCCGGGGCGGCCGGTCAGGATCCTCCGGTGTGGACCTGGAAGGCGGCCCGGCGTACGGCCTTGGCCAGTGCCGGGTCCGGATGCGCCGCCGCCAGCGCGACCAGCACCTGCACGGTACGGGGATGGCCGACGGCCCTGATCTCGTCCAGCAGGGCGGGGACGGTGCCCTGGACGGCCGAGTCGAGATGGCGGACCAGCAGGGCGCTGTCGCCGTGGTCGGCGACGGCCGCGGCGGTGTCGACCCACAGCCAGGTCGACTCCTCGCGGGTGAGGACGTCGGGGGCGTCCTCCGGGTCCGTGCCCTCGTACTCGGCGAGCCAGAGCAGGGCGTAGGGACGCAGGGAGGCTTCGGCGGAGGCGGCGCGCACCTCGGGTTCGGCGGGGGCGCCGACGACGCGCAGCGCCTCGAAGGCGAGCCCGCGCAGGAGGGCGTCCTCGCCCCGGGCGACGGCGAGGAGTTCACCGACGGCGCTGCCGACGGTGCGGGCGGCGAGCCAGGCGCGGTATTCGGCGCGGGCCGGGCCGGGGGTGAGGCCGGCGCAGCCGCGCAGCATGTTGTCGGCGGACTGCTCGATGTTGCCCGCGGGGCTCTGGGCGGCGACGCAGATCTGCTCCAGTTTGACCCAGACCGCCCAGTTGCCGAGCGGGGTGAGGGTCGCCTGGCCCTCGCCGAGGGTGAGCGCCCCGACGGCGGCCAGGCCCTCCAGGGCCCAGTCGAGGAGCGGCGGCAGCGGGACGGTGTCGACGGCCCGCGCGGGCTCGGGTTCCGGCGCGGACGCGGTCGGGGCGGCGGCGGGGCCGGACGCGGCGGCGGGGTCGTACGGGACCTCGCAGCGCTCGTCGCGCAGTTCCGCGACGCGCTGCTGGAGCAGGTCGAGCAGGGCCGGTACGAGTACGGGGCCGGCCGACAGCTGAAGGAGAGAGAGCACCTGGGGGAGGGCCTCCACGACCTCGGCGACGGTCGCGGGCGCGACGTCGGCCGGGGCGGAGTGGACGAGCGACCAGGCGTCGAAGAGGGCGACCCAGCCGCGCAGCACGGCGGAGTCGTCCCGGTCCCAGGCGCGCAGGCGCCAGCCGGGGCGCGCGGTGCCGCCGTGCAGTTCGACGAGCCCGGCGAGCCTGGCGCGGTCCCAGCCCGCGCTGACCTGGTCCGGGGTCAGCTCCAGGGCGCGGGCGGCGCGTTCGCGGGCGGCCGGGGCGAGGGGGCCCGCGCCGGGATCGCGTTCGGCCGCGGCCCAGCGGGCGATCCGTACGGCGTCGGCGAGGACGGCGCGCGCCTGGCGGGCCAGCTCGGCGGGGGGCGGTGTGCCCTCCGGCGGGCGGGGCGCCGGGCGTGTCCGCCCGCTGGTCACGGCCCGTCGGGCCGTGGTCAGGGCTCGCGGGCGGACGAGTCGGAGTCTGGAGTTGCGCGCCAATTGCTCATCAGGCTTTCGGGACGTCACGGGAGCAGTCTTCCCGCTGATTGCCCGAAAGCCCAAACGGAACCTCCGTGACGGGTCTCCACCGGCCGGTCACACGCCCGGGAAGACACCGGAGCGGAGGGTGGCCGGAGGCGGCCCGGAGGGCCGGCCGGGGCGTCGCGGGGGCCGCCCGTGGCGGCGGTGCGGAAGGGGAGGGGGGTATCACATGAGGGGGGTGAGGAAACGGCGGAGCGCCTCCTCGTAACTCGTGGGGTCGGCGTTCCACATGGCGGCGTGCGGGGCGTCCGAGACGGTGTGCAGGGTGACGAGTTCGGGGCGGCGCGCGGCGAGTTCCCGGGAGGGGTACCAGGGGGCGACGGCGTCGTCGGGGCCGTGCAGGATCAGGGTCGGGACGTGGAGCCGTTCCGGGTCGGCGACCACGGGCAGCCGGCCGCCGCGCAGCCCGGTGCGGCCCCGCGCGGCGCGGACGGCCAGCGGCAGCAGGGCACCCGGGGTGCGGCGGGCGGTGGCCAGGGCGCGCACGGTGGCCTCCCAGTCGAGGACCGGGCTGTCCAGCACGAGCCCGCGGACGCGGTCGCGCTGTCCGGACCGCGCGGCGGTGTGCAGGGCCATGGTGGCGCCGACGGACCAGCCGTACAGGACGACGTTCTCGGCGCCGCCCCGGACGGCGAAGCGGATCGCCGCGTCGAGGTCGCGCCACTCGGAGTCGCCGAAGTGTCCGAGGCCGTCCCGGGAGTGCGGGGCTCCCGGGTCGCCCCGGTAGGCCAGGTTCAGGATCGGGAGCTGCTGCTCGATCAGGAACTCCATGAGGTTCATGGGGTGCTCCGGGGTGCTGCCGATGCCGTGCGCGGTGATCACCCAGGTCTCCCGGCTGCCGGGGACGAACCAGCCGGGCAGCGTGCCGAGTTCGCCGGGAATCTCCACCCGGTCGTACTCGATGCCGAGGGCACTGGCCGGGTCGCCGTGGTGGAGCCGGGGGGTGAGGCGGACCCGGCTCCCGGGGGCGAGCGCGCCGTGGGAGACGCGCTCCAGCCGGCGGACGACGGTGTCGGCGGAGTGCGGGACGTCGTCGATGACGGGGCCGACGACGGCGTGGACGCTGTCGGACTCCAGCCCGTAGACGCCGGGGCGCAGCGAGGCGAGGCAGCGGGTGAGGGTGATGTGCCCGGCGGCGGTGCCGTGCACGGTGAGCCGGGGGTCGCCGGGCAGGGGGCGCCCCGGGGGCGCCTTGAGCGCGGCGTCGCTGGCGTACCGGCCGGCCGCCACGGCGGCCGTTCCGACACCGATCACTGTGGTGACGGCTGCTGCCGTCGCTCTGGCCGGGCGCATGTCCTCAGTGTCGGTACGGACGGCCGGGTCGGCCAGCGGAGGCGGCGTACGGGGTGACGGCGGCGGAGGGCGGGGCGGCCGGGGCCGTGGGGGCACGGGGGCCGGGCCGGGGCGCGGTCAGCCCTGCTGGCCGTACCCCTTGAGCCGTTCCTCGACCTCGCGCACCTGCTGCCGGGTGAGCAGGGAGGGGGTGTGGCCGGGGACGGAGCCCGCGGTGAGCCAGAGGCGGCACATCCACTCCAGTTGGGCCGTGCGGTCGTACGCCTTGTCCAGGGTCCCGGCGTAGGTGACGGTGCCGTGGTTCTGGAGGAGACAGCCCGTGCGGTCGCGCAGGGCGCGCAGCATGTGCGCGGCGAGGGCGTCGGTGCCGTACGTCGCGTACGGGGCGACCCGTACCGGTCCGCCGAAGTCGGCCGCCATGTAGTGGATCAGCGGGAGTTCGGACACGAGGGTGGAGACGGCGGTGGCGTGCACGGCGTGGGTGTGGACCACGGCGCGGGCGTCGGTGGTGCGGTAGAGCGCCAGGTGCATCGGCAGTTCGCTGGTGGGTTTCAGGCGGCCGAGGACCTGTCGGCCGTCGAGTCCGACGGCGACGGTGTCCTCCGGCGTCAGCCGGTCGTACGGGACTCCGCTCGGGGTGACGAGGACCAGGTCGCCGACGCGTACGGAGACATTGCCGGAGGTGCCGACGACCAGCCCGTCGGCGGCGCTGCGGCGGGCGGTGGCGACGAGGTCGCGCCATGCCTGTTCGATCGCGTGCGGGTGCGCGGGGTCGGGTTCGTGTCCGGTTTCCGTCATGCCGCGATCCTGCCAGGTGACCCAAGGGGCGTCCGGTGGGCCACGGTTGGGTGAAATCCCACAGGGCCGGGCGCGCCGGCGGCCGACCCGGCGGAGGCACCGTGCGGTGTCCGGACGCGGGGGCGGAACGGGGCGGAGGCCGGGCGCCGCACGGGCTGAGCGGAATCCGGCGGTGCCTCCCGAAGCCGGTGTGCCGAACACCTCGCGGGGGCGGGACGATCCCCCTCGGAGGAGAGTCACCGCAAAGCCCGCCCCAGTTCATCTTCCGTTCACTCAACATCCCTACGTTCCTGAACGGCCAATGACGTCAAGAGAATGCCTGGGTAAATGGAACACATCACGCTGCTACTCGCGATCGTGATCGTGACGGCTCTCGTGTTCGATTTCACGAACGGTTTCCACGACACCGCCAACGCGATGGCGACGACCATCTCGACCGGCGCCCTGAAACCCAAGACCGCGGTGGCGATGTCCGCCGTGCTCAATCTCGTCGGCGCGTTCCTGTCGGTCGAGGTCGCCAAGACCATCTCCGGCGGGCTCATCAACGAACAGGGCATCAGAACCGAAGTGATCTTCGCGGCGCTCGTCGGCGCCATCCTGTGGAATCTGTTCACCTGGCTGCTCGGACTGCCGTCCAGCTCCTCCCACGCTCTCTTCGGCGGTCTCATCGGCGCCACGCTGATGTCCGTCGGCCCCTCGGGTGTCGACGGCGGCGTCGTGGTGACCAAGGTCCTGCTCCCGGCGCTCGCCGCCCCGCTGGTGGCCGGTCTGGCCGCGATGCTCGCCACCCGGCTGACGTACCGCATCGGCCGCGGCACGGACGAGAAGGACACGGCGAAGGGTTACCGGGCCGGCCAGATCGCGTCCGCCGGTCTCGTCTCCCTCGCGCACGGCACCAACGACGCGCAGAAGACGATGGGTGTCATCACCCTGGCCCTGGTCACCGGCGGTGTTCTCGCGCCCGGTTCCAACCCGCCGATGTGGGTCATCGTCTCCGCCGGTGTCGCGATCGCCCTCGGCACCTACCTCGGCGGCTGGCGCATCATCCGCACCATGGGCAAGGGGCTGACGGACCTCCGGCCGCAGCAGGGCTTCGCCGCCCAGACCAGCGCGGCGACCGTCATCCTGGCCTCGTCCCACCTGGGCTTCTCGCTCTCCACCACGCAGTCGTGCTCCGGAGCCGTGATGGGCGCCGGGCTCGGCCGCAAGGGCGGGGTGGTCCGCTGGTCGACCGCGACCCGGATGTTCATCGCCTGGGGGCTGACCCTGCCGGCCGCCGGTCTGGTCGCGGCGGGTGCCGAGTTCCTGACCGGTCAGGGCCCGTGGGGCATCGCGGTCACCGCCGCGCTGCTCGTCGCGCTGTCGGCGGTCATCTGGTTCGCCTCGCGCCGCCAGCCCGTCGACCACACCAATGTCAACGAGACGGACGGGGCCGCCGGGGCGGACGAGCCGATGGGTGTCGTGACCGCCGCCGTCGCGGCCGTCTCCCCGCCGCCCGTGGGCGGTCCGGCGTCGGACCTCCTCGCCGCCACCATTCCGGCACCGGTACCCGCACCGGCGGGTGCGGAGGCCGGGGACCCCGCCGAACCGGCGCGGCCCGCGGCGGTCTGACCCCGGCACCCGCCCGGCACCGGCCGCCGCCCACCGGACCACACCTGCCGGACGACATCCGCTCCGGTACCGACGGCCCGACATCGACGGCCGGACATCGACGGCCCGACGAAGCGAAGGACACTTTCCGTATGAACATCGACTGGGCGGCGCTCGGCTCCGTCTTCGGCGTCAGTCTTGTGACCACCGTCGCGCTGGTGGGCCTGTTCACCCTCGGCATCGTGGGGCTCTCCAAGGGCGCCTCCGCCGCGCGGGGCCCGGCGTCGGCGGCCACCGCCACGGGGTCCGGCTCCGGTTCCGTTTCCGGTTCCGTGACCCTGGCGCGCACCGGCGCGTACGTCTGCTTCGCCCTGTGCCTGGCGGCCGTGTCGTACGGGATCTACGTGATCGTCGCCTGACACGGCGGGCGTACGCGTACGCGGAACGCACACGAGGGAGGGGACGGCCCGTACGGGTCGTCCCCTCCCTCGTCGCTGTTCTCCCCTCTCCCCTTGTTCCCTGGCTGTCCCCTGACTGTCCCCTGACGGGTCGTGCCCTCTCGTGTGGGCCTCAGCACACCGCCCCGTCGCAGGTCACAGCCTGGTTGACGGGGGTTCCCACGCGTGGTGGACTGCCGAGGCCACTACGGCGACAGCGAGAGGAAGCCCGGTGCGAATCCGGCGCGGTCCCGCCACTGTGACGGGAGACAGCCATGTCTCCCGGAGTCAGGAACTCTCGTCGCCGCATCACGTCGAACCGGGGCGCGGACCCTGAGTGAGGACATATCGCCATGCCCGGCCGCGGTTCAACTGTCCTGTCCAGAGCGGTGAGTACGAGACCTCCGCGCGTGTGCCGAGGCGTGTCGGCGGGCTGAGCGATGCGTGCCGAGCACACGGCGGGCCGTCGACGACCGGCCCCGGGAAGCGTTTTCGCGTACGGCGCCGCCGCCGGTCTGCTCGCCGACCGGCTTCTCGGCGATCCCCGGCGCGGCCATCCGGTCGCCGCCTTCGGGCGGGTCGCGGGCGCCGTCGAGCGCCGACTGTGGCACGACCACCGGGGCTGGGGCGCGCTCCACACCGTGGTGTGCGCCGGGGGTACGGCCGGGGTGGCCGCGCTCGTGGCGCGCGGCCTGCGGGGCCGTACCGGCGCGTCCGTGGCCCTGACCGCCGCCGTCACCTGGACCGTGCTGGGCGGTACGTCGCTGGGGCGCGAGGCGCGCGCCGTCGGCGGGGCGCTCGCGGCCGGGGACACCGGGGCCGCGCGGAAGCGGCTGCCGCACCTGTGCGGGCGGGACCCGGAGGCCCTGGACGAGGGGCAGATCGCACGCGCCGTCGTGGAGTCCGTCGCCGAGAACACCTCGGACGCCGTCGTGGGGGCCCTGGTGTGGGGCGCGTTCGGCGGGGTGCCGGGGTTGGCCGCGTTCCGCGCCGTCAACACCCTGGACGCCATGGTGGGGCACCGGTCGCCGCGCCATCTGCGGTTCGGCTGGGCCTCGGCACGGCTGGACGACGTGGCCGGCTGGCCCGGCGCCCGGCTGACGGCGCTGCTGGCGGCCGTGGCGGGCGGGGCGCCCGCGCGGACACTGCGGGTGCTGCGCCGGGACGCGGGCCGCCATCCGAGCCCCAACGCGGGCCCCGTGGAGGCGTCGTTCGCGGGCGCGCTGGGCGTACGGCTCGGCGGCACCCTCGCGTACGGCGGACGGGTCGAGCACCGGCCGGTGCTCAATGGCGGCGGGCGGCCGGTGGAGGTCGCCGACATCGAACGGGCGGTACGGCTGTCGCACCGGGTCGGTGTGCTGGCCCTCGCGGTCTGTGCCGCCGGACGGCTGCTGGCCGGAGCGGCCGGACGCGGCCTCCGCGGCAACCTCCTCAAGAGGAGGGCCCGATGAGCGGGCGGCGCGGCGGTGGGCTGCTCGTCGCGGGCACCACGTCCGACGCCGGGAAGAGCGTCGTCACGGCGGGCATCTGCCGCTGGCTGGTGCGCCGGGGCGTGAAGGTGGCGCCCTTCAAGGGGCAGAACATGTCGCTGAACTCGTTCGTGACGCGCGAGGGCGCCGAGATCGGCCGGGCGCAGGCGATGCAGGCCCAGGCGGCCCGGGTGGAGCCGACGGCGCTGATGAACCCCGTCCTGCTCAAACCGGGCGGCGACCGCAGCAGTCAGGTCGTCCTGCTGGGACGGCCGGTGGGTGAACTGAGCGCGCGCGGCTACCACGGTGACGGCTCCGGTCCCGGCCGCCAGGAGACCCTGCTGGGCACCGTCGTGGACTGTCTGGAGGAGTTGCTGAGCACGTACGACGCGGTGATCTGCGAGGGCGCCGGAAGCCCGGCGGAGATCAATCTGCGGCGTACCGACATCGTCAACATGGGCGTGGCGCGGGCGGCGCGGCTGCCGGTCGTGGTGGTCGGCGACATCGACCGGGGCGGTGTCTTCGCGTCGTTCTTCGGAACGACGGCGCTGCTGAGCGCCGAGGACCAGGCCCTGGTCGCGGGGTATCTCGTCAACAAGTTCCGGGGCGACGTGTCGTTGCTGGAGCCGGGCCTGGAGATGCTGCGCGGGCTGACCGGCCGCGCCACGTACGGTGTGCTGCCCTTCCGCCACGGACTGGGCATCGACGAGGAGGACGGGCTGCGGGTCTCGCTGCGCGGCGCCGTACGGGAGTCGGCGGTGACTCCTCCGTACGGAGAGGAGGTCCTGCGGGTCGCCGTCTGCGCGGTGCCGCTGATGTCCAACTTCACCGATGTGGACGCGCTGGCGGCCGAACCGGGCGTCGTGGTGCGGTTCGTGGACCGCCCGGACGAGATCACGGACGCGGACCTGGTAATCGTGCCCGGCACGCGCGGCACGGTGCGTGCCCTGGCCTGGCTGCGTGAGCGCGGTCTCGCCGGCGCGCTGCTGCGGCGCGCCGCCGAACACCGCCCCGTCCTCGGCATCTGCGGCGGCTACCAGCTCCTCGGCGAGCACATCGACGACACCGTCGAGTCCCGCGCGGGCTCGGTGGCCGGGCTCGGACTGCTGCCCGTACGCGTCGAGTTCGCCCGGGGGAAGACCCTGGGGCGGCCCGTCGGCGAAGCGCTGGGCGAACGCGTCGAGGGGTACGAGATCCACCACGGCGTCGCCTCCGTGGAAGGCGGCGACCCGTTCCTCGTCGACAGCGCCGGGCGTCGCCTCGACGGCTGCCGCTCGGGCCAGGTGTGGGGCACCCACTGGCACGGCTCGCTGGAGAGCGACGGCTTCCGCCGCGCCTTCCTCACCGAGGTGGCCTCGGCGGCCGGGCGCCGTTTCGTCCCCGCCCCGGACACCTCGTTCGCCGCCCTGCGCGAGGAGCAGCTCGACCTCCTCGGCGATCTGATCGAAGAACACGCGGACACGGACGCGCTGCTGCGGCTGATCGAGTCGGGCGCCCCGTCAGGACTTCCCTTCGTCGCACCTGGAGCGCCATGAACACGGCAAGCACGGTCCTGTTGTTGTCCACCGCGGACACCGATCTGCTGGCGGCGCGCGCCTCCGGGGCGCCGTACGTGATCGGCAACCCGACCCGGATCGACGCCGCGGGCGACCTGCCCGCGCTGCTCGCCGGGGCGCGGATAGCCGTCGTACGTCTCCTCGGCGGCAAACGCGCCTGGGAGGACGGGCTGGCCGCGCTCGCCGCGTCCGGGACACCGACGGTGCTGCTGGGCGGGGAGTCCGTGCCGGACGCGGAGCTGATGGCCGAGTCGTCGGTGCCCGCCGGTGTGGTGGCCGAGGCACTGCGTTATCTGGTGGAGGGCGGGCCGGAGAACCTGGCGGAGCTGGCGCGGTTCCTCTCCGACACGGTGCTGCTGACCGGTGAGGGGTTCGAGGCGCCGCGCGCGATGCCCGAGTGGGGTGTGCACGGCGAACGCGCCTCTGTGGAAGGACGGCCGACCGTCGGGGTGCTCTTCTACCGGGCGCACCACCTGTCGGGGAACACGTCCTTCGTGGACACGCTGTGCGACCGGATCGAGGAGCGGGGCGCCAACGCGCTTCCGGTGTACTGCGGTTCGCTGCGCGGCGCCGATCCGGCCCTGTACGAGCGGCTGGGCGCGGCGGACGCGCTGATCGCGACTGTCCTCGCGGCGGGCGGCACGCGCGCCTCGGACGCGTCGGCGGGCGGCGACGAGGAGGCGTGGGACATCGGGGCGCTCGCCGACCTCGACGTACCGATCCTCCAGGGGCTCTGTCTGACGTCGTCGCGGGACACCTGGGACGCGTCGGACGCCGCGCTGTCGCCCATGGACGCGGCGATGCAGGTGGCGATCCCTGAGTTCGACGGGCGGCTGATCACGGTGCCGTTCTCCTTCAAGGAGGAGGGGCCGGACGGCGTCCCGGTGTACGTGGCCGATCCGGAGCGGGCGGGCCGGGTCGCCGGGATCGCGGTGCGGCACGCGCGGCTGGCGCACACGCCGAACGCGGAGAAGAAGCTGGCCGTGGTGTTCACCGCCTACCCGACGAAGCACTCACGGGTCGGCAACGCGGTCGGTCTCGACACCCCCGCCTCCGCCGTGCGGGTGCTGGACGCGCTGCGCGACGCCGGTTACGCGGTCGGCGAGGGCGCGGACGGGCACCCCGACAACGGTGACGAGCTGATCCACCGGCTCATCCACGCGGGGGGCCACGACGTGGAGTGGCTGACCGAGGAACAGCTCGCGGTGGCGCCCGCGCGGGTGCCGCTCGCGGACTACGGCGCCTGGTTCGACCGGCTGGAGCCGGGGCTGCGCGCGGGCATGCTGGAGCACTGGGGCGAGCCGCCGGGTTCGCTGTACGTGGACGGCGGGGACATCGTGCTCGCGTCGCTGCGGTTCGGGAACGTCGTGGTGATGATCCAGCCGCCGCGCGGCTTCGGCGAGAACCCGATCGCGATCTACCACGACCCGGACATGCCGCCGTCGCACCACTACATGGCGGCGTACCGCTGGCTGGAGACGGCGTCCGGGGAGGGCGGCTTCGGCGCGGACGCGATCGTCCACATGGGCAAGCACGGCACGATGGAGTGGCTGCCCGGCAAGGGGCTCGGGCTGTCGGCGGGCTGCGGCCCGGACGCCGTCCTCGGTGAGCTGCCGCTGATCTACCCGTTCATCGTCAACGACCCCGGCGAGGGCACCCAGGCCAAACGGCGCGGGCACGCCACGGTGGTGGACCATCTGGTGCCGCCGATGGCGCGCGCCGACACCTACGGGGACCTGGCGAAGCTGGAGCAACTGCTCGACGAGTACGCGCTGGTCAGCGATCTCGACCCGACGAAGGCGCCGGTCGTGCGCGCCCAGATATGGACGCTGGTCAAGGCCGCCGAGCTGCATCACGACCTGCATGTGGACGAGCAGCCCGACGACGACGACTTCGACTCGTTCGTGATGCATGTCGACGGCTATCTGTGTGAGATCAAGGACGTCCAGATCCGGGACGGTCTGCACATTCTGGGCGGTGGGCCGGAGGGCGAGGCGCGGGTCAATCTCGTGCTGGCGGTGCTGCGCGCCTCGCAGGTGTGGGGCGGTACGGCGAACGCGCTGCCGGGTCTGCGGGCCGCGCTGGCGGAGCACTTCGGGCTGGTCGAGAAGGAGTTGCTGGGCGAGCCGGGGGCGCCGGTGAAGGTCCCGGCGGAGCTGACCGAGCTGGTGGCGGGTCCGGCGCGGTCGGCGGCGGACGCGGTCGACCTGCTGGAGCAGCTGTGCCGCCGGCTCGCCGAGGGCATGGAGGAGCGGCGGTGGGAGCTGTCGGCGGCGGCGCCGCTGGTGGGCGAGGTGCTGGGACACGAACTGCCGCCGGCGGTGGCGGTGCTGGGCTTCGCCTGTACGGAGGTCGTACCGAGGCTGGCCTGTACGACGGACGAGATCGACCACATCCTGAAGGCGCTGAACGGCGGTTACGTCCCCGCGGGCCCGTCCGGGTCGCCGACGCGCGGGCTGGTCAACGTGCTGCCGACCGGGCGCAACTTCTACTCCGTCGACCCCAAGGCCATTCCCTCGCGGCTCTCCTGGGAGGTCGGCCAGGCTCTCGCGGACTCGCTGGTGGCCCGCTATCTGGCCGACACGGGCGACTATCCGGCGTCGGTCGGGCTGACGGTCTGGGGCACCTCCGCGATGCGCACCCAGGGCGACGACATCGCGGAGATCCTGGCGCTGCTGGGCTGCCGGCCGGTGTGGGACGACGCGTCGCGGCGGGTCACCGGTTTCGAGATCGTGCCGGTGGCGGAGCTGGGGCGGCCCCGGATCGATGTGACGGTGCGGATCTCGGGCTTCTTCCGGGACGCGTTCCCGCATGTGGTGGGGCTGATCGACGACGCGGTACGGGCGGTGGCGGAGCTGGACGAGCCGGCCGGGTCCAACTACGTGCGGGCGCACGCCGACGAGGACACCGCCGGGCACGGCGACCGGCGGCGGGCGACGGCGCGGATCTTCGGGTCGAAGCCGGGCGCGTACGGGGCGGGGCTGCTGCCGCTGATCGACGCGCGGAACTGGCAGTCGGACGCGGACCTGGCCGAGGTGTACGCGGTGTGGGGCGGTTACGCGTACGGGCGCGGGCTCGACGGGCGCGCGGCGCGGGGGGACATGGAGACGGCGTTCCGGCGGATCAAGGTGGCGGCGAAGAACGTCGACACCCGCGAGCACGATCTGGTCGACGCCGACGACTACTTCCAGTACCACGGTGGCATGGTCGCGATGGTGCGGCACCTGACGGGTGAGTCGCCCGAGGCGTACGTGGGTGACAGCGCGACACCGGACCAGGTGAAGACCCGGACGCTGGGCGAGGAGACGCACCGGGTGTTCCGGGCGCGGGTGGTCAATCCGCGCTGGATGGCGGCGATGCGGAGGCACGGCTACAAGGGTGCCTTCGAGATGGCGGCGACGGTGGACTACCTGTTCGGGTACGACGCGACGGCGGGCGTCGTGGACGACTGGATGTACGAGAAGTTGTCGGCCGAGTACGTGTTCGCGCCGGAGAACCAGGAGTTCATGCGGCAGTCCAACCCGTGGGCGCTGCGCGGCATCACGGAGCGGCTGCTGGAGGCGGCGGAGCGCGGGCTGTGGGCGGAGCCGGACGGGCGGACGCTGGAGCGGCTGCGGGCGACGTATCTGGAGCTTGAGGGCGACCTGGAAGCGGGCGGCGAATGAGGGCCGCGGGAGTCGCCCCGGCCGGGTCCCGGACGCCGGGCGGGCCGCACACACCGATCCACGCCTTGGAGGCACCGTGAGTACGCCGTACCCCTTCACCGCCCTCGTCGGGCAGGACGACCTGCGGCTCGCGCTGCTGCTCAACGCCGTCTCCCCGGCCGTCGGCGGGGTGCTGGTACGGGGTGAGAAGGGCACCGCCAAGTCCACCGCCGTACGGGCCCTTTCGGTGCTCGTACCCGAGGTGCCGGTCGTCGTCGGGTGCCGGTTCTCGTGCGATCCGGCCGCGCCCGATCCGGCGTGTCCCGACGGGCCGCACGAGACGGGGACCGGCGTGTCGCGGCCCGCCCGGATGGTCGAACTGCCCGTCGGGGCCTCCGAGGACCGGCTCGTCGGCGCGCTCGACATCGAACGGGCGCTGGCCGAGGGCGTGAAGAGTTTCGAACCCGGACTCCTGGCCCGCGCACATCGCGGCATCCTGTACGTCGACGAGGTCAACCTCCTGCACGACCACTTGGTGGACCTTCTGTTGGACGCCGCCGCGATGGGCGCCTCCTACGTGGAACGTGAGGGTGTGTCCGTACGGCACGCCTCCCGCTTCCTGCTCGTGGGGACGATGAACCCCGAGGAGGGCGAGCTGCGGCCCCAGTTGCTCGACCGCTTCGGGCTGACCGTCGAGGTCGCCGCGTCGCGCGAGCCGGACCAGCGGGTGGAGGTCGTGCGGCGGCGCCTCGCGTACGACGACGACCCGGCCGGGTTCGCCGGACGCTGGGCCGGTGAGGAGGACGCGCTGCGGGCGCGGATCGTGGCGGCGCGGGCGCTGCTGCCCGAGGTGCGGCTCGGTGACGCGGCACTGCGGCAGATCGCCGCGACGTGCGCGGCGTTCGAGGTGGACGGCATGCGCGCCGACATCGTGATGGCGCGGACGGCGACGGCGCTCGCCGCGTGGGCCGGGCGCACGGTGGTGCTGGCGGAGGACGTACGGCAGGCGGCGCTGCTGGCGCTGCCGCACCGGCGGCGGCGCAATCCGTTCGACGCGCCGGGGCTGGACGAGGACACGCTGGACGACACGCTGGAGCAGTTCGGCGGGGAGGAGTCCGGAGGCGAGGACGACACGCGCGACGACGATCCGGATCCGGACGGGCCGGGCGGGCCGGACGGCGGGGGCGGGCAGCCGCCGCAGGACGGGCCGCCCGGGGATTCCCCCGCCGGTGAGGCCCCGGCGGGCGGTGAGCCCGCCGGGAACGAGCCGGCGCCGGGCGCGCGCGGCGGCGGTGAGCAGCAGGCAGTGCGGGCCGCCGAGCCCTTCCGTACGAAGGTGCTGAGCGTGCCGGGGCTCGGCGAAGGCGCCGCCGGCCGGCGCTCCCGGGCGCGGACCCAGCACGGGCGGACGACCGGGTCGCGGCGGCCCCGGGGGGCACTCGGCGCGCTGCATCTGGCCGCGACCGTCCAGGCCGCCGCCCCGCACCAGCGGGCGCGCGGGCGGACCGGGCGCGGGCTGGTGGTGCGGCGGGACGATCTGCGGCAGGCGACCCGTGAGGGGCGTGAGGGCAATCTGGTGCTGTTCGTGGTGGACGCCTCCGGGTCGATGGCCGCGCGGCAGCGCATGTCGGCCGTGAAGGGCGCGGTGCTGTCGCTGCTTCTCGACGCGTACCAGCGGCGCGACAAGGTCGGGCTGATCACCTTCCGCGGGAAGGACGCGACGGTGGCGCTGCCGCCCACCTCGTCGGTCGACGCGGCGGCGGTCCGGCTGGAGACGCTGCCCACGGGCGGGCGCACGCCGCTGTCCGCCGGGCTGTTGAAGGCGCACGACGTCCTGCGGGTGGAGCGGCTGCGCGACCCCGCGCGGCGCCCGCTGCTCGTCGTGGTCACGGACGGGCGGGCGACGGGGAGCGCCGACGCGGTGGCGCTCGGGACGCGCGCGGCGCGGCTGCACGCCGCCGAGGGCACGGCGTCGGTGGTCGTGGACTGCGAGTCGGGGCCGGTACGGCTCGGGCTGGCGGTGGCGCTCGCGGGCGAGCTGGGCGGGACGGCCGTCACGCTCGACGAGCTGCGCGCCGACAGCATCGCGGGCCTGGTCAGGGACGTACAGGGCGCTTCGGGCAGCCGTCCGGGCGGGAAGCCGGGCGGGCCTTCGGGCACGCGTCCGGGCGGCGGCCGTCCGGTCGCGCAGCGGAGGGTGGCCTGATGCCGCAGGGACAGCCGGCCGTCGTGCCGGACGACGGGCTCACCACCCGGCAGCGCCGCAACCGTCCGCTGGTCGTGGTCCACACGGGCACCGGCAAGGGCAAGTCGACGGCGGCGTTCGGGCTCGCGCTGCGCGGCTGGACGCAGGGGTGGCCGATCGGGGTGTTCCAGTTCGTCAAGTCGGCGAAGTGGAAGGTCGGCGAGGAGCACGCGCTGAGGGTGCTGGGGGCGAGCGGCGAGGGCGGTTCGGTCGACTGGCACAAGATGGGCGAGGGCTGGTCCTGGGTGCAGCGCGACAGTCAGCTTTCCAACGAGGACGCGGCGCGCGAGGGCTGGGAGCAGGTGAAGCGGGACCTGGCGGCCCAGACGTACCGGCTGTACGTGCTGGACGAGTTCGCGTACCCGATGCACTGGGGCTGGGTCGACACCGACGAGGTCGTACGGGTGCTGCGGGAGCGGCCGGGGACCCAGCACGTGGTGATCACGGGGCGGAACGCGCCGGAGGCGCTGGTCGAACTGGCCGATCTGGTCACGGACATGACGAAGGTCAAGCATCCGATGGACGCGGGGCAGAAGGGGCAGAGGGGCATCGAGTGGTGAGCACCTCCCCGGCCACATCCACGGCCGCGCCCCTTGTCGCGGAGCGGCGTACCGTCCGCGTACCGCGTCTCGTCGTCGCCGCGCCGGCCTCCGGCAGCGGCAAGACCACCGTCGCCACCGGACTGATGGCGCTCCTCGCCGGGCGCGGCCTCGCCGTGTCGCCGCACAAGGTCGGGCCGGACTACATCGACGCGGGGTACCACACGCTGGCGACGGGCCGGCCGGGCCGCAACCTCGACGCGTATCTGTGCGGTACGGAGCTGATCGCCCCGCTCTTCGCACACGGCGCGGCGGGTTGCGACCTGGCCGTGGTCGAGGGCGTGATGGGGCTGTACGACGGCGCTGCCGGGCAGGGCGAACTCGCCTCCACCGCCCAGGTGGCGAAGCTGCTGCGGGCGCCGGTGGTGCTCGTGGTGGACGCGTCGTCGCAGTCCCGGTCGGTGGCGGCGCTGGTGCACGGTTTCGCGTCGTGGGACCCGGAGACGCGGATCGGCGGGGTGATCCTCAACAAGGTCGGTTCCGACCGGCACGAGGAGCTGTTGCGGGAGGCGCTGGACGAGTCGGGGGTGCCGGTGTTCGGGGTGCTGCGGCGGGCTCGGGAGATCGAGACGCCATCGCGGCATCTGGGGCTGGTGCCGGTGGCGGAGCGGCGCGGAGACGCGGTGGCGGTGGTGCGGGGGCTGGCGGAGCGGGTGCGGGTGGGGTGCGACGTGGAGGGGTTGCTGGCGTTGGCGCGCAGCGCGCCTCCTTTGGAGGTGGGGGTGTGGGAGCCGGTGCGGGAGGTGGGGGGCGCGGAGGTGGGGGGTGGCGCCTGCGGCGGGCCTGGTCCCCTACCCGCCCCTTCCCGAAACCGGGGCGCCGCCCCGGACCCCGCTCCTCACACACCGGACGGGCTGGAAGGGCCTGCTCCTCACAGGCCGGAGGGGCTGGAAGGGCCCGCCCCCCGGACAGCGGCGAGGCCCGTCGTGGCCGTCGCCGGAGGGGCCGCCTTCACCTTCTCGTACGCCGAGCACGCCGAGCTGCTGTGTGCCGCCGGTGCCGAGGTCGTCGTCTTCGATCCCCTCCGTGACGAGCGGCTGCCGCCCGGCACACGGGGGCTGGTGATCGGCGGCGGGTTTCCCGAGGTGTACGCGCCCGAGCTGGGCGCCAACGCGCCGCTGCGGGAGGCCGTCGCCGAACTGGCGGGCTCCGGCGCCCCCGTGGCCGCCGAGTGCGCCGGGCTGCTGTATCTGGCGCGGTCGCTGGACGGGGCGCCGATGTGCGGGGTGCTCGACGCGGACGCGCGGATGTCGGAGCGGCTGACGCTCGGGTACCGGGAGGCGGTCGCCGTCGGGGACAGCGTCCTCGCGGCGGCCGGGACCCGGCTGCGGGGCCACGAGTTCCACCGGACGGTGCTGGACCCGGGGGCCGGCGCGGCGCCCGCGTGGGGGCTGGTACGGCCCGAGCGCCGGGTGGAGGGGTTCGTCCAGCGGGGTGTGCACGCCAGCTATCTGCACACGCACTGGGCGGCGGCGCCCGGCGTGGCACGGAGATTCGTCGAAAGGTGCTCGGCATGAGCGGCAGACTCGTCGGGGTCGGGGTGGGCCCCGGTGACCCCGAACTGGTGACGGTGAAGGGCGTGCGCCTGCTGCGGGAGGCGGATGTCGTCGTCGTACCGGTGATGGCGGCGGCCGACGGCACGGACGGCGGGGAACCGGGCCGGGCCGAGGCGACGGTGCTGCACCACGTCGCGCCCGAGAACGTCGTACGGATCGTCTTCGCGCTCAACGAACGCGCCGACCGGGCCCGTCGCGAGGCGGCGTGGGACGCGGCGGGCGCGCGCGTCGCGGAGCTGCTGCGGGCGCATCCGTACGGAAGCGTGGCGTTCGCGACCATCGGCGACCCGAACGTGTACTCGACGTTCACGTATCTCGCCCAGACGATCGGTGAGCTGCTGCCGGGGACGGTCGTGGAGACCGTGCCGGGGATCACCGCGATGCAGGACCTCGCCGCGCGCGGGGGCGCCGTGCTGGCCGAGGGCACCGAGCCGCTGACGCTGGTGCCGGTGACGGCGGGCGCCTCCGTACTGAAGGACGCCCTGGAGGGTCCGGGCACCGTCGTCGCGTACAAGTTCGGGCGGCTGGCGGGCGAGGTCGCGGCGGCGCTGCGCGAGACGGGCCGTATCGAGGGCGCGGTGTGGGGGTCGGCGCTGGGGCTGCCCGAGGAGTCGATCCGGCCGGCCGCCGAGCTGGAGCGGGGGACGCTGCCGTACCTCTCGACGCTCATCGCGCCCGCGCGGCGTGACGGCGGGCGCGGAGGGAAGCTGTGAACGCCCGCCGGGAAGAGCGGTGTCGGGAAGACCTCCGGAGGGAGTCCCGGGGAGGGCTTCGGGGCGCGTCAGGCGGCCGTCGCCACCACCAGCCAGATGAAGCCCACGCCGCCGACGGTGCACAGCAGTGTCGACAGGGCCGGGTGCTCGTGGTGCGCCTCGGGCAGGATCTCGGCGGCGGCCAGATACAACAGCGCGCCGCCGAAGAAGCCGAGATAGCTGCCGAGCAGTTCCTCCGGAAGGGTGAACAGCAGGGTGGAGGCGGCGCCGACGACCGGGGCCACGGCGTCGGCGAGGAGCATCGCGAGGGCCCTGCGGCGGTCGTTCCCGTACAGGCTGGTCAGCGTGTACGTGTTGAAGCCGTCGGCGAAGTCGTGGGTGATGACGGCGAGCGCGACGGTCGCGCCCATGCCGCCGCCGACCTGGAACGCGGCGCCGAGCGCGACGCCGTCCATCAGGCTGTGCAGGACCATCGCCGCCGCCGCTGTCAGACCCACCTGCGGGGCGCGCTCGGGCCGCCCGGCGTCCCGGCCGTGCCGGTGCGGGTCGTCGGCGTCCGCCGCGCCGTGCGCGGCCCTGCGGACGGCCAGCAGGCGTTCCACGACGTGCGCGAAGAGGAAGCCCCCGACGAACAGCAGCAGCGCCTGGTGGACGCCGAGGAAGTCCTCGCCGGCCGCCTCCATGGCCTCCGGGAGCAGTTCGAGGCCGACCACGCCGAGCATCAGTCCGCCCGCGAGGCCGAGTACCAGATGGCGCCGGTCGGTGACGCGCTGCGCCGTCCAGCCGCCGAAGAGCGTCATGAGGAACGCGCCGAGCGCGACGAACACCGCCATGCGCCCTTGCTAGCCGATCGGGCCCCCGGTCCGCACTTCCATGTTCACCCCTTCCGCTCCCCCGCCCCGTTGACCCGCGAGGAACGCCGCTGATGACCGACACGACCCCCGGCAGAGTGACCTTCGTCGGCGCGGGCCCCGGCGCCGCCGACCTGCTGACCTTCCGTGCGGCGCGGGCCATCGCCGACGCCGACGTCGTCATCTGGGCGGCCAGCCTGGTGCAGGCGGAAGTGCTGGAGCACGCGCGCGAGGGCGCGGAGATCCTCGACTCGGCGGCGCTTTCCCTGGAGGACGTCGTCACCGTGTACGAGCGGGCGGTGCGCGACGGTCTGAAGGTGGCCCGGATCCACTCGGGCGACCCGGCGCTGTGGGGCGGTACGCAGGAGCAGCTGGACCGCTGCGAGGCGCTGGGGCTGGAGGTGGAGATCGTGCCGGGGGTGTCGTCGTTCTCCGCCGTCGCGGCGGCGGCCGGGCGGGAGCTGACGATCCCGGAGGTCGCGCAGTCGGTGATCCTGACCCGGCTCGGCGGGGGCAAGACGCCGATGCCGCCGGGCGAGGAGGTGCGGGAGTTCGCCCGGCACGGCACGACGATGGCGGTGTTCCTGTCCGCCGCGCGGTCGGGCCAGCTCGCCCTGGAGCTGCTGGAGGGCGGCTATCCGACGTCCACGCCGGTCGTGGTCGCCCATCAGGTGACCTGGCCGGAGGAGCTGGTCGTGCGCTGCACCCTGGGCACGCTGGAGGAGACGGTCAAGGAGCACCGGCTCTGGAAGCACACTCTGTTCCTGGTGGGGCCCGCGCTGGCCGCGTCGGGCACGCGCTCGCATCTCTACCACCCGGGCCACTTCCACGGTTTCCGGCGGGCCGACCCGGACGCCCGCAGGGCGCTGCGCGAGGAACGGACCCGGGG
Source organism: Streptomyces sp. NBC_01498 (assembly GCF_036327775.1). Lineage (NCBI taxonomy): Bacteria > Bacillati > Actinomycetota > Actinomycetes > Kitasatosporales > Streptomycetaceae > Streptomyces > Streptomyces sp. NBC_01498. Next base: position 5,819,482 of record NZ_CP109598.1, on the reverse strand, counting down.
CGCCGCGCGGTGATCACGGTCATCGGTACGGGCACGGGCACGCCGCTCTCCGCGGACTCCCTGCGGGCGGTGGGCGCGGCGACCCTGGTCGTCGGCGGGCGGCGGCATCTTGAAGAGGCCGCGTCGCTCGCCGGGCTGCCCGAACGGACCTCGCGGGTGGTCCTCGGCCCGCCGGCCCCGGCGCTGGACGCGATCGCGCGGCACCTGGCCGACGGGGACGGCGCCCGGGTCGTGGTGCTGGCGTCGGGCGATCCGGGGCTGTTCGGGATCGTCCGGGCACTGGCCGGGCGCTTCGGGCCAGAGGCGCTGGACGTACGGCCGGCCGCGCCGTCCGTCGCCGTGGCGTTCGCCCGGATCGGGCTGCCGTGGGACGACGCGGTCGTCGTCAGCGCCCACGGGCGCGACCTCCGTACGGCGGTCAACGTCTGCCGCGCGCACCCCAAGGTGGCGGTGCTGACCGGTCCGGGGGCGGGGCCGGCGGAGCTGGGCGCCGCGCTCGCGGACACCGGGCTGCCGCGCACGCTCGTCGTCGCGTCGGCGCTGGGCGACCCGGACGGCGAACGGGTCGAGCGGCTGTCGCCCGCCGACGCGGGCGCCCGGGACTGGCCGGAGCCGCTGAGCGTGGTGCTGTGCCTGGACGACGTACGGGCGCGGGCGCACGCCCCGCTGCCGCGCACGCTGGCGGGCCGGGGGCCGGGGCCCGCGCGCTGGGCCCTGGGCGAGGAGGAGTTCGCGCACCGGGACTCGATGATCACCAAGTTCGAGGTGCGGGCGCTGGCACTGGCGCGGCTCGGGCCGAGGACGGGCGACCTGGTGTGGGACGTCGGCGCGGGCTCGGGCTCGGTGGCCGTGGAGTGCGCGCGGTTCGGCGCGGCGGCGATCGCCGTGGAGAAGTCGTCCGACGGCGTCGCGCGGGTCCGCGCCAACGCCCTGGCGCACGGCGTGGACGTGCAGACCGTGCACGGCTCGGCACCGGACGCGCTGTCCGGGCTGCCCGATCCGGACGCCGCCTTCGTAGGAGGCGGGGGCGGTGACCTGCCCGCCGTGGTCGCGGCGTGCGCGCGGCGGGCCCGGCGGACGGTGGTGGTGTCGGTGGCCGCCCTGGACCGCGTACCGGCCGTGCGCGAGGCACTGTCCGGGGCCGGGTTCGCCACCGGCGGCGTCCTGCTGCACGCGTCCCGGCTCGCGCCGCTGCCGGGTGACGTGACCCGGCTCGCGGGCACCAATCCCGTCTTCCTGCTGTGGGGCGACCGCCCCCCGGCGGAACCTCGTCCACCGCAAGGAGCGACCCTGTGATCGGCCTGATCTCCGCCACGGCTGCGGGTGCCTCGGCCCGCGACCGGCTGGCCACGGCCTGGCCCGCCCGTACCCGCGTCTACGACGGCCCGGTGCGCGAGGCGGTGGAACGCGCGTTCGCGGAGTGCGAACAGCTGGTGTGCTTCCTGGCCACGGGCGCGACCGTACGCCTCCTGGCCCCGCTGCTGGCCGGCAAGGCGACCGACCCGGGGGTGGTGTGCGTGGACGAGGCGGGGCGGTACGCGGTGTCCCTGCTCGGCGGCCACGGCGGCGGGGCCAACTCCCTGGCTGCGGAGGTCGGTTCGGTCCTGGCGGCGGCCCCCGTGATCACGACCGCGACGGACGCCACGGGCATCCCCGGCCTGGACACCCTGGGTCTGCCGGTGGAGGGCGCGGTGGCGGCGGTCACGCGCGCGATGCTCGACGGCGCGCGGGTGACGCTGCGCGCGGACGCGGTGTGGCCCCTGCCGCCGCTGCCGCCGAACGTGGTGCCGGAGGGGCCTACAGGGGCCGCGGCGGGTACGGCGAACGCGCTCCGGGGCGCGGCGGCATCCCTCAACGGCCCCGCTGGACCGGACGCGCCGCCCGGGAACGCACACCAGGACGCGACAGCCGCCGCCCGTGGCGCGAGCGGCCCGCAGGAGCCGGACGAGCCGGGCACGGCGGCGGCCCCGCAGGCGCCCTCGACGGCGCGGGCCACCGACGCGGCACCGGGAACGGCGACGGCCGGGACCGTCGTCACGGCGGGCCACGCCCCCGCCCGTCACACCCCCGCCGGTAGCACCACCGACCCTCACGTCGCCGCTCTCCACGTCACCGACCGCGTCGTGCCCCTCGGGCCCGCCGACGCCGTCCTGCGGCCCCCGTCGCTCGTCGTCGGGGTCGGTGCCAGCAGGGGCGCCGGGGTGGACGAGGTGTACGGGCTCGTGCGGGACGCACTGCGGGCCGCCGGGCTCTCGCCCCTCAGCGTGGCCGGGTGGGCGACCGTCGACGCCAAGGCGGACGAGCCCGGCGTCGTCGGGGCCGCCGCCCGGTTCGGGGTGCCGCTGCGGACGTACCCGGCCGAGGTGCTGGCCTCGATCGCCGTGCCCAACCCCTCGGACGCGCCCCTCGCCGCCGTCGGCACCCCGTCCGTCGCCGAGGCCGCCGCGCTGGCCGCTGCCGGGCCGGGCGGTGAACTCCTCGTACCGAAGCGGAAGTCCCACCCCGAGGGGCGCGCGGCGATGGCCACCTGCGCCGTCGTACGCCGGGTGCCGCGCGGGCGGCTCGCCGTCGTCGGTCTCGGGCCGGGCGCGCGGGACCTGCTGACGCCGCGCGCGACGCGGGAGCTGCGGAGGGCCTCGGTGCTCGTCGGGCTCGACCAGTACGTCGACCAGATCAGGGACCTGCTGAGGCCCGGCACGCGCGTGATCGAGTCGGGGCTCGGGCACGAGGAGGAACGCGCGCGTACGGCGGTCCGAGAGGCCCGCACGGGCCACGCCGTGGCCCTCGTCGGCAGCGGGGACGCGGGCGTCTACGCGATGGCCTCACCGGCGCTCGCCGAGGCGGCCGACGACATCGACGTGGTCGGCGTGCCGGGGGTGACGGCCGCGCTTGCCGCCGCCGCGATACTCGGCGCGCCGCTGGGCCACGACCACGTCTCCATCAGCCTGTCCGACCTGCACACTCCGTGGGAGGTCATCGAGCGCCGCGTCCGCGCGGCGGCCGAGGCGGACATCGTGGTCACCTTCTACAACCCGCGCAGCCGGGGCCGGGACTGGCAACTGCCCACGGCACTCGCCCTGCTGGCGGAGCACCGTACGCCCGGCACACCCGTCGGCGTCGTACGCAACGCCTCCCGCCCCGACGGCACCAGCCACCTCACCACGCTCGCCCGGCTCGATCCGACGACCGTGGACATGATGACGGTGGTGACGGTCGGCAACACGGCCACGCGGGAGATCGCCGGCCGCATGGTGACGCCCCGGGGCTACCGGTGGCAGTCGGAGGGAGCCCGATGAGCAGCCCCGACCGCCCGCGATCCGGCACTCCCCGCCCCGACCGCCCGCAGACTGTCACTCCCCGTGTCGTGCACCCCATCGAGGAGGAGTCCTTCCGCAGGCTGCGCGCCCGCGTCGACACCTCGCACCTGGCGCCGCTGACCCGCGCGGTCGTGGAGCGCGTCATCCACTCGGCGGCCGATCCGGCGTATCTGACCGACCTGGTCTGCGACGAGGCCACGCTGGCCGTCGCCCACCGCGCGCTGCACGCCGGGGCGCCGGTCGTCGCCGACGTGGAGATGGTCGCCGCAGGGATCACCCGCCGCTCGGCGGTGTGCCGTCTCAAGGAGGCCGTGTCGGGGCCGGGGCTGACCCGTTCCGCGCACGCCGTACGGCTCGCGTTCGAGCGGGTCGGCCCCGGCGCGGTCTGGGTGATCGGCTGCGCGCCCACCGCCCTGGAGGAGTTGCTTCTTCTGGGTGCCGCGCCCGCGCTGGTGATCGGGCTCCCGGTCGGCTTCGTCGGCGCCGTCGAGTCCAAGGCGGCGCTCCGCGAGAGCGGTCTGCCGGCCGTCAGCAACGTGTCCGAGAAGGGCGGCTCCGCCGTGGCCGCCGCCGCGTTCAACGCCCTGCTCTACCACCCGTACGACCCGCCCCAGCGCCCGCTCGCCAAGGAGAACGTGTGACCTCCCCCCGACCCACCACAACACCCGCGACGCCGTCCGCAACCGGCTCCGCACCCGCGCCCGCGCTGCTCGTCGCCGGGCACGGCACCAGGGACGCCGGGGGCGCCGAGGCGTTCCGGGAGTTCGTGCGCGAGCTGGGCCGGCGCCACCCCGAACTGCCCGTCGCGGGCGGCTTCATCGAACTGTCGGCGCCGCCGATCGGCGAGGCGGTGGCGGAACTGGTCGAGCGGGGCGTCAGGCGCTTCGCCGCCGTGCCGTTGATGCTGGTGTCCGCCGGGCACGCCAAGGGCGACATACCGGCCGCCCTGAAGCGCGAGCAGGGGCGCCGTCCGGGGATCTCGTACACGTACGGCCGTCCGCTCGGCCCGCACCCCGGGCTGCTCGCCGTCCTGGAGCGGCGGGTGGAGGAGGCGCTGGCGGGCCTGGAGGGGTACGACGGTGGCCGGTCGGAGGTGACGGTGCTGCTCGTGGGGCGCGGCTCGACCGACCCCGACGCCAACGCCGAGGTGCTGAAGGCGGCGCGGCTTCTTTGGGAGGGTCGCGGTTACGCCGGCGTGGAGACGGCCTTCGTGTCGCTGGCGGCGCCGGACGTGCCGAGCGGGCTGGACCGCTGTGTCCGGCTCGGGGCGCGGCGGATCGTGGTGCTGCCGTACTTCCTGTTCACCGGGATCCTGCCGGATCGGGTGGTGCGGCAGACACGGGAGTGGGCGGCGGGGCGTCCGGAGGCCGAGGTGGTGTCCGCCGAGGTGGTGGGGCCCGCCGAGGAGCTGCTGGACCTGGTCATGGAGCGCTACCACGAGGCGGTCCGGGGTGACCTGCGGATGAACTGCGACTCGTGCGTGTACCGGATCGCGCTGCCGGGCTTCGAGGACAAGGTGGGGGCGCCGCAGCAGCCGCACTTCCATCCCGACGAGGACGGTCACGACCACGGCCACGGGCACGGTCGTCAGAACGGCCACGGCCACGGCCACGGCCACGGCAGCCATGCGCACGCGCACTGACGCCCCTGTCGCGGATCCCGACACGGACACTGCCACGGGCAGGCACGATCTGCGCCACCACGGCGACGCCGAGGTGCGCGACGACGGCGCGGACCTGACCGACCTCGCGGTCAACGTCCGCCCCGGCACTCCCCCGCGCTGGCTGCGCGACCGGATCGCCGCCTCCCTGACCGGTCTCGCCGCCTACCCGGACGGGCGCGCGGCACGGGCCGCCGTCGCGGCACGGCACCGGCTGCCCGTGGAGCGGGTGCTGTTGACGGCGGGCGTCGCCGAGGCGTTCGTCCTGCTCGCGCGCGCCCTGCCGGTGCGCCGCCCCGTGGTGGTGCACCCGCAGTTCACCGAGCCGGAGGCGGCACTGCTGGACGCGGGTCACCCCGTACGGCGCGTGCTGCTCGACGCGGCCGACGGCTTCCGGCTGGATCCGTCCGCCGTCCCGGAGGACGCCGATCTGGTGGTGGTCGGCAATCCGACGAACCCGACGTCCGTGCTGCATCCGGCCGCCGACCTCGTGAAGCTGGCACGGCCGGGGCGGACGCTGGTGGTGGACGAGGCGTTCATGGACGCGGTGCCGGGCGAACCGGAGGCACTGGCGGAGCGCCACGACGTGCCGGGGCTGGTGGTGCTGCGCAGTCTGACCAAGACCTGGGGGCTGGCGGGTCTGCGGATCGGTTACGTGCTGGCCGAGCCGGCGGTCGTCGCGGCACTCGCCGCGGCCCAGCCGCTGTGGCCGGTGTCGACGCCCGCCCTGGCCGCCGCCGAGGCGTGCATGACTCCCGCAGCGCTCACGGAGGCCGGGACGGCCGCGCGGCACACGGCGGCGGACCGGGCCCGCCTGCTGGCCGGGCTGGCCGCGTCGGACGGCGTACGCGCCGTGGAACCGGCCGCCGGTCCCTTCGTCCTCGTACGGACGGAGCCGGCCGACGAGGTACGGGAGCGGCTGCGCGCCCTGGGCTTCGCGGCCCGGCGCGGCGACACGTTCCCGGGGCTCGGACCGGGGTGGCTGCGCCTCGCGGTACGGGACCGGGCGACGACGGGCCGTTTCCTGCGGGCGCTGGACGAGGCCCTGTCGGCGGCCCGCCGCTAGGCCGTGTCCGACGCATGTTGTCTGGCGCGCTACGCCCGGCACGCACGCTCTCCCCCGTAGCCCCCGAGGGGGCACGGGAGGAGCACCGTGTGTTGTCGGAGTCGGCCACGTACGCCCGGTCCGTCCACAATGCCGGTCCTCCGCCTCGCGAGCGCACGCACCGGCGGGGACATCAGCCGCTCCGCGACGGGCGCACGCCCCGCCCCGCGTTCGGACGACACCATGTGCCGGACACAGCCCAGGCGCGCGCGGGCGCGCCCGGCACCCGACTCCCTTCGTCCGGCGCGCGCGGGCCGGACGCGGCTCGCCGCGCAATCACACCCGGAATCCCCACCCACGAAGAGTGAACCGGCGCGGACCTGTGGCGCGCCCGGCCGCACCGCCGGACGTACAGCCCTCACGCACCCGCACCCGACCGCCACCACGCCACCCCCGGACCAGGACCCCGGACCGGGCCGCCGGACCGGGCCGCCGACCAGCACCCCGCCCCACCCCGCCGCCCCGCCGAACCTCAGCCCACCACCCGCCCGTTCAGCACGATCCGGCGGGGCTCCGCCAGTACCCGGACATCCGCCCTCGGGTCCTCGTCGAAGACCACCAGATCCGCCGGAGCGCCCTCCTCCAGCCCCGGGCGGCCCAGCCACGCCCTCGCTCCCCAGGTGGTCGCCGACAGCGCCTCCAGCGGCGGGACACCGGCCTTGACCAGTTCGCCCACCTCGTCGGCCACCAGGCCGTGCGCCAGGGAGCCGCCCGCGTCGGTGCCGACGAAGACCGGGATGCCCGCGTCGTACGCGTCGCGCACCGTGTCGTAACGCCGCTCGTGCAGTCGCCGCATATGGGCCGACCAGCGCGGGTACTTGGCCGCTCCGCCCGCCGCCAGTGCCGGGAAGGTGGCGATGTTGACCAGCGTCGGGACGATCGCCACACCCCGCTCGGCGAAGAGCGGGATCGTGTCGTCGGTGAGGCCCGTGGCGTGCTCGACGCAGTCGATCCCGGCCTCCACGAGGTCCCGCAGCGCGACGCCGGCGAAACAGTGCGCGGTGACGCGCGCGCCGATCCGGTGCGCCTCGGCGATCGCCGCCTCGACCTCGCCGCGCGGCCAGCACGCGGTCAGGTCCCCCGCGTCGCGGTCGATCCAGTCGCCGACGAGCTTGACCCAGCCGTCGCCGCGCCGGGCCTCCCGGGCGACGTGGGCGACAAGGTCGCCCGGCTCGATCTCGTGGGCGAAGTTACGGATGTAGCGGCGGGTGCGCGCGATGTGCCGGCCCGCCCTGATGATCTTCGGCAGGTCGTCGCGGCCGTCGATCCAGCGGGTGTCGGACGGCGATCCCGCGTCGCGCAGCAGCAGGGTGCCCGCCTCCCGGTCGGCGAGCGCCTGCTTCTCGCTGGTCGCCTCGTCCACGGGTCCGTGGGTGTCCAGGCCGACGTGGCAGTGCGCGTCGACCAGACCGGGCACCGCCCAGCCGACGACGGTGCGGACGTCCCGCGCGCCGGAGGGGCGCTCGAAGGTCGTCCGCCCGTCCACGACCCACATCTCGTCCCGGACGTCGTCGGGGCCGACGAGCACCCGCCCCTTCACCCGCAGCACCGCCTGATCAGTCATGGGCCGAACCTTACGAGGCGCTGAGTACCCTCGACGAGGGAGTGTCCGAACACCGTTCGAGCGGCCTTCCGCCCCCGTACTTGTGCGGCCGGTGACCGGCCGCCGACGACCCGAAGAGAGCGCACCGACCGTGACCCATCCGCTGCTTGACCTCGCCCCCCTCACTCCCGCCGACTTCGCGGCCGTCGAGCGGCGGGTGGCCGCCCTGCTCGACACCGAGCAGGACGTGGTGATCACGCAGGGCGAGGCGCTGCTTCCTCTGGAGGGCTGTGTCCGCGGTGGCGCCCGTGCCGGTTCGACCGCGCTGAACGTCGTCACGGGCCCGTACGGCCAGACCTTCGGCAACTGGCTCCGCGACTGCGGGGCGACGGTCGTGGACCTGGAGGTGCCCTTCCACGCGGCGGCCTCGGCCGAGCAGGTCGAGCGCGCGCTGGCGGAGCACCCGGAGATCGACTTCGTGTCGCTGGTCCACGCCGAGGCGGCCACCGGCAACACCAACCCGGTGGCCGAGATCGGCGAGGCCGTCCGCGCCCACGGCGCCCTGTTCATGCTGGACGCGGTGGCGTCCGTGGCGGCGGAACCGCTGCTGCCCGACGCCTGGGGCGTCGACCTGTGCGTGATCGGCGCGCAGAAGGCCATGGGCGGGCCCGCCGGGGTCTCCGCCGTGTCGGTGAGCGCCCGCGCGTGGGAGCGGATGGCCGCGAATCCGGGGGCGCCGCGCCGCTCGTACCTCTCGCTCCTCGACTGGAAGGAGCGCTGGATCGACACCGGGCGCGCCGCGCTGCCGCACGCGCCGGCGCAGCTGGAGATGCTCGCCCTGGACGCCTGCCTGGAACGTATCGAGGCGGAGGGCCTCGTCACCCGGACGGCGGTACACGCGTCGGCCGCCGCGGCGACGCGCGCGGGGGCGCTCGCGCTCGGCGGGGGCCTTGAGCCGTTCGTGTACTCCGCGCGGGACGCCGCGCCCGTCGCCACGACGCTGCGCACCCCCGAGGGGGTGGACGCCGCCGCCCTGGTCGCCGAGGCCCTGGCGGCCGATCCGTCGCTGCCGCTGATCGCCGGGGGCGGGGCGCTGTCCGCGGAGATGATCCGGGTCAACCACTACGGCGCCGCCGCCACTCCCGGGGCGGTGCGGTCCTCGCTCGCGGCGCTGGGCGCCGCGCTCGCCGGAAGGGGTGCGCGGGTGAATCCGGCGGCGGCGGAGAAAGCAGTGTCCGGCAGTTGGGCCGGCCTCGCATCCTGAATAGCGCGGGCGGTTTCGGTCCGGGAATGCGGGAATAGCGAAATGAATTCTTACCCACCCGGCTTCCCGCATTCGTCTGCCCACTCCCGCCGCCCTTAAACACGGAGGTTTCGGCGGCGGGCGACCCCATAATTCAGGCCGGGGTCGAGAGCGTTACGCATATGTGACCGAGTACACAAGGTGGCCCGACATGCCCAGAATGACACGGTCAAACCACCCGAATACCCCCGCTGCCGTGCGACGTCCACGCCCGCGTGATAACACAGGGCGGGGCCGCCCCCAACCCCTGCCGACGATGCGATTTCTGAATTGGCTGGGTAAATTCAATAGACATGACTGCCGCCCAAGCAGACCTTGCAGGTGTCCGAAGCGAATTCACGCGATCCCTCACGATCGATGCCCCCCGAGTGGAGGACGGAGCCGCGCTCTGGCGCATCGCCCGCGACTCCGAGGTCCTGGACCTGAACTCCTCCTACAGCTATCTGCTGTGGTGTCGTGACTTCGCCGCGACCTCCGTCGTGGCCCGCGACACCACGGCCGGGGCCTCCCGGGCCGACAGAACGGACCCGGCCGCCGAAGGGGCCGGGCCCCGCGGCGCGGACGGGTCCACCGGCCCCGGCGGAACCCCCGTCGGCTTCGTCACGGGCTACGTCCGCCCCGAGCGCCCCGAGGTCCTGGTCGTCTGGCAGGTGGCCGTCGACCGCTCCCACCGGGGCATGGGCCTCGCCGGCACCCTTCTCGACGCGCTCACCAGGCGGGTCACCGAGGAGCGGGGGATCGTCTCGATCGAGACGACCGTCACGCCCGACAACACCGCGTCGGACCGTATGTTCCACGCCTTCTCCGAGCGTCACGGCGCGACCCTGGAGCGCGAGGTGCTCTTCGACGGGGATCTCTTCCCCGACGGCGGGCACCAGCCCGAGGTGCTGTACCGGATCGGCCCGCTCACGACCTGAGCGGCACCCTCCACCCCACCCCACCGCACGCCTCTCCCCTCACCCTTCAGGAGATCCCCGTGACCATCACCCCGCCTGTCCTCAGTGTCTTCGAGACCCTGGAATCCGAGGTACGCAGCTACTGCCGGGGCTGGCCGGCCGTGTTCGACCGCGCGCAGGGCAGCCGCCTCACCGACGAGGACGGCCACAGCTACCTGGACTTCTTCGCCGGTGCCGGTTCGCTCAACTACGGGCACAACAACCCCGTACTGAAACGCGCGCTGATCGACTACATCGAGCGCGACGGCATCACCCACGGCCTGGACATGGCGACCACCGCGAAACGCGCGTTCCTGGAGTCCTTCCAGAACGTGGTGCTGCGGCCCAGGGACCTGCCGTACAAGGTGATGTTCCCCGGCCCCACCGGCACCAACGCCGTCGAGGCGGCGCTCAAGCTGGCCCGCAAGGTGAAGAACCGCGAGGCGATCGTGTCCTTCACGAACGCCTTCCACGGGATGTCGCTGGGCTCGCTCGCCGTCACCGGCAACGCCTTCAAGCGCGCCGGGGCGGGTATCCCGCTGGTGCACGGCACGCCGATGCCGTTCGACAACTACTTCGACGGGCAGGTCCCGGACTTCCTGTGGTTCGAGCGGCTGCTCGGCGACCAGGGCTCCGGGCTCAACAAGCCCGCCGCCGTCATCGTGGAGACCGTCCAGGGCGAGGGCGGCATCAACGTCGCCCGCGCCGAGTGGCTGCGCGCGCTGGCCGAGCTGTGCGAGCGCCAGGACATGCTGCTCATCGTGGACGACATCCAGATGGGCTGCGGACGGACCGGTGGGTTCTTCTCCTTCGAGGAGGCGGGCATCACCCCCGACATCGTCACCCTGTCGAAGTCCATCAGCGGCTACGGCCTGCCGATGTCGCTGACGCTCTTCAAGCCGGAGCTGGACATCTGGGAGCCCGGTGAGCACAACGGGACGTTCCGCGGCAACAACCCGGCCTTCGTGACGGCCGCCGCCGCGCTGAACACGTACTGGGCCGACGGCCAGATGGAGAAGCAGACCCTGGCCCGCGCCGACCAGATCGAGCGCGCGCTGCTGGCCATCGTGGAGGAGTGCGAGCCGGACAGCGTGGGCTTCCGGGGCCGGGGCCTGGTCTGGGGCATGGAGTTCCAGGACAAGCCGCGTGCCACCGCGGTCTGCCGCCGCGCCTTCGAGCTGGGGCTCCTGCTGGAGACCTCGGGCCCGGAGAGCGAGGTCGTCAAGCTCCTCCCGGCGCTGACCATCACCCCGGACGAGCTGGACGAGGGTCTGCGCACCCTGGCCCGCGCCGTACGCGAGACCGCCTGACGACCACCGGACCGTGACGCCACCCGGCGACCGGCACCCGACCCCCACCCCACGACCGGCCGATGACCGCCCGAGACTCCCAGCAACCGACCGATCCCTCGGGATCCGCCCTCGCGGGCCTGTCCTCCGGACGGGGCCCGCGGGGTCCCCGGGGGTCTGATTCCGGGACGACCGGGGCACCCGTAGAGGGCACCGCACCACAGCACCGCACCACAGCACCGCACCACAGCACCGCACCACAGAAGGGTCCTATTCACCGTGATCGTGCGATCGTTCAAGGACATCGAGAACACCGACCGTCATGTGAGGTCCGCGTCGGGCACATGGGAGAGCAAGCGCATCGTGCTCGCCCAGGAGAGGGTCGGCTTCTCCCTGCACGAGACCGTGCTCTACGCGGGTACCGAGACGTCGATGTGGTACGCGAACCACGTCGAGGCCGTGCTGTGTGTGGACGGCGAGGCCGAACTCACCAACGACGACACGGGCGAGACCCACTGGATCTCCCCCGGCACGATGTATCTGCTCGACGGGCACGAGAAGCACACGCTCCGGCCCAAGACCGACTTCCGCTGTGTCTGTGTCTTCAACCCCCCGGTGACAGGCCGGGAGGACCACGACGAGAACGGCGTCTATCCGCTGCTGACCGAGGAGGGCTGACCCCCATGACCACCGCCCCCGCACGTACCGACCTGTACCCGACCCGTGGCGTGGGTGAGGTGACCACCCCGCGTCAGGACCCCGTCGTCTGGTCGCCGCCCGGCACCCCCGGCCCGGTCGACCCGGCCGCCCTCCAGGGCCTGGAGCGGGACGGCTTCCTCAGCGTCGACCAGCTCATCGGCCCCGACGAGGTGGCGCGCTACCGCGACGAACTCGACCGGCTGATCGCCGACCCCGACATCCGGGCGGACGAGCGCTCGATCATCGAGCCCAAGTCCCAGGACGTACGGTCGGTGTTCGAGGTCCACAAGCTCAGCCGGATCTTCGCCGAACTGGTGCGCGACGAACGCGTGGTGGGCCGGGCCCGGCAGATCCTCGGCTCGGACGTGTACGTCCACCAGTCCCGTATCAACGTGAAGCCGGGCTTCGGCGCCTCGGGCTTCTACTGGCACTCGGACTTCGAGACCTGGCACGCCGAGGACGGACTGCCGAACATGCGGACCATCTCCGTGTCGATCGCGCTGACCGAGAACTTCGACACCAACGGCGGTCTGATGATCATGCCCGGGTCGCACAAGACCTTCCTGGGCTGCGCGGGCGAGACGCCGGCGGACAACTACAAGCAGTCGCTGAAGATGCAGGACGCGGGAACGCCGTCGGACGAGGCGCTCACCGCCCTGGCCGGGCAGCACGGCATCAAACTCTTCACGGGCAAGGCCGGTTCGGCGACCTGGTTCGACTGCAACTGCATGCACGGGTCCGGCGACAACATCACCCCGTTCCCGCGCAGCAACGTCTTCATCGTGTTCAACAGTGTGGAGAACGCGGCGGTGGAGCCGTTCGCGGCGCCCGCGCCCCGGCCGTCGTTCATCGGCGCGCGGGACTTCACGCCGGTGCGCTGAGGTTCCAGGCGCAAGCGGGGCGGCGTGAGCCGGTGGTGAGTGACGCGGAGGCGGGGCCGGGTGTACGCACCCCGGCCCCGCCTCCGCGTTCCCCACCCGGTGTTCCTCACCCTCCGTTCCTCACCCCGCGAGGACGTCCAGCGCGCGGTCCACGTCCGCCGCCGAGTTGTAGAGGTGGAAGGCGGCGCGCAGATTGCCCGCCCGGACGGAGACCTCCACGCCCGCCTCCGCCAGCCGGGCCTCCCGGTCTCCCAGGCCCGCCACGGCGACGACGGTGGACCCGTCGGCGGCGACCGGCTCGTGCCCGAGGGAGACCAGGCCCGCCCGGAAACGGTCGGCGAGCGCGACGACATGGGTCCGGATCCGCTCGACGCCGATCTCCTCCAGCAGGGCCAGGGACTGTTCGGCCCCGTGGTAGGCGAGGAACGCCACCGGCTCGTCGAACCGCCGTGCCGAGTGGGCCAGGCGCTCGACCGGGCCGTACGTGCTCGCCCAGATGTCCTCGCCCGCGACCCAGCCGGCGTGCAGCGGCACCAGCCCTTCCTGCGCCTCCTCGGTCACGGTCAGGAACGACGTGCCGCGCGGGCTCACCAGGAACTTGTAGCCGCCGGCGACGGTGTAGTCGTACGCCCCCGCCTCGACGGGCAGCCACCCCGCCGCCTGGGTGGTGTCGAGCAGCGTACGGGCGCCGTGCGCCGAGGTCGCGGCCCGCAGCGCCGGCAGGTCGGCGATCCGGCCGTCGGCGGACTGCACGGCGGAGACGGCGACCAGCGCGGTCTCCGGGCGTACCTCGTCGGCCAGTTTCTCCAGCGGCACGTAGCGCGGCCTGAGATCGCCGCGCACCGCGAAGGGGGTGACGACGGAGCTGAACTCCCCCTCCGCCATGAGGACTTCACTGCCCGGTGCCAGCGATCCCGCGATCAGTCCGACATGGACCGCCACCGCGTGGCCGACGGCGACGCGCTCGGCGGGAACCCCGACGAGCCGGGCGTACGAGGCGCGGGCCGCGGTCACCGAGTCGAAGCTGCCCGCGCCGTCCCGCCGGCCCTTGGCGCTCTCGGCGGCCAGGGTCCGTACGGCCTCGACGGCCCGGCCCGGCAGCAGACCGCAGCTGGAGGTGTTCAGATACGTCGTCTCCGGCGCGAACTCGGCACCGCCCAAAGTGTCCATGTGCTCACCCTGGGACCCCTGCGCTCCCCCGTCAATCACGTCTTTTCCGGGGGTTGGCCCAAGGAACGCTTATGCATGGGTGTCCGGCTACGCGTGGGTGTGCGTACCGGGGACCGCGCAGGCGGCGTCGGAGTCACAGGTGGCGCCGGAGTCGTCGGTCGCGAGAGGTGTGAGGACGCGCCCCTGCCACGCCTGCTCCAGCGCCTGGGTGAAGACCTCGGCGGGCTGCCCGCCGGAGACACCGTAACGACGGTCCAGGACGAAGAACGGCACCCCGTTCGCGCCGAGTTCGGCGGCCTCGCGCTCGTCGGCGCGTACGTCGTCGGCGTACGCGCCGGGGTCCGCGAGGACTCCCCGCACCTCGTCCGCGTCCAGCCCGGCCTCCACGGCGAGGTCGACCAGCGTCCCCGGGTCGTACACCGAGCGCTCCTCGGCGAAGTTGGCCCGGTAGACGACCTCCAGCAGCTCGTCCTGGAGCCCCCGGGCCTTGGCCAGGTGCAGCACCCGGTGGATGTCGAAGGTGCTGCCGTGGTCCCGGTCACCGACGCGGTACCCCAGCCCCTCCGAGCGGGCGTGCGAGGCGACCTGCTCCTCCATCGCCAGGGCTTCCTCCCGGGACCGCCCGAACTTCGCGGCGAGCATGTCGACCACCGGGGCGACCTCGCCCTTGGCATGTCCGGGATCCAGCTCGAAGGACCGGTGCACCACCTCGACCCCGTCCCGATGGGCGAAGCCGGCGAGCCCCTTCTCGAACCGCGCCTTGCCGATGTAGCACCAGGGACAGGCGATGTCGCTCCAGATCTCCACACGCATGTGTCTGCTTCTCTCCAGGCCGGGCCGGTGCGGAGCCACCCTCCGCTCCTCACCACAACCCGTCGGCCCGGCACCCCATTCCCGCCCACACCACCCGGCGGCATGACGCCCCTCACGACCCTGACCCGCGTCAGCCGTGCCGGGGATCGGCCCCCGGCGGCCGGCGGGTGTCCGGCGCTCCCGTCGGGACCCGGCGGACCACGCCCAGCAGGTACTCCTTGCGGTTCAGCGGGTCGTGGTCGGTGCGGGCGCGGGTCGGGAAGTCGCCCACCACCGGCCGGTGGTGGGCGAAGGACGCCTCCAGGGCGCCCTCGCCGCCGGTCAGTGCCGGGAGCTGCTGTTCCAGCGCGTGGATCTCGGCCGCCGGGATCTCACCCTCCACCACGTACGACCGGCCGTGTGCCGACGGGGTGTGGGGCACCGCGCGGCGGCGGGCCAGGGCGGGCAGGACCGTGCCGAAGGTGTCCGCCGGGACGTCGAGGCGGAAGTGGTGCATCGGTTCGCAGACGACCGTGCCCGCGTCCTTGAGGGCGGCCATCAGCACCAGCGGGGTCAGCAGCCGGAAGTCGCCGCCCGTGCTGGACATGCTCTTGTCGAACGTGCCGTGGGCGTGGCTCTGGCGGGGCGCGTAGCCGCAGCGGGTCAGCACCACCGCGCAGTCGGGGACCGCCCAGCCGTACAGCCCTTCGTTCAGGGTGGCGCGCACGGTGTCCTCGATGGCTTTCATGAACGCGTACGGCATGGAGCCGAGTTCGACCTCCAGCGTGAAGCCGACGCCGCTGCCGGGCGCGGCGGGCCCGACCCGTAGTCCGACGGTCGCGAGGAACGGGTTGGGTTCCTTGCCCATGACCTCGACGGCGTTTCCCGTACCGGTGAGCCGTTCGACGCAGATGGTCGTCGTCTCGCGGAACGTGACGTCCACGCCGTACTCGTCGGCGAGCGTGGCCTGGATGACCTCCTTCTGCACCTCGCCGTAGAGCGAGACGGACAGTTCCCGCCGGATCTCGTCCTGGCGGAGATTGATCAGCGGGTCCTGTTCGGCGAGCTGGGTGAGCGCGGTGTGCAGCGCACCCGTGTCGGTGCCCTCGCCCGGGACGACGACCGTCTCCAGCGTGGGCGGCGAGAAGTGCCGGCGGGCGGCGGGGGCCGCGGCCGGGTCGCCGATGACGTCGCCGATCCGGATGCCGCCGAGCCCCCGGAGGGTGCCGATACGGCCCGCGCCCACCGACGCGCGGCGCACCGTGCCGCCGTCCTCGAAGACGCCGATGGCGGTGATCCTGCCCGTGTCGCCGTCACCGTCACCGGCCGGCAGCCGGTCCCGTACGCGCAGCGCCCCGGAGAACATCCGTACGTAGGCGATCTTCTCGCCCGCCGGGCCGCGTTCGACCTTGAAGACGGTGCCCGCGGCCGGGCCCCGTTCGTCGTCCGCCGTGGCGGGCAGGAATTCGCGGATGCCCCGGGTGAGGGTGTCCACGCCCGCGCCGGAGATGGCGGAGCCGGAGAAGACCGGGTGGATCAGCGCCTGCCGGGTCCGCGCGGCCAGTTCACGGCGGAGCCGGCCGTACGTGAGCCGGGCCGGGTTCTCGACGTACGCGGCCAGGAACGCGTCGTCCTGCTCGGCCAGCCGTTCGGCCACCGGGCCGGTCGGGGCGAAGGCCGGGTCGGTCGCGCCGTACGGCAGGAACGCCGCGTCGCGCGTGCCGGGGCGGCGGACCGTGCCCATCGGGACGACCGCGGGCGTCAGTTTCGCCGCGAGTTCGCGCAGCAGGTCGTCGTGGCGGGCCCCGGTCCGGTCGATCTTGTTGACGAAGATCAGCGTGGGGATGCCCAGCCGGCGGAGCGTGCGCATCAGGACGCGGGTCTGCGCCTGGACGCCTTCGACGGCCGACACGACGAGGACGGCGCCGTCGAGGACGCTGAGCACCCTCTCCACCTCGGCGATGAAATCGGGGTGGCCGGGGGTGTCGATCAGGTTGACGGTGATGTCGCCGAGGGTGAACGACACGACGGCGGACTTGATGGTGATGCCGCGCCGTCGTTCCAGGGCCAGCGAATCGGTCCGGGTGTCCCCGTCGTCGACGCGGCCGATCCGGTCGATGACTCCGGCTGCGTACAGCAGCCGTTCCGTCAGGCTGGTCTTACCTGCGTCGACGTGCGCCAGAATGCCGAGGTTGAGCGTACTCACCGAGCGTCATGTCCTTTGAATAGGCGGGAGTTCCCTTCTGCTGAACGGACATCGACGCTCGGTTCATGACGGCTCCTCGACTGCTGGGCGGGTACGGGCCGACGGGGTCGGCCGACGTCGGGGATTACAGCAAACCCCGGCGTGCCCGGCAAACGAATTGCCGGGCGCGCCGGGGTGAATGGCCCGGACGGGGCGGGGTTACGACGCGGTGCCCGGCTCCGCGTGGCCGTCGACGCGGCGGGGCAGGCCCGCCGGGTTGTCGTCGCGCAGCTCCGGCGGGAGCAGGGCAACGGGCGTGGACTGGTAGGTGACGGGGCGCAGCCAGCGTTCGACGGCGGTGGCGCCGACGGAGGTCGACGTGGAGGTGGAGGCGGGGTAGGGGCCGCCGTGCTGCTGGGCGGGGGCGACGGCGACGCCGGTGGGCCAGCCGTTGACGAGGACGCGGCCCGCGAGGGGCGTCAGGTCGGCGAGCAGGCGCCCGGCGCCGGAGTCCGGGTCCTCGGCCTCGCCGTCGGCGAGGTGCAGGGTGGCGGTGAGGTTGCCGGGGAGGCGGGACAGGACGGCGGCGATCTCGGTGTCGGAGCCGTAGCGCGCGACGACCGTGACGGGGCCGAAGCACTCCTCCAGCAGGAGGTCGTGGGGTCCGTCGGCGGCGAGCCGGGCGGCGGGGACGGTCAGATAGCCGGCGCTGACGGTGTGCTCGCCGCCGGCGCCGGGGGTGATCGGGGCCGTCACGTCGGGCAGCGCGGCCCGTTCGCGGACGCCCGCGACGAAGGCGTCCCGCATCCGGTGGTCGAGCATGACGTCGGGCTCGGTGTCGCTGACGGCCTTGGTGAGGGAGGTGAGCAGGCTGTCGCCCGCGTCGCCCGCCGGGACGAGGACGAAACCGGGCTTGGTGCAGAACTGTCCCGCGCCGAGCGTCATCGATCCGGCGAGGCCGGTGCCGAGCTGTTCGGCGCGTTCGGCCGCGGCTGCCCCGGTGATGACGACGGGGTTGAGCGAGCCGAGTTCGCCGTGGAAGGGGATGGGGGCGGGGCGGGCCGCCGCCGCGTCGAAGAGGGCGCGTCCGCCGCGTACGGAGCCGGTGAAGCCGGCGCCGGAGACCAGCGGGTGCCGGACCAGTTCCACCCCGGCGTCGAAGCCGTGCACGAGGACGACCACGTCCTCGTCGAGTCCGGCCCGCGCCGCCGCCCGGCGCAGTGTGGCGGCGCAGATCTCGGAGGTGGCGGGGTGGTCGGGGTGGGCCTTGACGACCACGGGGCAGCCGGCGGCGAGCGCGCTGGCGGTGTCGCCGCCGGGGACGGAGAAGGCGAAGGGGAAGTTGCTCGCCGCGTAGACCGCGACGACGCCGAGCGGCACCTTCCAGCGCCGCAGGTCGGGCCAGGGCGGGGTGCGGTCGCCGTCGGCGTGGTCGATCCGTACGTCGAGGAAGGAGCCCTCGTCCACGACCTCGGCGAATGCCCTCAACTGGGCGGTGGTGCGGGCGAGTTCGCCGGTGAGCCGGACGGGTCCGAGCGCCGTCTCGGCGTCGGCCGCCTCGATGAGGTAGGCGCGGGACTCGTCCAGGAGGTCGGCCGCCGTCCGCAGGAGCGCCGCACGCGCGGTACGGTCGACGAGCGCGGCACGGGTGGCGTGGGCCCGCCGTACGCCGCGGTCGACCTCGTCGGCCGTCGCCTCGACCGCGACCTGCTCACGCGGCTTCCCGGTTCGGGGGTCAACGCTCCAGACTGGTGCTGCTGCCACCGCGGCTTCCTTCCCTTGCTGTGCCGTCCGCTGTCACCACCGAGGCCCTGTTCGTTATTCTGAACAAAGTTCCTGATGATGAATCCATGGGAACTCTATTTCCGTGCGTTCTGTGTGGTCAAGAGTGGTCAAGATAGGGGCGAGGGACGATGTCGGCTGCGGAAACGGGCGGTGCACAGGTCAAGTCCGCTGTGCGGACGGTGGAATTGCTGGAGTACTTCGCCGGCCGGCCCGGTATGCACTCGCTGGCCGTGGTGCAGGAGGCCGTCGGCTATCCCAAGTCCAGTCTCTACATGCTGCTGCGCACCCTGGTCGACCTGGGCTGGGTGGAGACGGACGCGACGGGCACGCGGTACGGCATCGGGGTACGGGCGCTGCTCGTCGGCACGTCGTACATCGACGGTGACGAGGTGGTGGCCGCCGCCCGCCCCACCCTGGACCGGCTGTCCGACGACACGACGGAGACGATCCACCTGGCGCGGCTGGACGGGACGAACGTCGTCTATCTCGCCACCCGCCAGTCGCAGCACTATCTGCGCCCCTTCACCCGGGTCGGGCGCCGGCTGCCCGCGCACTCCACCTCGCTCGGCAAGGCGCTGCTGGCCACGTACAGCGACGAGCAGGTGCGCGCGATGCTGCCGGAGACGCTGTCGCCGCTGACCGAGCACACGCTCACCGACCGCGGGACGCTCCTCGCGGAGCTGGCCACGATCCGCGAGCAGGGGTACGCCGTGGACCGGGAGGAGAACACCCTCGGGCTGCGCTGTTTCGGGATCGCGATCCCGTACCGCACACCGGCGCGCGACGCGATCAGCTGCTCGGTGCCGGTCGCCCGGCTCACGCCCGCGCACGAGCAGATGATCAAGGACGCGCTGTTCGACGCCCGCGACCGGCTGACGCTGGCCACGCGCAGGCTCTGAGGCGCCGGGATCCGGAAGCGGGTTCAACAACCGCCCTGTGGCGGGTGGTTCGCCCGTGTCAGGATGGGCCGATGGGGATGGGGAAGAACTGGACCGCGGGCACCGTCCTGCGGGACCGCAACGCCGGACTGTATCTCTCCGGTGTGGTGGTGTCGGGTTTCGGTACGTCGGCGATGTGGCTGGCCGGCGGTATCTGGGTCAAGTCGCTCACCGGGTCGGACAGTCTGGCGGCCCTGACCGTCTTCGCGATGTGGGCGCCTACGCTGGTGGGACCGGTGCTGGGGGCGATCGCGGACCGGTGGCGGCGCAGACCGCTGCTGGTGTTCTGCAATCTCGCCATGGCCGCGCTGCTGCCGCTGCTGCTCCTGGTCGACTCGGCGGACCGGGTCTGGATCCTGTTCGCCGTGCTGTTCGTGTACGGCGTGAGCGGTGTCGTCCAGGACGCCGCCGAGGCGGCCCTCGTGGCCACGGCGATCGACAAACGGCTGCTCGGTGACTTCAACGGGCTGCGGATGACGGCCAACGAGGGCATGAAGCTCCTCGCGCCGCTGGCGGGCGCGGGGCTGTACGCGGCCTACGGAGGCGCCTCCGTCGCACTGCTCGACGCACTGACGTTCACCCTGGCCGCCGGTCTCTTCGCGCTGATGCGGGTGCGGGAGGAGAAGCCGGTACGGGACCGTTCCGCCGGTGGGCTCGCCGGGACGATGGAGGGCGTCCGGGTGCTGCGGAACTCGCCGGCCGTCGGGTCCCTGGTCCTCGCGGGCTCGGTCACGATGCTGCTCGCCGGTCTGAACGGCGCGGCGATCTACGCGGTGGTCGACTCGGGACTCGGGCACGCGCCCACGTACGTCGGACTGCTCTACGCGCTCCAGGGCGCCGGGTCGGTCGCGTTGGGCCTGCTGGCGGGGCCGCTGATGCGCCGGATGTCGGAGCGGGTGTTCGCGGCCGGCGGTGTCGCGCTCTTCGCCGCCGCCGTGGGGCTGCGGGCGCTGCCGTACGACGCGGTGGTGCTGGCGAGCTCGGTCGCGGTCGGGGTGGGACTGCCGTGTGTGCTGATCGCGGCGATGACGGCGGTGCAGCGCGAGACGCCGGACGCGGTGCTCGGGCGGACCGCCGCCACCGCCAACACCCTGATCTACGTGCCGAACGCGGTGGCGCTCGCACTCGGCGCGGGGCTCATCGCGTTCGTCGACATCACGGTCCTGCTGCCGGTCATCGGCGTACTCGGTCTGCTGACGGCGGCGGGCCTCACCTTCTACGGAAGGCCGCCCCGGGAAGCTCCGGCCGAGGTCTGAGGACGGACGGCCCCGGCCGGAGCGGGCGGGCGGGCCTCAGCCGAGCCGGGAGAGCCCGGCCGCGACGGCGGCCAGATCGGCGTCGGACGCCAGGCCCGCGTGGTACAGCCGCAGTTCGGTGGCGCCGAGGGCGCGCGCGTGCGCCGCGTCCTCGGCGAGGGTGTGCGGGCTGCCGCCCATGCCCGAGACGACGGTGAGGTTGGCGGCCAGGACGGTGGATTCCCGGCGGTGGGCGGCGAACGGCGCCAGCATCGCCTCCGCCGCGCCCCCGGTGCACGGCACGACGACACCGTCCGCCGTGCCCAGGACGTGCGCGGGGTCGACCCCGGCGTTGGCCCCGGTGCGGTGCGGGTGGGGGTCCGCGTGCAGCAGCACCTGGAAGCCGGGGCCGCCACGCGCGCGTACGGCGGCGACAGCGGCGTCCTGGAGCGTACGGGCGGTACGGGCGCGCCAGTTGAGGGTCGCGGCGGCCAGCTCCGTACCGAGGAGCGCTTCGACGGCGGGCCGGCCCGTCCGGCCGCCGGGGCCCGGGGCGCCGCTCCACACGGGCTCCAGGGCGCGCCGGACGGCGCCGGCCAGCTCACCGGCGTCCAGGCCGAGGGACAGATACCCGGCGCGGCACACCGAGCAGAAGCAGAGCGACATCAGGTACTGCGCGGCCTCGCCGAGCGGCACTCCGCCCGTCTTGTCGTGGGCGTGCAGATGCGCGAACCCGTACCAGCCGAGTGATTCGAGTTCGGTGCCCGACGCGCCGGGCCGTACGGCCGACTCGGCGGCGAGCGACACGACATAGGTACGGACGGCGGGCCGGGCGACGCAGGGGGCCCAGGGGTAGCGGTCGCCGTACGCGTTGACCACCGAGGTCTCGGGATGCTCGGCGCCCAGCCGGGAGTTGTGGGCGAGGACGACCCAGGTGTGCACGTCGAGTCCGGCGTCGGCGAGGGCGGCGGTCGCCTCGCCGTAGGCGTCGCCGGGGGCCCAGTCGCCCGCGGCGTACGGGCGCAGCTCGGCGTCCGCCCAGTGCGCCTCGTCCAACGGGTGGAGCACGGCGGCGTGTTCGGCCGTGACCACGCGGTGGCGCGGGTGGCGCGGGGTGAGGGCCCGGGTGGAGTGGTAGGCGGCGGCGAGGGTCACCTGCCGGACGCCGAGGTCGGCGACGCGGGCGGGCGCGTCGGGGTCGCCCACGACGTCCCAGGGGTAGAGGAACGCGGAGGCCCTCACGCGCCGCCACCCGTGCCTGTAGCAGAGCCCGGGGCCGCGTCGTCGCCGCCCGCTTCCCCCTCGCCGAGGAGCGCGTGGCCGCGCTCGACGATCTCGGTGAGTTCCTTGATGTGCGCGGGCTGCGGTTCGCTCAGCGGGGTGCGGACCTCGCCGACGTCGAGGCCGCGCAGTCTGACGCCCGCCTTGACGAGGGAGACCGCGTACCCCCGTCCCCGCGCGCGCAGTTCGACCAGCGGCCGGTAGAAGCCGTCGAGGAGCCGGTTCACGGTGGTGTCGTCGCCCGAGGCGAGCGCGCGGTGGAAGGCGAGGGCGATCTCGGGGGCGAACGCGAAGACGGCGGAGGAGTAGAGGTCGACGCCGATGCCCCGGTAGGCGAGGCCGGTGAGTTCGGCGGTGGGCAGGCCGTTGAAGTAGAGGAAGTCGCGGCCGGGTTCCTCGCTGCGTACGGCGCTGACGATGCGCTGCATCAGGTCGAGGTCGCCGTGGCCGTCCTTGAGGCCGATGACGCCGTCCACCCGGGCGAGTCCGACGACGGTCTCCGGGGTGAAGACGGCGTTGTCGCGCTGGTAGACGATGATCTCCAGACCGGTGGCGGCGGCGAGCGCCGCGTAGTGGCGCAGCAGTCCCTCCTGGTCGGCGACGACCAGGTAGGGCGGCATGGCGAGCAGTCCGTCGGCTCCGGCGGCCTCGGCGATCTCCGCGTACCGGATCGCGAGCGCCGTACCGTAACCGGCCCCCGCCACGACGGGGACCTCCCCGGCGGTCTCCTCGACGGCCGCCCGTACGCAGTCCCCGAACTCCTCCGGGGTGAGCGCGTGGAACTCGCCCGTGCCGCAGCAGGCGAAGACGGCGGCGGCTCCCGCGTCGACGCCGCTCCTGACGTGGGCGCGGAACACGTCCAGGTCGAGGGCGCCGCCGGGGCCGTACGCGGTGACGGGGAAGAACAGCGGCCCGGCGACTCGGGTGAGGCGGGCGGCGAGCGGGGCTGAGGTCACTGGCGCTCCCTGGGCCGTGCGGCGAGCGGAGACACTCGTGCACAATTCTGATCGGCGTCCATATTTCTGAACAACGCCCACGCTAGGGCAGCCCGGCGGCGCCGGTCAAGACGGAAACCCGCAACCCACGGGCGGATCGCCCGCCCCCGCGCCACACTTGACCGGGAGCCGCGACGCTCCCTAGCTTGTCCACAGATCGTCCACGCATATGAATCCGGTCCATGGATCTGAGAGATCACAGGTCCGTGGTCCGTGCCGTGTCCGAGTCGTAGTCCGCCCCGGCAGTCCCGAGGAGATCCGCCCATGCCCCCAGCGCGAACCGTCCTGCTCACCGGCGCGGCGGGCGGCCTCGGCACCCTGATGCGGGGGCTGCTGCCCGCGTACGGGTACTCCCTCCGGCTCTTCGACGCCACCCCCATCGAGGGCGAGCCGGACGCGATCACGGCCGATCTCGGCGACAAGGGGGCGCTGCGCGAGGCCGTCGAGGGCGTGGACGCGATCCTCCATCTGGCGGGGATCTCGCTGGAGGCGTCGTTCGACAAGATCCTGCGGTCCAACATCGAGGGGACGTACAACCTCTACGAGGCGGCCCGCGAGGCGGGCACCGCGCGGGTGGTCTTCGCGTCCAGCAACCACACCGTCGGGTTCACACCCCGGCCGCGGGGCGCGTACCCGCTCGACTCGGAGGCGCTGATCCCGATCGGGACCCCGCGCCGCCCCGACACGTTCTACGGCCTCTCCAAGTGCTTCGGCGAGGATCTGGCGCAGCTCTACTGGGACCGGCACGGGCTGGAGACCGTCTCCGTCCGGATCGGGTCCTGCTTCATGGAGCCGACCTCCGTACGGATGCTGTCGGTGTGGATGAGCCCCGGCGACGGCGCGCGGCTCTTCCACGCCGCGCTGACGGCCGACGGCGTGGGGCACTCCGTCGTCTACGGCTCCTCCGCCAACACCCGCCTGTGGTGGGACCTCTCGTCGGCGCGGGCGCTCGGCTACGAACCTCGCGACGACTCCGAGCAGTACGCGGACAAGCTCGTCGCCGAACAGGGCGAGCTGGACCCGGACAACCCCGACCACGCCCATCTGGGCGGGCACTTCTGCACCGACCCGCCGCAGTGGCCGTACTGAACCCGCGCGGCCGACCGACCGGCTCGCTCCCGTCCGTCGGGCGTGCGCGCCCGGCCGGCCGGTTCACCCCGGTTCGCCCCTCCCCCGGTCGCGTTGACCCGTCCGGGGGAGCGGACGGAGGGTAAGGGAACGGCAAAGAGGGGTCGTTCGTTACGGCTGGCATGACAGCTATGACCCCCGGCTCGAACATCCCTCTCTCCGCCACCCGCGTGGCGGTGGACGTCGCCGCCCCGGCGCGGCTCGACGTATCGGGCCTGCTGCTCACCGCCGACGGCAAGGTGCGCTCCGACGACGACTTCATCTTCTACAACCAGCCGACGGGCCCGGGGGTGACCTACCGGCCCGGCGGCGGTACGGCCCCGGACGCGATCGTGGTGGACACCTCGGCCGTCCCGGCCGGCATCGAGAAGATCGTCGTCACGGCCAGCCCGGACGCGGCGGGCCAGAGCTTCCAGGGCATCGAGCCGACGGCCACCGTCCGCGACGCGGACAACGGCAGCGTCCTCGCCACCTTCACCCCGCCGCAACTGGGCGCGGAGACCGCGCTCGTGATCGTGGAGGTCTATCTGCGCAACGGCGCCTGGAAGGTGCGCGCCGTCGGCCAGGGGTACGCGAACGGGCTGTCGGGCATCGCCACCGACTTCGGCGTCTCGGTCGACGAGCCGGCGGCCCCCGCCGCCCCGGCCGTCCCGCAGGCTCCGGTCGCGCCCTCCGCGCCGGTGGCGCCCGCCGCGCCCGTACCGCCCCCGGCACCGGTCGCCGACCCCCGGATCGCCGCTCCCTCCGCCCCGCTCGCCCCCTCCGCCCCCGTGCCGCCGTCCGCTCCCCCGGCACCGGCGGCACCCCCGCAGGCGCCCGGGAAGATCAACCTGGACAAGGGCCGCGTCAGCCTCCAGAAGAACCAGACGGTGTCCCTGGTCAAGGGCGGCGCCCCGCTGCTGAGCCAGGTCAAGATGGGTCTCGGCTGGGAGCCGGCCTTCCGCGGCAAGGACATCGACCTCGACGCCTCCGTGATCGCCTACGGGCCGAACCGCAACCATCTGGACAGCTGCTACTTCGGCAAACTGGCCATCCTCGGCGGTTCGGTCAAGCACTCCGGGGACAATCTCACCGGGGAGGGCGCGGGGGACGACGAGACGATCGTGGTCGACCTCGGGCGTCTGCCGGCCGAGGCGACCGGGCTGGTGTTCACGGTCAACTCGTTCACCGGCCAGAAGTTCAACGAGGTCGCCAAGGCGTACTGCCGGCTGCTGGACGCGCGGACCGGTGAGGAACTGGTCCGCTTCGACCTGACCGGCGCGGAGCCCCAGACCGGGGTGATCATGGCGAAGCTGATCCGGCAGTTCTCGGGCGAGTGGGAGATGACGGCCGTCGGCGAGTTCGTGAAGTCCCGTACGGTCCGCGGCATGGTCAAGCCCGCCGCCAAGGCTCTCTGACCGGGGCCCGGACACCGGCGCCCTCCGGAGGCGTACCTGCCGGGGACGTACCTGTGCGGGCCGCCGCGGTCACGGGGACCGCGGCGGCCCGGAGGCCCGTGCAATCAGAGCTTGGTCAGTTTGGAGAAGGGGCTCAGGATACGGCCCTGGCGCCCGGAGAAATCGATGAGCACGGCGTTCTCGCCCTCGACTCCGATGACTCTTCCCAGCCCGAACTGGTCATGGGAGACACGGTCCCCCACGTCGAAGTGCTCGGGCGGAGGCGAGGCCGGGCCTTGGCGGTTGAAGGGACTGGACGGCAGGTGGCGCCGGGAACCGGCTGACTTTGTCATTACCTGGAGTATGCGCCCAACGGCCCCCGGCGCGCCATGCCCGACCACCGACGAGCCCCGGGGATCACTCGTTCCCCAGTGACCCCGTGACTCTCCTCACTGCCCTCCACCCGGCCCCCCACCAGCCTTTCCGCCCGGCTCTCCGGGCGGCTCCGGTCGGCGGGCCGGGCGGCCGGGCGGGCGGTCAGCCCGCCCACGGCCAGTCCGCGTCCCGGCCCGCCTCCAGCAGCGGCACCATCCGGAACGCCGCGTCGGAGAGACCCCCGAAGGTGTGCCGGTTCCGGGTGCCCGAGGGCCCGTGCCCGGCCCGGTGGCCCGCCAGGTTCCAGGTGTAGACGGGTATGTGCTCCGGGACCTGCTCGGCCGGGTCGCCGTGACGGCTGTGGGCGGCCTGCTCGTCGGTGACGATCAGCACCCGGTCGTGGCGCCGGTAGTGCTTGCGCACCGCCGCCGTCGTGTCCGTACCCCCCAGATCGCCGAAGCGCTCCAGAACCCTCAGCACCGACTCGCCCCGACGCCGGGGCACCTCGGCGCTGGTCGACCCGAACTCGACCAGATCGGCGTCGGCGGCCCGCATCGCCACCGCCGTACCGAAGATCGCGGCGGCGTCGGCCCGGTTGAGCCGCGAGCGGTCCGACAGGGGCGACCACATCGAACCGGAGCGGTCGACCAGGATCAGCGTCCGCCCCGGCAGCGCGGGCACCCAGGCCAGCGAGTGGCCGAGCGCCCGCTCCAGCGGGTGGGACCAGCGCAGCGACGGCGCGTGCCGGTACGCGGCGAGATACCGGAACGGGAACTGCCGCGACCGGGCGACCACCGCCGGGGCGGACAGCTCCGCCGCGACCCGGTCGGCCACCTCGTCGCTCACCCCGGCCTCGTCGAAGTTCCGCAGATTGCGCAGCAGCGCCATCGGCCCCATGGACGGGATGACGGCCTCCCACGCCGCCGCGTCCATCGGCCCCCGAAGCCAGCCCGCCAGCATCTCCCAGGTCATGCCGGCCTCCGCCAGCCGCTCGGCGGCGCCGGGGGCCGTGAGCACCGCGCGCCGCCCGGCGACGGGCAGCGCCATCAGCTCGCGGTGCGCGACGAGGGTGCGGTTCGAGGCGGGCGGCACGGCGCTGTCGGGGCGGTGCCGGCGGTCCAGCGCGTACCGGAACAGCTCGCCCTGCCACGCCTTCGCCGGGTCCGGCGAGGCATGCGTGAGATTGAGGATGTCCCCGAATCGATAAGCCCTGGACGCGGTGTCGTACTTCAGCAGCGACTTTCCGCTGTAGAGGCGCCGTACGGCGTCGGCGGTTCCCCGCCTGACCGGCTGGGGAATCCGGCGGCCGTAACGCGACGTCCAGTAACCGAGCATTTCGCCGGGCTCGTCGGCGCGCAGCAGGACGGAATCCACGACCTGGCGGTTCGAGGGGCCCGTCGGCACGCCCCGGTCGAGACGCGCCCTGACGTATTCGGCGGCTCCGGCAAGGGCGGCGGTCCGCATGTTCCCGTCGCGGCGCAGCCAGCCCAGCAGTCCGGCCGTCCACCCGGGATCCTCGACGGCGAGATGCCGTACGAGGGTGGCGAAGCGGTTGTCGCGGTCGTCCCCGGTCTCGTAAAACGTCTGCTGGGAGACGAAGTTGGCGACGGCGAGCAGGAACAGCTCGGACTTCGCGTCACGCGCGTGTCCGGTGCCGCCCTGATGGGTCCGGGTGGTGGCGCCCACCGACCGGACGGGCGAGGTGCCGCGGACCGCCGAAGGCCGGGTGTTGAAACGCGCCATGAGAATTCCCCCGAATTCAGAAAAGGTGTCCAGAGATCAAGAGCGACGGAACCGACATAGGTGCTCTGCCGACTGAGCTACACCGGCACGAATGCCGATGGCAGGACTCGAACCTGCGGCCTCCCCATTAAGAGTGGAAGTAGGTCCCGTCTTCGCACCTGGACGGACATGACTTTAGGAGGGGAGTTCGGCACGCTGCCACGGGTTTTCCGACGGGCGCGGCGACGGGACGCGCGGCAGGCGCAACCTCGGGGCACCTGTCGGGCGTCGCAGTGAACGGCCGTGCGGGCACGGCGTGTCCGGGAGGGGGAAGCACAGTGGATCAGGTCGGTGGGTACCGGCTGGTCGCCCTGCTCGGGGAGGGCGGCATGGGCCGGGTCCATCTCGGCCGGGCGGCCTCCGGGCGGTTGGTGGCCGTCAAGACGGTGCGGGAGCACCTGGCGGCGGACCCGCTGTTCCGTGAGCGGTTCCGGCGGGAGGCCGCGGCCGCGCGCTCGGTGGCGGGCCCGTTCACGGCCGCCGTGCTGGACGCCGATCCGGAGGCCGTACGCCCGTGGCTGGCCACCGAGTTCTGCACGGGCCCCACCCTCACCGGCGCGGTCTCGGCGCTCGGGCCGCCGGCCCCGGGCGAACTGGCCGCGCTCGGCGCCGCGCTGGCCGAGGCGGTCGCGGCCGTGCACGCCGCCGGGCTGGTCCACCGCGACCTCAAGCCGTCGAACGTGGTCGTGACACGCGACGGGCCGATGGTCATCGACTTCGGGATCGCGCGGGCCGCCGCCGAGGAGAGCCTGACCGGAAGCGGCGAGATCGTCGGCTCGCCCGGGTTCATCGCGCCCGAACTGCTCACCGGGGCGGGCGAACCGGGTCCGGCCGTCGACGTGTTCGCGCTCGGCGCGCTCCTCGCGTACGCGGCGACCGGGCACCCGCCGTTCGGTACCGGCCCGGTCCACCAGGTGCTGTACCGGACCACGCACGGCGTTCCCGATCTCGGCGGGGTGCCGGCCGGCGGACCGGACGCGGCATACGGCTGGCGGGAGTTGCTGGGCGCCTGTCTCAGCCGGGAGCCCGGTGACCGGCCGACCGTGGCGGAGGTGCTGAGCACATGTGCGGGGTGGACGGACGGCGATCCGTGGTGGGAACGGGAGGCGATGACCGGGTTGATCCGGCGTCGCGAGGAGGAGATCGCCGCACTGGTCGCGGAAGCCCCGCCCGGCACCCCGTCCAACACCCCGGACGTGCCTGACGAGTCGGGCGTGTCGGAGGAGTCGGACGAGGCACCGGCGCCCGGCGCGGCGGACGTGACGACGACCCGCGCCGTGGCCGGTGCGAAAAGCGGCACGGCCGTGAGCGGGGGCCGGGGAGCGGACCGGCGGCGCTTCCTGCGCTGGGGCGGCGCGGCCCTCGCGGGCGCCGCGGCGGCCGGCACGGTCGCCTGGCTCGCCTCCCTCACCGGAAACGGCGACGCCGACGGGGCGGAATCCGGTGCCTCCGCCTCACCGGGTCCGTACGCGCGCGGCCGGGTCCTGTGGACGCGCGACACCGGCGGGGCCCGCCCCCTGCGGCACGGCGGGGCCCTCTATCTGGTGGGGACCGGGGCGCTGACCCGCCTCGACGCCCGGAGCGGTGCCGTCGTCTGGAGCCACCGGACCGACGACATCACCGAGGCCGTGCCCGGACCGGAACTGGTCCACGTGCTGCGCGTCAGCCCCTACGTCGGCGCGAGCGTCACCACCCTGGACGCGGCGAACGGCGCGGTGAGGTGGTCGGCCGAGACTGTGCGGCGCAACCCCCGCCGCCCGCCGGAGCTGCTCGGATTCGGCTCCGACGACATGGGGGACGGAACCGAGGGCGCGTTCTCGGTCGCCGCCGGTGTGCTCTGTCTGGTGACGTACTCCTCGTACGCGACGGCCTGGCACCGCCGGACCGCGCCGGGCGCCACCTGGCGCGCCTACGGCTACGACGCGCGCACGGGGGACGCCCTCTGGTTCCACCAGGGCGGGAAGGCGGGTGTGGTGGGGATGCACCAGGCGGGCGGGCGGATCGCCGTGGCGACGGCGAGGACGTCGTTCTCCGCCGACGGCGAGGAGAATGGCGAGCCGCTGGCCGTGCTGCGCGCCGCCGACGGCACGCCGGAACGCGCGATACCCGGCGGTTCGCGCCGCCCGGAGGCGCATCCCGGTTCGCGGGGTGTCCACCACTACGCGGCACGCGGCAGGCTGAGCGCGGTCGATCTGGCGACCCGGCGCACGCTGTGGAGCCGTGAGCCGGACGGGGAGGCGGACGACGTCACGATCACCCCGGCGGCCGTCGCCGGGCTCGTGCACTCGGGCACGTACGACACGCTGAGCGCCCTGGACGCGAAGACCGGCCGCACCCGCTGGAGCGTCACGGGCGTCGGCCCGCCGGAGGACGGCGTGCCGCTGGTCTCCGGCGGGCTCGTCTACGGCGTGGGCCGGGCGCCCGAGGGCGAGGAGACGCCCGACGGGCGCCCGGCGTGGGGCGTGCACGCGCGGAACGCGGCCACGGGGGCGCTCGTGTGGGCGGCGGAGACGGGACCGGCCACCGCCGTCGTCACCGGCCCGGACCCGGCGGACTCGGGCGAAGACGCGGACGGGGAGAGCGCCGAGAGCGGCGGCCGGGAGGGTACGGCCGGTGCCGGGCTCGTCCATGTGTCGGTCGACGGCGTCCTCTCCACCTTCGCCGCACCGGAGGTCCGGGCATGACCGGCCCCCTGCTGCCCGGCGACCCCGCCGCGCTCGGCTCCGTACGGCTGCTGGCCCGGCTCGGCGCGGGCGGCATGGGCCGGGTCTATCTGGGCCGTACGGAGGGCGGCCGGCTGGTGGCCGTGAAGACCGTGCACGCGCATCTCGCGGCGGATCCGCACTTCCGCGAGCGGTTCCGGCGCGAGGCCGCCGCGGCCCGCGCGGTGACGGGGGCGCACACGGCGGCGGTGCTCGACGCCGACCCCGACTCCCCCGTGCCGTGGCTGGCGACCGCCTATCTGCCGGGCGTCACCCTGCGGCGGGCGGTGACCGCCACCGGGCCGCTGGGCGAGGCGGCCGTACGGTCGCTGGGCGCGGCGCTCGCCGAGGCACTGACCGCGATCCACGGCGCGGGCCTGGTGCACCGCGACCTCAAACCGTCCAACGTCCTGCTGACGGCCGGGGGTCCGCGCGTCATCGACTTCGGCATCGCCCGTGCCCTCGGCGACCACGGGATGACGGAGGCCGGGGACATCATCGGCACACCCGGTTTCATCGCGCCCGAACAGATCACGGACAGCGCGCCGGTGTCGGCGGCGGCCGACGTGTTCGCGCTGGGCGCGGTCCTCGCGTACGCCGCCACCGGGCGCAATCCCTTCGGGGACGGGACGGTGGCGATCCTGCTCTACCGGGCCGTCCACGAGGAACCCGACCTGACCGCCGTGCCCGGCGGGACACGGGAGCTGGTCGCCGGCTGTCTGCGCAAGGAACCGGGCCGGCGGCCCTCGGTGGCCGAGGTGCTGGAGCGTACGGCCGATCCCGGCGCGCCGTTGTGGTGGCGCGAGGAGCCGCTGCGGGGGCTGGTCGAGGGCGCGGACGACGACCGGCCGCGCGAGCACACGGCGGTGGTCCCCACGCGGCCGGTGACCGTGGCTCCGGCGCCCCGCGACGCGCCCCGCCCGAACGCCGGGACCGACCGGGCCGACGCCCACCGGGCCCGGACCGAGCGGGCCCGTCGTGACGAATGGCGTGACGAGCGGCGCCGCGTACGGCGCCGCGAACTCGCCCGCCGGGGAGTGCTGTTGACCGGAGCCACCACCCTGACCGGACTGCTCGGTGCCTCCGTCGTACGCGGCTGGGGAGATCCCGGCGGCACCCCCGCGAACACCGGCGACAGCGCCGGACCGACCCTGAAGGGCGGGTCCGCGAAGCCCGGCGCCCTGCGCTGGAGTCTCACGGCGGACGCGGGAGCCGTCGACGCCCTGCTGCTCTCCGGCTCCACCCTGCTGCTGCACAGCTCACTCACCGGGGAAACCACGGGGCATGTCCGTGCCTGCGCCACCTCCGACGGCTCCCGCCGCTGGCAGCTGTCGGCCTCCGCGCGGGCGCCGGACCGGTGGGGCACGGTGGACGGGAACCTCGTGGCACCCGATCTCGGGCTGCCCGTGGTCGACATCGGCTCGGGAAAGTCCCGTGTCACGGACGATCCCACGCGCGGGCTCCTGCCCGAGTGGACCGCCGTCGTGGACGGGGCGCTGGTCTCCTCGTACGAGAACGACGAGGACGCGAACGAGCTGGAGGCCGTCGATCTGCGCACCGGGAAGCGCCGTTGGGGCCAGGAGCTGGGCGGCCTGCGGCCCCCGGCGGTGCTGGGCCGCACCATGCTGCTGGCCGCCACGCTCGGCGGGCGGGTGCTCGGTGTCGACGCCAGGTCGGCGAAGACCCTGTGGTCGTACGAAGGGCTGTACGAAGGGCTGAAGGACGGGGTGCGGAGCGGCGGGGACGAGGCGCTCGCCGTCGCCGCGCTGCCGGACGCGGGCAACTTCGCGCTGCTCACCTCCGCCGGCCGGCTGCATCTGATCCGGGCGCGCGGCGGTGAGCCGGTCGCCGTGGCATCGGAGGTGTACGCGGTGACGCCGGGCGCCACGGCCCTCGGCGCGGCGGGCGGTACGGGGCTGCTGGCCACGGCCGGTTCGCTGCGCGGTTTCGACCCGGGCACCGGCAGACCGCGCTGGACGCGCCCCACGCTCGGTGTCGAGACGGGCTGGCCGTCCGGTCCCGGCGGACTGCTCGGACCGGTCACGGCGGGCGCCCTGGTGCTGCACTGGGCGACGGCGGACAGCCTCCAGGCCCTGGACACCCGGACCGGGGAACCGCGCTGGACACGGCGGCTGACGGGGGTCGCGAAAGTCCCGCCGGTCGTGGTGGGCGCGACGGTCTACGCGGCGTCCGGCGACACCTGTTCGGCGCTGCGGCTCGCCGACGGCGGGCCGCTCCGCACCTGGACACTGCCTGGCATCATCGACGGGCTCGCCGCCGACGCGTCGGGCTGGTACGGCCGGATCGGCACGTCGGCGGTACGGGCGTACAACGGCGTCGACGGCTGACGCCGCGTCGCCCCCGCTGTCCCGTCGCCTTCCGCGTCCTCCTCCGCGTCCTCCTACGAAGGGCCCACCTCATGAACATCCCGCAGAACGGCCGCCGGATCCTGGTCACCGGTGCCTCGCGCGGGCTCGGCCGCGCCGTCTCCCGCGCCTTCGCCGCCAACGGCGACCGGGTCGCCGTCCACTACGGCACCCGCGCGGACGACGCGCGCCGCACCCTGGACTCCCTGGACGGGACGGGCCACACGCTGGTGGGCGGCGACCTGTCGGACCCGGCGGGAGCGGCCCGGATCGCCGACGCGGCGGCGGAGGCGCTGGGCGGTATCGACGTGCTCGTGAACAACGCGGCCGTGAACGAACGCCACCCGCTGCCCACCACCTCCTACGAGGACTGGGCGGCGAGCTGGCAGCGCCATCTCTCGGTGAACCTCCTCGGCACGGCCCTCCTCAGCCACCGGGCGGCACACTCCATGATCGACCGGGGCGTGGCCGGCCGGATCGTCAACATCGGCTCACGCGGCGCCTTCCGCGGCGAACCGGACCATCCCGCGTACGGCGCCACGAAGGCCGCCGTCCACGCGCTGGGCCAGTCCCTGGCCGTGTCGCTCGCGCCGTACGGCATCGGGGTCGCCTCGGTCGCGCCGGGCTTCCTCACGACGGAACGGGTGGCCGACCGGCTGACGGGCCCGGAGGGCGGGACGATCCGCTCCCAGAGCCCGTTCGGCCGTGTGGCGACGGCGGAGGAGATCGCGGCGCCGGTGCTGTGGCTGGCCTCCCCCGAGTCCCAGTGGTCGTCGGGAACGGTCCTGGACCTCAACGGCGCGTCGTACCTGCGCTGAACTCCCCGCCACCCGGCGGCGCGTCGTGCCCACCGCCCGGCGCTCGCCGCCCGCCGGCCCGTCATGCGTACCGCGCCCCCGACGCCCGCCGGCCCGTCGTGCCCGCCGCCCGAGGCCCGTCGGCCCGTCGTACGAACCGCCCGACGCCCGTCGGCCCGTCACGCGTACGCCGAACGCGCTCCGGCCCTCAACTCCCGCCGCGCGACCTCGCCTTGAACGCGGCCTTGCGGGCCTCCTTCGCCGATTTGCGGTCCTGGTGGAGACGGCCCATCGCCTCCAGCACGTCCGCCGTCGCCGGGTGGTCCACCCGCCAGGCCGCCTCGAAGAACCCGCTGTGCTGCCCGACCAGTCCCTCCACCAGTTCCTGGAGTTCCACCGGCTCGCCGTCGGCGTCGAGTTGGGCCGCGATCGTGTCGATCGCCAGCCAGAAGATCATCGACTCGGGCGGCGGGGGCACGTCGGCGGCGCCCAGTTCGGCGAGCCAGACGCGGGCGAGACCGCCCAGCTCACGGTCGTCCAGGACCTCGCGCACCGCGGGCTCCGCGCCGGGGCCGACGAGCGCGAGGGACTGCTGGCAGTGGAGCCGACGCAGCGGGCCGCCCGGGTCGGTTCCCCGTGCGGCGGCGAGGAGTTCACGGGCCGCCCCGGCGGGTTCGCGGCGGGCCAGCCACTGTTCGGTCTCGGCGCGCGCGGCGCCTTCCGGGAAGTGCGCGACACCGTCGAGCAGCGCGTCGGCGCCCTTGTCGGCCAGGTCGCCCACGGCGGGCGCCTCGACCCCCGCGTCCCGCATCCGGGACCTGATGCCGTGCAGCCCGAGCGGGGTCAGCGTGACCACGCCGTACCGGGTCACGTCGTCGTCCGCCGGGTCGCTTCCCGGTCCGCTCTCCGTGTCATCGGCCATCAGGGCCTCGTCGACGGGCACGTACGTGACGAGCCCGATCGGCTCCAGCAGCGCGAACTGGTCGTCCAGCCGCATCATCGCCTCCGACACCTGTTCCAGGACGTCGTCGGTGGGCTCGCCCATGTCGTCGGGCACGATCATCGACGCGGCGAGCACCGGCAGCGGTACGGGCACCGGATCGGTCCCGCCCTCGCCGACCGTGAGCAGATACAGATTCCCGAGGACGCCCTCCAGGAACTCGGCCTCCACCTCCGGGTCCCAGTCCAGCGCGTCGAGGTCGATCTCGCCGTCGTCGCCGATCGCGCCGGCCAGGTCCTCCAGGACGGGCGCGGTCGCGTCGGCGAAGACGACGTCCAGGGCGTCCAGCCAGAGGGAGAGGATGTCCTGCGGGCTGCCGGAGGTGATGAGCCGCAGCGCGGCCCCCGCGCTCACGGTGCCCTCGGCGTCGCCGTCGTCCGCCGTGTCGTCCTCGCCGGGGTCCTCGACCTCGACCAGCCCGGTGTCGACGGCGACCCGCCACGCCTCGCTCGCCTCGGCCTCGGCCTCCGCCCACGCGCGGGCCGCCAGTGCCTCGTCGCTCTCGGTCGGTTCGGGGCTTCCGGCCCCGGTGAGCCCCAGCACCTCGGCGGCCTCGGGCAGTTGCTCGTCCACCAGTTCGCCGCCCGCGCCGACCCGGGTCGCCGGTCCCGCCCAGCGGGCCAGCCGCACCGCCCTGGCGAGCAGCGGTACGGCGAGGGCGTCCCGCGCCAGCTCCGCGTCCGAGGGCAGCCGCACCGGCGGCAGAGTGGCACGGTCTCCCGACATCTGGTAATTCTCCTAGCGCCGTACGGGGTCCAAGGCGCCCAAGCCTAGACGCATTTCACCCCATCCCAACCGGTTCATTTGGCCGACAACCGGTGTACACCCGGGCGCCCTTGACAACACGGGTGCCCACGCAAGAGATTGACGCGCGTAGAACCATGGCTTCACGCCGTCTTCCATTCTCACTTCCGGAGTTCCGCAATGCCTTCATCCGTACCGAGAACGGCCGCAGTCTCGGCCGTCGTCGCCACCGCTCTGGCCGCCGGTCTGATCGCCGGAACGTCGTCGGCGTCGGCCGCCGAAGTCAGGATCCACGGCATCCAGGGCAGTGGCCGGATATCGCCGCTCGTCGGCACCCCCGTGGTGGACGTGCCCGGCATCGTCACCGGTGTACGGACCTACGGCTCGCGGGGCTTCTGGTTCCAGGACCCGAACCCCGACAAGGACGCCGCGACGAGCGAGGGCATCTTCGTCTTCACCAGCTCCGTGCCGACGGTCGCCGTGGGCGACTCGATCAAGGTGTCGGGCACGGTCACCGAGTACGTCCCCGGCGGCGCCACCTCGGGCAACCAGTCCCTGACCCAGATCTCGTCGCCGAAGATCACGGTCGTCTCCTCCGGCAACAAGCTCCCGGCGCCGGTGACCATCAACGCGAAGTCGGTCCCGGCCGCCTACGCGCCGAACGGCACCGCCGCGACCGGCAACAGCATCAACGGCCTCAAGCTGAAGCCCAAGAGCTACGCGCTGGACTACTACGAGTCGCTGGAGGGCGTCAACGTCCGCGTCGGCTCCTCGCGCGTGGTCGGCGCCACCGACGCCTTCGCGGAGCTGTGGGTGACGGTCAAGCCCAGCGAGAACGCCAACCGCCGCGGCGGCACGGTCTACGGCTCCTACGAGTCCCAGAACACCGGCCGCATCCAGATCCAGCAGCTGGCCCCGACCGCCGAGGTGCCCTTCCCGAAGGCGGACGTCGGCGACACGGTCTCCAGCGGCGCCGAAGGCCCCCTGGACTTCAACCAGTACGGCGGCTACACGCTGACCTCCCGGACGGCGCTCACGGTCGCCGGCGACGGCGCCAAGGCCGAGAAGACCCGCGCGCAGCGCGGCAACGAGCTGGCCGTGGCGACGTACAACGTCGAGAACCTCGACCCGTCCGACCCGCAGGAGAAGTTCGACGCGCTGGCCGCGGCCGTCGTCGGGAACCTGTCGTCGCCCGACATCCTCGCCCTGGAGGAGATCCAGGACGACAACGGCGCCACGGACGACGGCACCGTCTCCGCCGGCGCGACGATCGCCAAGTTCACGGCGGCGATCGTGGCGGCCGGCGGGCCCGCGTACGAGGCGCGGACCGTCGACCCCCAGAACAAGACCGACGGCGGCGAGCCCGGCGGCAACATCCGCCAGGTCTTCCTCTTCAACCCCGAGCGGGTCTCCTTCACCGACCGTCCGGGCGCGGACGCCACGACGGGCACCCAGGCCGTCCGCACGGCCGGCAAGGCCGCGCTGACGCTGTCCCCGGGGCGTATCGACCCGGCGAACACCGCCTGGACGGACAGCCGCAAGCCGCTGGCCGGTGAGTTCACCTTCCGCGGCGAGCCGGTCATCGTGATCGCCAACCACTTCGGCTCCAAGGGCGGCGACGAGAGCATCGTCTCGCACCACCAGCCGCCGAACCGGGTCTCCGAGGCGCAGCGCCACCTCCAGGCGAAGGCCGTCAACACCTTCGTGAAGGACCTGCTCAAGATCCAGTCGGGCGCCCGGGTCCTGGTGGTCGGTGACATCAACGACTTCGAGTTCTCCACCACCACGCAGAACCTCACGGCGGGCGGCGCGCTGTACCCGGCGATCAAGTCCCTTCCGGCGCCGGAGCGTTACTCGTACGTCTACCAGGGCAACAGCCAGGTTCTCGACCAGATCCTGACCAGCCCGTCGATCGACGACTTCGAGTACGACAGCGTGCACATCAACGCCGAGTTCGCGGACCAGAACAGCGACCACGACCCGCAGGTCCTGCGCTTCCGTCCGTGACCGTTCCGGGCTCAGCCCGAACCGTCCTCCGCGCCTGAAACCGCGAGGGCCCGGCCGCACCCCACATGCGGCCGGGCCCTCGCTCCGTCGTCGGGTCCGGGTGAGGTCAGCGCCTTTCGGCCCAGTGCGCCACCCAGTCGGCGAACCCCGCGTCGCCCTCGAAGGGCGCGGCTCCCACATCGCCGACCGCCCATATCCGGCCACGCTGCGGGCCGGTGACGACCAGATGCCAGTAGAGCCCGCAGCCGTCGGTGCCCAGCACGACGCTGCCGTCGTTGCCGACCTGGTCGATCAGCGGCTCCAGTTCCTCGTACGGCCGGGGGTCGTCCTCCCACAGCCACGCCTCGGTGAGGGGGAACTCCCTGCCGACGGCGCGCTGTCCGTCGTCGGCCCCCCAGTCCGCGGGCAGCCGCCGCAGCGGGATCAGCCCGTCGATGTCGGCCGGGCCCTCGTCGCTGCCGTCGCATATCTCGGCGACCAGCGTGCGGTACGGCTCCGGCAGTACGACGCCCTGCTCGTGCTCGTACGCGTGCACGGCCGCCCAGCCCAGCGGGGGCCGGCGCAGCTCGGGCCGGAAGGCGGCGCGCAGCGTGTCGAGGTCGGCGGGGTCCGCGCGTTCGGCGTCGGTGTGTCCGGCAGCCGTACGTTCGGCGTCCGCGTGTCCGTGAGCCGCTGCGTGTCGGTGAGCCGCGCCTTCGATGTCCGTGTGTCCGGTGCTCATGCGTTCCATCGGATCATCGACCGCCGACAGGGCCGGCCGCCCAGGAGGTGACGTCCAGGGTGCCGTCCGTACCGAGGTCGACGGCGAGGGGCAGGGAGATCGGGGCCTCGCCGGGGGCGGGCGTGACGCGGATGTGGGCGCCCGGGGTGGGGGCTCCGTCGAACGACGTGACGCGGTTGTTCCAGTGCACCACGGCGGCGGCCGTCCCGTCGGGTGCGAGTGTCAGCCGCCGGGGGCGGTCGTCGCGTCTGCCGGTGAAGCTGTAGTCATTCTTGTGGCTGATGGTGACATCGACCGGTTGACGCCCGGTGTCGAGGAGTTCGACGCCCGGGTGGCCCTTGACGGAGAAGGGCCGGTCGCCGCAGTTCCGGAGCTGGAGCGTGGCCACCCGGTGGCCCATCGCGGAGTCCTCGCCGATGATCGCGAGAGCGAGGCCGCCCGGCGGACAGCCGGGCGGCCTGGTCGGGGTCGGCGGTGGCGGGGACGGGAGCGGGCCGGGGGACACGGGCCGGGGCGGGGGCGACGACGTGCCCGGAGCGGGCGGGGCGGGGCGAGCCGCGCCAGCCGTCCGTCCCGCCTCGGCCTCTGCCTCGATCTCCGCCTCGATCTCCGTCCTCAGGTGTGCGCATCCCGCCGCCGTCAGCAGCAGGACCAGCGCCCCGGCCAGCCGCGCGGCACGGCCGTGTCGCCCCGTCATCGCATCCCCGTCCCGTCCCCCGTCGGCGTGCTGACGTGCCGTCAGTTGTGGCTGTGCAGGACGTCGTTCAGTCCGCCCCAGACCGCGTTGTTCGGACGCGCCTCGACCGCACCGGTCACCGAGTTGCGGCGGAAGAGGATGTTCGACGCGCCGGACAGCCCGCGCGCCTTGACGATCTCCCCGTCCGGCAGGGTCACGCGCGTACCGGCCGTGACATAGAGCCCGGCCTCCACCACGCACTCGTCGCCGAGCGCGATGCCCACGCCCGCCTCGGCGCCGATGAGGCAGCGCTCGCCGATCACGATGCGCTCCGTGCCGCCGCCGGACAGGGTGCCCATGGTGGAGGCGCCGCCGCCGATGTCGGAGCCGTCGCCGACGACGACCCCGGCCGAGATCCGGCCCTCGACCATGGAGGTGCCGAGGGTGCCCGCGTTGAAGTTGACGAAGCCCTCGTGCATCACGGTGGTGCCCTCGGCGAGGTGCGCGCCGAGCCGGACCCGGTCGGCGTCGCCGATGCGGACGCCCTTGGGGGCGACGTAGTCCGTCATGCGCGGGAACTTGTCGACCGAGGTGACCTGGAGGTGCAGCCCCTCCGCGCGGGCGTTGAGCCGTACCGTCTCCAGCGCGTCGACGGCGACCGGGCCCAGCGAGGTCCAGGCGACGTTGGTGAGGAGGCCGAAGAGTCCGTCGAGGTTCTGGCCGTGCGGCTTGACCAGCCGGTGGCTGAGCAGGTGCAGCCGCAGGTAGGCGTCGTGGGCGTCGAGCGGCTTGTCGTCCAGCGAGGCGATGACCGTACGGACGGCTACGACCTCGACGCCGCGCCGGGTGTCGGGGCCGGTGGCCTTGCCTGCGGCGTCTCCGAGCAGTTCGGCGGCGCGGCCGGCGTCCAGCCGCTCGGTGCCGGCCGGGCCCGGCTCGTCGGCCAGGGCGGGGGCGGGGTACCAGGTGTCGAGGACGGTGCCGTCCGCGGTGAGGGTGGCGAGCCCGGCGGCGACGGCGCCGGTGGTGCGAATAGCAGTCGTGTCGGTCATGAGCGAAACCTAACGGGCACCCGTACGCCGAGGCCAACCGGTCTCGGCGTACGGGCGGCCGCTCCCACGGTCCGAGGGGCCCCGCGCTCCGACGGCGCCCTCGTGGTGCGCCCCCGGCGGCTCAACGGCCGTCGCGGCAGAGGCGCTCGCGCGAACTCGACGGCCGTCGTGGACTCAGGGTCGCTCGTGTTCCTCGGCGACCAGAGCCGACTCCAGCACCAGGTTCGCCATGTAGACGTCGCCCTTCTTCCATCCGGGGCCCTTGCCGGGCAAGGGCCGTCCCCCGGCGCCCTTCCCCTCGCTGTCCCCCTCGCTGCCTCCCTCGCTGCCTCCCTCGCCGGGAGTGGGGCTGTCCTTGCCCGCCGTCCACAGCTCACCGACCGGCAGACCCGTCGCCGGATCCAGCAGATACATCCGGATGTCGGCGTCCTTGCCGGCGCCTCCGGACTCCTTCCGGCCGATGGCGACCGTCTCCCGGCCCGCCGTGTCGGTGACCCGGCCCGCCTTCAAGCCGGGGACCCCGG
Organism: Streptomyces sp. NBC_01498; assembly: GCF_036327775.1. Classification (NCBI taxonomy): domain Bacteria; kingdom Bacillati; phylum Actinomycetota; class Actinomycetes; order Kitasatosporales; family Streptomycetaceae; genus Streptomyces; species Streptomyces sp. NBC_01498. Next base: position 5,779,119 of record NZ_CP109598.1, on the reverse strand, counting down.
CCATCGCGCGGTAGACCTTCGCCAGCCCCTCGGGATGGACGATCGGCTGCTCGGTGGTCAGCAGTCCGAGTGCCCGGAACGCGTGCTCCTCGGGCGTCTCCGCGCTCGCGGGGCCGGTCGGGTAGAACGCCAGGACCTTGTCGAGCACCTTCTCCGGGTCGTCGGGCAGATCGGCGAGGAAGGCGAAGATCTCACGGGCGGAGTAGTCGTCGTCCTTCTTTCCCTTCTCCGCCGCCGGGTCGGCGAAGGGCGTCCACTCCTCGACCTCGTGCGGCCCGGGGCCGGTCAGGAAAACGCTCCTCCCCACACCGGGCATGTGCGTGGGCGTCGCCCCCGGCGGGGGCTCCTGGCCGGGATCGAGCGGGATCATGATGCCGCTGCTCCCGCTCATAGACGCGTTGTAGGTGCTCTCGCGGGTGTAGATCCACTGCTCGGCGCCGGGCCTCGGCACCGGGTCGTCCTCCACCATCGCGGCGGCGTCCAGCAGGACGTCCCTCGCGCTGCCGACCTTCCCCGCTCCGCCCACCAGCGACACGGGCGCCCGGTCGTGCCCGTCGCCCCCCACCAGCAGGGTGGTCGTCACAGCGGCCACCGTGATCGCGACCACGGCGCCGGCCGCCGCCGTACGCCAGTCGGAGCGCAGCCCGCGGACCCGGCCGCCGCCCGACCGCGCCGAGTCGAGCAGCCGTTGCCGGCCCGGTGCCAGCCTGGCGCGGTCGGGAAGCGGTGCATCGGCGCGCAGTTCGCCGACGATCGTCGTCTCATCCATGGCTCGTCGCCTCCGCAACGTCTGTCACTCGGGTGGGGTCGTCGCCGCCCAGCGCCGTACGTACCTTGCGCCGGGCCCTGTTGAGCCGGGAGCGGACCGTGCCGATCGGCAGGGAGAGCGCGTCGGCGACTTCCTGATAGCTGAAGTCCGCCCAGGCGACCAGCAGCAGGACGTGCCGGTCCCCGCCGGACAGACCGGCGACGGCCCCGGCGAGCGCGGCCTGCGCGGCCTCGGCGGTGACCCGGCTGTCGGCGTGCTCGACCCAGGACTCGGCCACGGGGTCGCGACCGGTACGCGCGAGTGCGCGCAAGCCCCGTACCTCCGCGCGGCGTTGCTTGCCGATCAGATTGGCCGCGATGCCGTACAGCCAGGGCCGGGCGTTCTCCCGCGTGGTGTCGTACCGGGCACGGAGGCGGAAGGCCGTCAGGAAGGTTTCGGCGGTGATGTCGTCGGCCGCGCCGTCGCCGAGCCGGCGGGCGGCGTAGCGGTGGATGTCGGGGGCGTACCGGTCGTAGAGGAGCGCGAATATCTCGGGGCGCTCCTGGGATTGGCTGATGACGGCTGCGTCGTCGCCGTCCGGGGGTATTCCGGTCACAGGCCCTCCGTCTGCGGCATGTCCAGGTGTGGTCGTGCTTCCACTGCCTGTTTCCCGATGTGCCGTGACGGGTTCACGCGACGCGCGTGCCGGCGGGCGGGGCGCCCGCGCCGGTTCAGCCGAGCCGGTTGCCGTCGATGTGGCCCGGCGCGCGGTCGGTGTCGTCCTCGGCGCGGGGCAGGGTGCGGTGTCCCTCGGAGTGGTGGTTCACCCAGCCGCAGACGCCACAGCTGTAGCGGCCGTCGAGCCCGGCGATGAGCGTGCCGCACTGCCGGCACTCGGCGTAGGTGATCTCCGGCCCGATGGCCACCGCGTGCTCCGTCGCGGGCTTCGCGGTGGGCTCCGGCGCGGCGGAAGGAACGGCCGAAGCAGCGGCGGTCGAAGGTCCGGTCGCGGGGCCCGGCACAACGCCGGTCGCGCGCGTGGACTCCGGTCCGGTCACGACGAGTTCGGGCGCGCCGGGTTCGGTCGAAGCGGGGTCGGTCGAAGCGGGGTCGGGCATGTCGGGCGGAACGCTCATCCCGTCAAGTTACCGGCAACAGCTCACGTGACGCCAAGGGCGCCGCCCGGGGACGCCCCGGCGAGAACCCGGCGCAGCGTCTCGGCCGTGTGCCCGGCGTCGTACTCCCGCCCGGTGAGCAGGACATGGAGGCAGACCCCGTCGAGTACGGCGGCCAGCGCGCGGGCCGTACCGGCGTCGACCCGGCCGGCCAGGGCCCGTACGACCTCGTCGCACCACTCGGCGGCCACCGGCCGCAGGGCGGGACGGCGCAGGGCGGCGAGATACAGCTCGTACTCCAGCTCGACGCCCGCCCGGTCCGCCGCCAGCCACTGCCCGGTGAGCCGGGCCAGCTCGGCCGCGAGGTCGCACTCCGGGTCGGTGCGGACGGCGCTCCCGGTGACGGCGGCGGCGAAGCCCTCGTTGGCCTGTCGCAGCGCGGCGACCAACAGCTCGTCCAGGGACGCGAAGTGGTACGTCGTGGAGCCGAGCGGCACATCGGCCTCGGCGGCGACGGTCCGGTGACTCAGCCCGGCGATCCCCGCTCGCCCGACCACCCGGAGCGCCGCGTCGATGATCCGCTGCCGCCGCCCGGGGTCGTACCGCCGGGCCATCAGTGGGCCCCGCCCACGTTGAGCAGGACGACCCCGGCGATGACCAGGGCGATACCGGCGAGCTTGGCGGGGGTGGCCGCCTCACTGAGGAAGACCATCCCGATGGCCGCGACGGCGGCGGTACCGACGCCCGCCCAGATCGCGTACGCGGTGCCGACGGAAAGGGTTTTCAACGTCTGCGCGAGCAGCACGAACGCCACCAGGTACCCGCCCACGGCCCCCAGCGACGGCCAGAGCCGGGTGAACCCCTCGCTGTACTTCATGGCCGTCGTCCCGGCCACCTCCGCCGCGATCGCCACGGCGAGCAGTGCGTATCCCAGTCCCATGCGTACGAGGGTACGCACGGCTGCGTACGCGCGTACATAAAGGCCCCCGTCCATCTGCCCGAGCGGCCACGTTCCCGCGCCCCCGCATCCCCGGGAGCCCTGTCCGTGGGCCCGGCACCCGCAGGCCGCGGGTTCCCCGCGGCCGACGTCCTGACCGGTGCACCACGGCGCGAACGGTGTCCGGCGTCGCGCGAAACGCGAAGGCGCCGGCGGCGCGACGGGACGGCACCGGGGCCGGCATACGCGAAGGCGTGGCACGCCCCCGCCAGGGGACGCACCACGCCTTCGTCACGCGGTCGGGCGACCAGCCCGGGCAGCCGGGCCGGACAGCCGGGCCGGGCAGCCGGGCCGGGCAGCCGGGCCGGGCAGCGACTAGCTCAGACGTTGAAGCCCAGCGCGCGCAGCTGCTCGCGGCCGTCGTCCGTGATCTTGTCGGGGCCCCACGGGGGCATCCAGACCCAGTTGATCTTCAGCTCGCTGACCAGTCCCTCGGTCGCCGACTTCGCCTGGTCCTCGATCACGTCGGTCAGCGGACAGGCCGCCGACGTCAGTGTCATGTCGAGGGTGGCGACGTTGGACTCGTCGATGTGGACGCCGTAGATCAGGCCCAGATTGACGACGTCGATCCCCAGCTCGGGGTCCACGACGTCGTACAGCGCCTCGCGGACCTCCTCCTCGGAGGCGGGCTTCATCGTCACGGTCTCGTTCTCGCTCATGCCGTCTCCTTCTGCGCGGTGTCGCCCAGTGCCTGGGCCGTCGCGTCCTTCCACGCCATCCAGCTCAGCAGCGCGCACTTCACACGGGCGGGATATTTCGAGACGCCGGCGAACGCCACGGCGTCCTCCAGCACCTCCTCCATCGCGTCGTCGGGCTCGATCCGGCCCTTGGACTGCATCAGCTCCAGGAAGGTGCCCTGGATCTTCTGCGCGTCGGCGAGGTCCTTGCCGACCAGCAGGTCGTTGAGCACGGACGCGCTGGCCTGGCTGATGGAGCAGCCCTGGCCCTCGTACGACACGTCCTCGATCCGGGTGCCGTCGTACTTCACCCGCAGCGTGATCTCGTCGCCGCACGTCGGATTGACGTGGTGCACCTCGGCGTCGCCGTCCCGCAGACCGCGTCCGTGGGGGTGCTTGTAGTGATCCAGGATGACGTCCTGGTACATGGAATCCAGCTTCACCGGTCAATCCCTCATCCGAAGAAATTACGGACGTGCTCCAGCCCGTCGACCAGGGCGTCGACCTCGGACCGCGTGGAGTACAGATAGAACGACGCCCGCGTGGTCGCGGGAATTCCGTACCGCAGGCAGACCGGACGCGCGCAGTGGTGTCCGACCCGGACGGCGATGCCCTGCTCGTCCAGTACCTGGCCCACGTCGTGCGGGTGGATGTCTCCGAGTGTGAAGGAGATCGTGGCGCCGCGCTCCTCGGCCGAGGACGGGCCGATGATCCGCAGGTCGGGGACGTCGAGCAGCCGTTTCACCGCGTACTCGGTGAGGGCGTGCTCGTGCGCCGCGATCTTGTCCATGCCGATCGCGGTGAGATAGTCCACGGCCGCGCCGAGGCCGACGGCCTGGGCGATCGGGGGCGTGCCCGCCTCGAACTTGTGCGGCGCCGGGGCGTACGTGGACGAGCTCATCGACACGGTCTCGATCATCTCGCCGCCGCCGAGGAACGGCGGAAGGTCCTCCAGGAGTTCCTGGCGGCCCCACAGGACGCCGATCCCGGTCGGTCCGCACATCTTGTGGCCGGTGAAGGCCACGAAGTCGGCCTGGAGCGCCTGGACGTCGACGGCCACGTGCGGCGCCGCCTGCGAGGCGTCGATCAGCACGAGCGCGCCGACCTCCTGGGCGCGCCGGACGATCGTCTCGACCGGGTTGACCGTGCCCAGGATGTTCGAGATCAGCACGAAGGAGACGATCTTCGTCTTCTCGGTGATGATCTCGTCGATGTTCGACAGGTCGAGGCGGCCGTCGTCGGTGAGACCGAACCACTTCAGCTTCGCCCCGGTGCGCTGCGAGAGCAGCTGCCACGGAACGATGTTGGAGTGGTGCTCCATCTCCGTGATGACGATCTCGGTCTCGTGGTCCACCCGGTAGGGCTCGTCGGCCCAGCCCAGCATGTTCGCCACGAGGTTCAGCGACTCGGAGGCGTTCTTGGTGAAGATCACCTCGTCGCGGCTGGGCGCGTTGATGAAGGCGGCCACCTTGTCCCGCGCGCCCTCGTACAGCGCCGTGGCCTCCTCGGCGAGCACATGGACGCCGCGGTGCACGTTGGCGTTGTGCTGCTCGTAGTACTCGCTGAGGGCGTCGAGGACCTGGCGCGGCTTCTGGGACGTCGCCGCGTTGTCCAGGTAAACGATCTTCTTCCCGTCGTGGACCAGGCGGTCCAGCAGCGGGAAGTCCTTGCGGACCGCCTCGTCGAGGAATCGGCCCGACCCGGTGAGGAGGCTCGACGGCTGTGTCACGTGCCTGCCCTTTCGTTCGCTTGTCCGCCCGCGAGGCGCGTCCGCGAGTCGCGGGACGGCCGCGGGCCGGTGGCCTCGCGTGCGTCGCTCACTGGGACACGCCGCCCTTCACGTACGCCTCGTAGCCCTCGTTCTCCAGCTTGTCGGCGAGCTCGGCGCCGCCGGACTCGGCGATCCGGCCCTGGGCGAAGACGTGCACGAAGTCGGGCTTGATGTAGCGCAGGATGCGCGTGTAGTGCGTGATGAGGAGCGTGCCGACCTCGCCGCTCTCGCGGACGCGGTTGACGCCCTCGGAGACGACGCGCAGCGCGTCGACGTCCAGACCGGAGTCCGTCTCGTCGAGGATCGCGACCTTGGGCCGGAGCAGTTCGAGCTGAAGGATCTCGTGGCGCTTCTTCTCGCCGCCGGAGAAGCCCTCGTTGACGTTGCGCTCGGCGAAGGCCGGGTCCATCTGGAGCTGTTCCATCGCGCCCTTGACCTCCTTCACCCAGGTACGCAGCTTGGGTGCCTCGCCGCGCATGGCGGTGGCGGAGGTGCGCAGGAAGTTGGAGACGGAGACGCCGGGGACCTCGACGGGGTACTGCATCGCGAGGAAGAGGCCGGCGCGGGCGCGCTCGTCGACGGTCATCTCCAGGACGTCCTCGCCGTCCAGCGTCACGGTGCCACCGGTGATCGTGTACTTGGGGTGGCCCGCGATGGAGTACGCGAGGGTCGACTTGCCGGAGCCGTTGGGGCCCATGATGGCGTGGGTCTCGCCCTGCTTGACGGTCAGGTCGACGCCCTTGAGGATCTCGCGGGCACCGCCCTCCGCGGCGACGGAGACGTGCAGGTCGGTGATTTCGAGGGTTGCCATGGGTGACTCAGGACTCCTGGGTGACGGAGACGAGCACATCGTCCCCTTGGATCTGTACGGGGTATACGGGGACGGGTCGCGTCGCGGGCAGGCCGTTCGGCTTTCCGGTCCGGAGGTCGAAGGTGGAGCCGTGCAGCCAGCATTCGATGGAGCAGTCCTCGACCTCGCCCTCCGAGAGGGAGACGTTCGCGTGCGAGCAGATGTCGTTGATCGCGAACACCTCTCCCCCGGAACGGACGACCGAGACCGGTGTGCCGTCGAGCTCCACCCGCTTAGGGGTGTCGTCCTCCAGCTCGCTCAGTCCGCAGACTCGGACGAAGGCCATCAGATCGACGCCTCCAGCTCCGCCTCGATCTTGGCGATCAGGCGTTCCTCGACGTCGGGCAGTCCGATCTGCTGGACCAGTTCGGCGAAGAAGCCGCGGATGACGAGGCGGCGCGCCTCGATCTGCGGGATCCCGCGCGACATCAGGTAGAACAGCTGCTCGTCGTCGAACCGGCCGGTGGCCGAGGCGTGACCGGCGCCGGCGATCTCGCCGGTCTCGATCTCCAGGTTGGGTACGGAGTCGACCCGGGCGCCGTCCGTGAGGACCAGGTTCCGGTTCATCTCGTAGGTGTCGGTGCCCTCCGCGACGGCGCGGATGATCACGTCGCCGATCCAGACGGCGTGCGCGTCGTCGCCCTGGAGCGCGCCCTTGTAGACGGCGTTGGACGTGCAGTGCGGGGCGTCGTGGTCGACCAGGAGACGGTGCTCCTGGTGCTGGCCCTTGTCGGTGAAGTACAGGCCGAACAGCTCGGCCGCGCCGCCGGGGCCCGCGTACCGCACGCGCGGGTGGAGCCGTACGACGTCGCCGCCGAAGGTCACCACGATCGACTTGAACGAGGCGTCCCGGCCGACCAGCGCGTTGTGCTGGGAGACATGGACGGCCTTGGCGTCCCAGTCCTGTACGGACACGACGGTGAGCTTGGCGCCGTCGCCGACGAGGAAGTCGACGTTGGCGGCGACCACCGCGTCACCGGTGTGGTCGATGACCACGACCGCCTCGGCGAAGGCGCCCAGCTCGATCACCTGGTGCACGAAGGCGGTGCCGCCCTGGCCGTGCACGGTGATCCGGATCGGCTCGGTGAGCACGGTCTCCTTGGGCACGGAGACGACGGACGCCTTCTCGAACGAGGTGTACGCCTGGGCGGCCACCCGGTCGACCGGCGTACCGGCCCTGCCCACGCGCGGGTCGTCGCGCCCGACGGTCTCCTGGGTGACGCCCTCGGGCGTGAACACCTCCGTACGGATGAGACCGTCGGCGACGGCCGTACCGTCCTGGAGACCGCGCAGCCGCTCCAGCGGTGTGAAGCGCCACTCCTCCTCGCGGCCGTGCGGGACGGGGAAGTCCGCGACGTCGTAGGACGGCGGCGCGCTCACGCGCGTGGCGACGGTCGACTCGGCGGCCACCGCGATCGAACCGGCGGTGGTGGAACCCACCGGAATGTTCTGAGCCTCAGCCATGGCTGTCGTCGTGCTCTCTCTCTGCCTCTGGGGAAATCGGTCGCTGCTGCGGAGAACCTGCCGCCGGGGGCAGGGTCAGCCGACGGAGCCTTCCATCTGGAGCTCGATCAGCCGGTTGAGCTCCAGGGCGTACTCCATGGGCAGTTCCTTGGCGATCGGCTCCACGAAGCCGCGCACGATCATCGCCATGGCCTCGAACTCGGTCATGCCGCGGCTCATCAGGTAGAAGAGCTGGTCCTCGGAGACCTTGGAGACCGTCGCCTCGTGGCCCATCGACACGTCGTCCTCGCGGACGTCCACGTACGGGTAGGTGTCGGAGCGCGAGATGGTGTCGACCAGCAGCGCGTCGCAGAGCACGTTGGACTTGGATCCGGCGGCGCCCTCACCGATCTCGATGAGACCTCGGTAGGACGTACGGCCGCCGCCCCGCGCCACCGACTTGGAGACGATGTTCGAGGAGGTGTTCGGAGCCATGTGGACCATCTTGGCGCCGGCGTCCTGGTGCTGGCCCTCGCCCGCGAAGGCGATGGACAGCGTCTCGCCCTTGGCGTGCTCGCCCATCAGGTAGACCGCCGGGTACTTCATGGTGACCTTGGAGCCGATGTTGCCGTCGACCCACTCCATGGTCGCGCCCTCGTAGGCCACGGCGCGCTTGGTGACCAGGTTGTAGACGTTGTTCGACCAGTTCTGGATGGTCGTGTAACGGCAGCGGCCACCCTTCTTGACGATGATCTCGACGACGGCGCTGTGCAGCGAGTCCGAGGAGTAGATCGGCGCCGTGCAGCCCTCGACGTAGTGGACGTAGGCGTCCTCGTCGACGATGATCAGTGTCCGCTCGAACTGGCCCATGTTCTCCGTGTTGATACGGAAGTACGCCTGGAGCGGGATCTCGACGTGCACACCCTTCGGCACGTAGATGAAGGAACCGCCGGACCACACGGCCGAGTTCAGCGACGCGAACTTGTTGTCGCCGACCGGGATGACCGTGCCGAAGTACTCCTGGAACAGCTCGGGGTGCTCCTTGAGCGCGGTGTCGGTGTCCTTGAAGATGACGCCCTGCTCCTCCAGGTCCTCACGGATCTGGTGGTAGACGACCTCCGACTCGTACTGCGCGGCGACACCGGCGACCAGGCGCTGCTTCTCCGCCTCCGGGATACCGAGCTTGTCGTACGTGTTCTTGATGTCCTCGGGCAGGTCCTCCCAGGACTCCGCCTGCTTCTCCGTCGACCGGACGAAGTACTTGATGTTGTCGAAGTGGATGCCCGACAGGTCGGAGCCCCAGCTCGGCATCGGCTTCTTGCCGAACAGCTTCAGGCCCTTGAGACGGAGCTTCAGCATCCACTCCGGCTCGCTCTTCTTGGCCGAGATGTCCCGGACGACCTCTTCGGAGAGACCGCGCTTGGCGGCGGCTCCGGCCGTGTCGGAGTCGGCCCAGCCGTACTCGTACTTGCCCAGTCCTTCGAGCTCAGGGTGGGCGGTCTCCGTGGGGAGCGTCATGCGGGGTTCCTCCCGGCCGTGCTTTCGGATGCGTGGTGATCGGTCTGCTGGCTGATACGCGGTCCCCCGGTGCCCGGGGTGCCGTCCCGCGCCGTGGCACCCGGTGGAGCGCCGTGGCCCGCGCCGTGGGGGATGAACGTCGTGCACACCCCGTCGCCGTGGGCGATGGTCGCCAGCCGTTGCACATGGGTGCCGAGCAGCTCGGAGAAGAACTCCGTCTCCGCCTCGCACAACTGCGGATACTTCTCGGCCACATGGGCCACGGGGCAGTGGTGCTGGCAGAGCTGCTCGCCCTGCCGGCTCGGCGCGCCGCGAGCCGTAGCAGCGTACCCGTCCGCGCTCAGCGCCCTGGCGAGTGCCTCCGTACGCCTCTCGGGGGGCGCGGCGGCGACCGCTTCCCGGTACGGCTCCGCCTGGGTGGCGATCCGGTCGCGCGCGAAGGCGGTGACCGCGGCGTCACCTTCGGGGCCGCCGCCGGCGGCGCGGGCGATCCAGTCGAGGGCGTCGGCGGCGAGCTGGTCGTAGGACTGGTCGAAGGCGTCCCTGCCGCAGTCGGTGAGGGCGAACACCTTGGCGGGCCTGCCGCGTCCGCGTGAGCCGTAGACTCGCTGGTCACGGGGCTCCACGACGGTGTCGGCGACGAGCGCGTCGAGATGGCGGCGGACGGCGGCCTGGGTGAGGCCCAGCCGCCCGGCCAGGTCGGAGACGGTGGACGGGCCGTGATCCAGGATGGAGCGCGCGACCCGGTTGCGCGTGGAGCGCTCACCGGTCGCGAGGTCCTCCTGGTGAGGCTCGCCAGCGTATTTCACAACGCCATTGTTGCGTAATTCCTTCGCGAGTGACAACAGCCGTCCGTGGCGACGCGCGGTGCGCTACGTCACTTAGGGTTACCTAATCAGCCGGGCGGCCCGGGGTTCGCGCCCGGGTTCGCCGCCCCCTGGAACCGGCGCTCCGGGCGCGCTGCCTAGACTCACGGCATGCGCAGCGTCGTCGGAGAACCGGCCGTACAGATCCGGGGCCTGGTCAAGCGGTACGGGGCCCGGAACGCGGTGGACGGACTGGATCTGGTGTTCCGCGCGGGCACCGTCTCCGCCCTCCTCGGGCCCAACGGGGCCGGCAAGACCACCACCGTCGAGACCTGCGAGGGCTACCGGGTCCCGGACGAGGGGACCGTACGCGTCCTCGGGCTCGACCCCGTCGCCGACGCGGCCCGGCTGCGCCCCCGGATCGGCGTGATGCTCCAGTCGGGCGGTGTGTACTCGGGGGCCCGCGCGGACGAGATGCTGCGCCACATGGCCGCACTGCACGCGAACCCGCTGGACGTCCCCGAGCTGATCGAGCGGCTCGGCCTCGGCGGCTGCGGCCGTACGGCCTACCGGCGGCTCTCCGGCGGACAGCAGCAGCGCCTCTCGCTCGCCATGGCGGTCGTCGGCCGCCCCGAGCTGGTGTTCCTGGACGAGCCGACCGCCGGGCTCGACCCACAGGCCCGCAGGTCCACCTGGGACCTGGTGCGCGAACTGCGCGCCGACGGCGTGACCACGGTCCTCACCACGCACTTCATGGACGAGGCCGAGGAACTGGCCGACGACGTCGCCATCATGGACGCCGGCCGGACCGTGGCCCACGGCTCCCCCGACGAGCTGTGCCGGGGCGGCGCCGAGAACACCCTGCGCTTCACCGGCCGCCCCGGACTCGACCTCGGCTCCCTGCTCAAGGCGCTGCCCGACGGGTCGGCCGCCGGCGAACCGACCCCCGGCACCTACCGGATCGGCGGCACGATCGACCCGCAGCTGCTCGCGACGGTGACGACCTGGTGCGCCCAGCACGGGGTGATGCCGGACCGGATCTCCGTCGAGCGGCACACGCTGGAGGACGTCTTCCTCGAACTGACCGGCAAGGAGCTGCGGCCATGACCACCGGTACGGACACGGACACGGGCGCCGGGACGGGTGCCGCCGCCGGCAGATACGCCCCCGCGCCGGGCGCGGCGCCCCTGTCGCGGATGATCGCCGCGCAGACGGTCTTCGAGACCAGGATGCTGCTGCGCAACGGTGAGCAACTGCTGCTGACCGTGATCATCCCGAGTCTGCTGCTGGTCCTGTTCTCGACCGTCGACGTCGTCGACACGGGCTCGGGCGCGTCGGTCGACTTCCTCACCCCCGGTGTTCTCGCGCTGGCCGTGATGTCGACCGCCTTCACCGGGCAGGCCATCGCGACGGGATTCGAGCGGCGGTACGGGGTGCTCAAGCGGCTGGGGGCGTCACCGCTGCCCCGCTGGGCGCTGATGACCGCCAAGACCCTCTCGGTCCTGGTGACCGAGGTGCTTCAGATCACCCTGCTGACGGTCCTCGCGTTCGCGCTGGGCTGGTCCCCGCAGGGCGGCCCCCTCGCCGTCGTACTCCTGCTCGTCCTCGGGACGGCCGCCTTCTCCGGGCTCGGGCTGCTCATGGCGGGCACACTCCGGGCGGAGGCGACGCTGGCCGCCGCGAACCTGGTGTTCGTCCTGCTGCTGGTGGGCGGCGGGGTGATCGTGCCGCTGGACAAGTTCCCGGACCTCGCGCGGGAGTTGCTCGGCCTGCTGCCGATCTCGGCGCTGTCCGGGGGGCTGCGCGACGTACTCCAGCACGGGGCCGGGATGCCCTGGGGCGACCTCGGGGTGCTGGGTGTCTGGGCGGTACTGGGGCTCGGGGCGGCGGCGCGTCTCTTCCGCTGGGAATAGGGGCGGTTCGGCCGGGGCGGGCCGGGCGGGACGCCTCGCGGCACCCCTCGTGACCGCGTTCACAAACCCCCCGCCTACCATGGTTGCCGTGTGGAACCCCCTCGACTACGTCGCCCAGCGCTGGACGCCCTCCCCCCGTACGCTGCGCCGTGCCGCGCTCTCCGCCGTCGTGATGACGGTCGTCATCATCGTCACCGGCGGCGCCGTACGGCTCACCGGCTCCGGGCTCGGCTGCGACACCTGGCCGAAGTGCACGGACGACAGCCTGTTCGCGACCCCCGAGCAGGGGCTGCACGGGGCGATCGAGTTCGGCAACCGCATGCTGACGTACGTCCTGTCGGCGGCCGTCGGCTGGGCGATCGTCGCGGCCCGGTCGGTCGAGCCCCGGCGGCGCGGTCTGACGCGGCTCGCCTGGAGCATGTTCTGGGTCGTGGTGCTCAACGCCGTCATGGGCGGCGTCACGGTCCACACGGAGCTGAACCCCTGGACGGTGGCCGTCCACTTCCTGCTCGCCAACGCCCTGCTGACCGTCGCGGTCGTCGTCTGGCAGCGCACCCGCGAGGGCGACGCGCCGCCCCGGCCGAGGGTCCCGCGTCCGGTACGGAAGCTGGCCTGGGCCCTGGTCGCCGCGACGGCCCTGCTGGTCGCCGTCGGAACGACGGTGACCGGGTCCGGGAAGCACGCGGGCGACAGCAGCGAGGTGCCGCGGATGCCGTGGAACTGGGTCGACGCGGCGCACGTGCACGCGGCGACGGCCTGGCTGGTCTGCGCGCTGGCCGTCGCGATGTGGCTGGTGCTGCGGGTCGTGGACGCCCCGGACGACACCCGCGCGCGGGCGCGCGACCTGCTCGTGGTCCTGCTGGCGCAGGGCGCCGTGGGCTACGTCCAGTACTTCACCGACGTACCCGAGTTCCTGGTCGGGCTGCACATGCTCGGCTCCGCGCTGACCTGGGTCGCCGTGCTGCGACTCGCGCTGAGCCTGCGGGAGCGGCCCGTGTCGGAACCGGAGATCCCGGCCAGTAAGGACCCGGCGGACCCGGCGCTGTCCACGGCCTGAGCGAACCGCCCTTCGGCGGAACCGGAGATCCCACCCCGTAAGGACCCGGCGGACCCGGCGCTGTCCACGGCCCGAGCCAACCGCCCATGGGCGGAACCGGAGATCCCACCCCGCAAGGACCCCGCTGCCCCGGCACTGTCCACGGCCCGAGCCAACAGCCTTTCTGACGGGCCGTCGGTCCGCGCCCGGACTCGGGTCCGGGTGGCGAGCCCGGCGGGTTTCGCCCGAGGCGGGCATTTCGGCGGCGCGCAGCACGGCGGCGCCCCCTGCCGAGCCGGGGCGGCCGACGGCGGGCGGCGAATCCGGCGCCGGAGGGGGCCGCGCCGGAGGCGGGCGGGCCTGGCGGGCCCGCCGAGTGCCACCTCCGTACGGAGGACACCGTGGCGGTCCGCTCCACCCGCGTCACGGTCCCGGTCACAGCGGTCATGCCGTTCCCGGCCATGAACCGTGTCTCTGCCGTCCCCACGGGACAGCACACCCCGGTGCTGGTCCGCTCCACCCGCGGCAACGTCCCAATCACAGCGGTCATGCCGTTCCCGGCCATGAACCGTGTCCCCGCCGTCCCCACGGGACAGGCGCACCCAGGTGCTGGTCCGCTCCACCGGCGTCGTGCTCCCGGTCACAGCGGTCAGCCGTTCCCGGCCATGAACCGTGTCCCCGCCGTCCCCACGGGACAGCACACCCCGGTGACGGTCCGCTCCACCGGCGTCGTGCTCCCGGTCACAGCGGTCATGCCGTTCCCGGCCATGAACCGCATCTCTGCCGTCCCCACGGGACAGGCACACCCCGGTGCTGGTCGGTCGACCCGGCGGGCTGCTGCCCCACCGGGCCTCAGCCGTTGGCGGGGCCGCCGAGCTGGATGCCGGCCATGCGGGTCCATTCGTACGGGCCGGTCCGGACCTTCGCGGCGAACTCGCCGTCGAAGGACTCGTGCAGGGTGATCCCCGCCTTCTCGGCGGCCTTCAGCGCCACGTCGTGTGTGGGGGCGACGAGGTCGCCCCAGTCGCCGTCCGCCGCGACGAGCACGACCCGGGCGCCCGCCTGTCCCAGATACGCGAGTTGGCCCTCGACGGCGCCGTCGTGCCGGCGCGCGAAGGCGCCGATCTGCTTGGCCAGCCGGGCCGCGCGCCGCTCGTCGCGGGCCTCCCGCCGGGTCGGGCGGGGGCCGCCGCCGGTCGCCCCGCCGGTCTCAGTCTCGGTCTCGGTCATGAGCGCCATGCTACCGACCGGTAGTCGTACCCGGCCAGGCCCGGCCGCCGCACGCGACCCGGCCCTACCTCAGGAAGACCCGGCCCTACCTCAGGAAGGGGTCCACCGCGACGGCCACGAAGAGCAGCGACACATAGGTGATCGACCAGTGGAACAGCCGCATCTCCTTCAGCTTGCCGCCCGTGGCACCGGACTTGGCGCGCGACTGGAGCGCGTGCGCCTCCCACAGCCACCAGCCGCCGGCCACCAGGGCCACCGACGTGTAGAACCAGCCGGTGTAGCCGAGCGGGGTCAGCAGCAGCGACACCGCGACCATCACCCAGCTGTAGAGGACGATCTGGCGGGCGACGACCTGGTTCGACGCGACGACGGGCAGCATGGGCACGCCCACGCGCGCGTAGTCCGCGCGGACCTTCATCGACAGCGGCCAGTAGTGCGGCGGCGTCCAGAAGAACATGACCAGGAAGAGGATGACCGCGGCCCAGGACAGCGTGCCGGTCACGGACGACCAGCCGATGAAGACCGGCATGCAGCCCGCGATACCGCCCCAGACGATGTTCTGCGAGGTGCGGCGCTTGAGGATCATCGTGTAGACGACGACGTAGAAGAGGAGCGCGCCGAGGGCGAGCGCCGCCGACAGCCAGTTGACCAGCAGGCCGAACCAGAGCGTCGAGACGACGGCCAGTGACAGCCCGAAGACGAGGGCCTCGGGGGGCGACACCATGCCGGTCACCAGCGGGCGCTGCGAGGTGCGGTCCATCATGGCGTCGATGTCGCGATCGATGTACATGTTCAGCGCGTTGGCGCCGCCCGCGGACAGATAGCCGCCGACGCAGGTGACGACCATCAGCCAGAAGTCCGGCGCGCCCTGCTCGGCCAGGAACATCACCGGCACAGTCGTGATGAGCAGCAGCTCGATGATCCGTGGTTTGGTCAGCGCCACGAACGCTTTGACGCGGGCCCCGAACGGCCGATGGCCCCCCGGGCTCGGAGTCAGGACGACCCCTGCGGGTCGGGACTCGACGGCCGTCACGCACACCCCAGACAGAGAAATCCCAGCAAGTCACCGGTGTGAAGGCCCGGTGAGGACTTGCGCGTACCACGCCACTCTAGACGTTGCCCAGTTGCCGTTCTCCGCCGGGGTGGGCTCGTGTTGGCGCCCGCGCGGAGCCCTTCCCGCGGGGTCCGGGTCCGCCTCCCGATGGCCTTCGCGCAACGTGTCGGACACCCCCGGGGCACCCGTCCGGCATCCCGGCGCCGCCTCCTCTTCACGGAGGCCGTCACGCGGGTCTCCGCGGAGGCGGGAGGGCGGGCGCCGTACGGCTTCTCACGGATATGGACAGTCAGGATCGCGCGGCGCCGCAAGGGTAGGCTCACAGCGAACCGGTGCGCCCTCAGACACCGGGATTCGACATGTGGAGAGGAGCCCTGACTCAGGGTGAGCACCAAGCCGACCACCACAGACCTCGAAGAGTGGACCGACCTGGACCGCAAGGCGGTCGACACCGTCCGCGTCCTGGCCATGGATGCCGTACAGAAGGTCGGCAACGGCCATCCCGGTACGGCGATGAGCCTGGCGCCCGCCGCCTATGTGCTCTTCCAGAAGCTGATGCGCCACGACCCGGCCGACGCGCAGTGGACCGGACGTGACCGGTTCGTCCTCTCCGTGGGCCACTCGTCGCTGACTCTCTACATCCAGCTGTACCTGGCGGGTTACGGTCTCGAACTCGACGACCTGAAGTCGTTCCGCACCTGGGGGTCGAAGACCCCGGGCCACCCGGAGTACGGCCACACGGTCGGTGTCGAGACCACCACCGGGCCGCTCGGCCAGGGTGTCGCCAACGCCGTGGGCATGGCGATGGCCGCCCGTTACGAGCGCGGCCTGTACGACCCGGAGGCGGCCCCCGGCACCTCTCCGTTCGACCACACCATCTGGGCGATCGCCGGTGACGGCTGTCTCCAGGAGGGTGTCTCCGGTGAGGCGTCGTCGCTGGCCGGCCACCAGAAGCTGGGCAATCTCGTCCTGCTCTGGGACGACAACCACATCTCCATCGAGGGCGACACCGAGACGGCCGTCTCCGAGGACGTCCTGAAGCGCTACGAGGCGTACGGCTGGCACGTCCAGCGTGTCGAGCAGCTGCCGTCCGGCGACCTCGACCCGGCGGGCCTGGCCCGCGCGCTGAAGGAGGCGCAGGCGGAGACCTCGCGGCCCTCGTTCATCGCCGCGCGCTCGATCATCGCCTGGCCGGCGCCGCACGCGCAGAACACCGAGGCCGCGCACGGCTCGGCGCTGGGCGACGAGGAGGTCGCCGCCACCAAGCGGGTGCTGGGCTTCGACCCGGAGCAGACCTTCGAGGTCGCCGACGAGGTGCTGGCGCACACGCGCGAGGCGCTCGACCGGGGCCGTGAGACGCGCGCCGAGTGGGAGAAGACGTTCGCCGCGTGGCGTACGGCCAACCCGGAGCGCGCCGCGACGTTCGACCGGATCCGCGCGGGCGAGCTGCCCGCCGGCTGGGAGGAGAAGGTGCCGGTCTTCGAGACCGGCAAGGGTCTCGCGACCCGCGCCGCCTCCGGCAAGGTGCTCCAGGCGCTGGGCGCGGTCATCCCCGAGCTGTGGGGCGGCTCCGCCGACCTCGCGGGCTCGAACAACACCACGATCGACAAGACGTCGTCGTTCCTCCCGGCGGGCAACCCGCTGCCGGAGGCCGACCCGTACGGCCGCACGGTGCACTACGGCATCCGCGAGCACGCGATGGGTTCGACGATGAACGGCATCGCGCTGCACGGCAACACCCGTATCTACGGCGGCACGTTCCTGGTGTTCTCCGACTACATGCGCCCGGCCGTCCGGCTCGCCGCGCTGATGCAGGTGCCGGTCACCTATGTCTGGACGCACGACTCGATCGGTCTGGGCGAGGACGGCCCGACGCACCAGCCCGTCGAGCACCTCGCCGTGCTGCGCGCGATTCCCGGTCTCAACGTCGTGCGGCCCGCCGACGCCAACGAGACGGCGATCGCCTGGCGCGAGATCCTCAAGCGGCACGGCAAGGGCGCGCCGCACGGGCTGGCGCTGACCCGTCAGGGCGTACCGACGTACGAGCCCGACGAAGGTGCCGCCAAGGGCGGTTACGTGCTGTTCGAGGCCGAGGGCGGCGAGCCTCAGGTGGTGCTGATCGGCACCGGCTCCGAGGTGCAGCTGGCCGTCGAGGCGCGCGAGCGGCTCCAGGCGGAGGGCATCGCGACCCGGGTGGTGTCGATGCCGTCGGTCGAATGGTTCGAGGAGCAGGATCAGGCGTACCGGGACAGTGTCCTGCCGCCCTCCGTGAAGGCGCGGGTGGCGGTCGAGGCCGGGATCGGGCTGACGTGGCACCGGTTCGTGGGCGAGGCCGGCCGGATCGTCTCGCTGGAGCACTTCGGTGCCTCGGCCGACGCCAAGGTCCTGTTCCGGGAGTTCGGATTCACCGCGGACGCGGTCGCGACCGCCGCCCGGGAATCTCTCGAAGCCGTGGCGCGCTGACGCCGGTATACGACAATCAGGAGATGCAACTCTCATGACAGACGCACTCAAGCGCCTCTCCGACGAAGGCGTCGCGATCTGGCTCGACGACCTGTCGCGCAAGCGCATCACATCCGGCAACCTCGCCGAGCTGATGGATCAGCAGCACGTTGTGGGCGTGACGACCAATCCCTCGATCTTCCAGAAGGCGATCTCGGACGGTGACGGGTACGACACCCAGCTCACCGACCTCGCGACCCGCCGGGTGACCGTCGAGGAAGCCGTCCGCATGATCACGACGTCTGATGTCCGCGACGCCGCGGACATCCTGCGTCCGGTCTTCGACGAGACCCAGGGCCAGGACGGCCGGGTCTCCATCGAGGTCGACCCCCGGCTGGCGCACAACACCCGGGCGACGATCGCCGAGGCCAAGCAGCTGGCCTGGCTGGTGGACCGTCCGAACACGCTCATCAAGATCCCGGCCACCGAGGCGGGGCTCCCGGCGATCACCGAGACGATCGCCCGGGGCATCAGTGTGAACGTGACGCTGATCTTCTCGCTGGAGCGGTACCGCAAGGTCATGGACGCCTACCTCACCGGTCTGGAGAAGGCGAAGGACGCGGGCCTCGACCTCTCCACGATCCACTCGGTGGCGTCCTTCTTCGTGTCCCGGGTGGACACCGAGATCGACAAGCGGCTCGCCGCGCTGGGCACGGACGAGGCGAAGGCCGCGCGCGGCAAGGCCGCCGTCGCCAACGCCCGGCTGGCCTACGAGGCGTACGAGGAGGTCTTCGGCTCCGACCGCTGGACGGCGCTGGACCGTGCCCAGGCCAACAAGCAGCGCCCGCTGTGGGCCTCGACGGGCGTCAAGGACCCGGAGTACCGCGACACGATGTACGTGGACGACCTGGTCGCCCCGAACACGGTGAACACCATGCCGGAGGCCACGCTGGACGCGGTCGCCGGGCACGGATCGGTCACCGGTGACACCGTGAGGGGTACGTACGACCAGGCGCGCGCGGATCTCGACGCCATCGAGAAGCTGGGCATCTCCTACGACGACGTCGTCCAGGTGCTGGAGGACGAGGGCGTGGAGAAGTTCGAGAAGTCCTGGACCGACCTGCTCACGTCGACCGAGGCCGAGCTCAAGCGCCTCGCCCCTTCGGAGGACTGAACCCTTGACCGCAACCCACGGAGCGAATCCGCTTCGTGACGCCGCGGACCGACGGCTCCCGCGTATCGCGGGGCCGTCGGGCCTGGTCATCTTTGGCGTCACGGGCGATTTGTCCCGTAAAAAGTTGATGCCTGCCGTCTATGACCTGGCCAATCGCGGCCTGCTGCCACCGGGCTTCTCGCTCGTCGGCTACGCCCGCCGCGAATGGCAGGACGAGGATTTCGCCGCGGAGGTCCACGACGCCGTCAAGGCGCACGCCCGTACGCCGTTCCGTGAGGAGGTCTGGCAGCAGCTCATCCAGGGGATGCGCTTCGTCCAGGGCGACTTCGAGGACGACCAGGCGTTCGAGAATCTGAAGACCACGATCGAGGACCTCGACAAGGTGCAGGGCACGGGCGGCAACTTCGCCTTCTACCTGTCCGTACCGCCGAAGTTCTTCCCCAAGGTCGTCAAGCAGCTCAAGAAGCACGGGCTGGCCGACCAGAAGGCGGGCTCCTGGCGGCGCGCCGTCATCGAGAAGCCGTTCGGCCACGACCTGATCTCGGCGCAGGAGCTGAACAAGGTCGTGCACGAGGTCTTCCCCTCGAACGAGGTCTTCCGGATCGACCACTACCTCGGCAAGGAGACCGTCCAGAACATTCTGGCGCTGCGCTTCGCGAACACCCTGTTCGAGCCGATCTGGAACCGGTCGTACGTCGACCACGTGCAGATCACCATGGCCGAGGACATCGGCATCGGCGGCCGGGCCGGCTACTACGACGGCATCGGCGCCGCGCGGGACGTCATCCAGAACCATCTCCTCCAGCTCCTCGCGCTCACCGCGATGGAGGAGCCCGCCTCCTTCGACGCGGACGCCCTGGCCGCCGAGAAGACCAAGGTGCTCGGCGCCGTCCGGCTGCCGCGCGATCTCGGCCGGAACACGGTGCGCGGGCAGTACGCCGCGGGCTGGCAGGGCGGCGAGAAGGCCGTCGGCTATCTCCAGGAGGACGGCATCGACCCCCGGTCGAAGACCGACACCTACGCCGCGGTGAAGGTCGAGATCGACAACCGCCGCTGGGCGGGCGTCCCGTTCTACCTGCGTACCGGCAAGCGGCTCGGCCGCCGGGTGACCGAGATCGCGGTCGTCTTCCAGCGGGCCCCGCACTCCCCCTTCGACCACACGGCCACCGAGGAGCTGGGACAGAACGCCCTGGTCATCCGGGTCCAGCCGGACGAGGGCGTGACCATGCGGTTCGGCTCGAAGGTGCCCGGCACGGCGATGGAGGTGCGGGACGTCTCGATGGACTTCGCGTACGGCGAGTCCTTCACGGAGTCCAGCCCGGAGGCGTACGAGCGGCTGCTGCTCGACGTGCTGCTCGGCGACTCGAACCTCTTCCCGCGCACGGAGGAGGTCGAGCTGTCCTGGAAGATCCTCGACCCGATCGAGCAGTACTGGGACAAGCACGGCAAGCCCGCGCAGTACGAGTCCGGGACCTGGGGACCGGTCGAGGCGGACGAGATGCTCGCACGACACGGACGGAGCTGGCGTCGGCCATGAAGATCGACCTTACGGACACCACCTCCAGCAAGATCAACAAGGCGCTGGTCGACGGCCGCCGGGCGATCGGCACCCCGGCCGTCGGCATGGTCCTCACGCTGGTCCTCGTCACCGACGAGGAGAACGCGTACGACGCCCTCAAGGCCGCCAACGAGGCGTCCCGCGAGCACCCCTCGCGCAAGCTGGTCGTCGTCAAGCGGGTCTCCCGCTCGGCGCGCGACCGGTCCAAGGCCCGGCTCGACGCCGAGGTGCGGGTCGGGGTGGACGCCGGGACCGGTGAGACGGTCGTCCTGCGGCTGTACGGCGAGGTCATCGACCACGCCCAGTCGGTCGTCCTGCCGCTGCTGCTGCCCGACGCGCCGGTGGTGGTGTGGTGGGCGGCCAACGCGCCCGACAACCCGGCGAAGGACCCGCTGGGCGCCCTGGCCCAGCGGCGGGTGACGGACACGTACGCCGCCGAGAACCCGATCGACGAACTGAAGGCCCGTGCCTCCGTCTACACCCCCGGCGACACGGACCTCGCGTGGAGCCGGATCACCCCGTGGCGCTCGATGCTGGCCGCCGCGCTGGACCAGGTCGACTGCAAGGTCACCTCGGTCCGGGTGGAGGGCGAGGAGCTGAACGCGAGCTGCGAACTGCTCGGCATGTGGCTCGCCGAGCGGCTGAAGGTGCCGGTGGTCCGCTCGGTCTCGGCGGGCCCCGGTCTGACGGCCGTCCGGCTGGACACCGACTGCGGGCCGATCGAACTGCGCCGGACGGACGGCTCGCTGGCGACGCTGGCCATCGAGGGCCAGCCGGACCGGGCGGTGGCGCTCAACCGGCGGGAGACCTCGGAGCTGATCGCCGAGGAGCTGCGGCGGCTGGACCCGGACGACACGTACGCGTCGACGCTGCGGTTCGGTGTCGAGCGGCTGGAAGCGGAGATCGCGGACGGGGCCGGTGCCGGGGACGGCGGCGCCCCGGCGAAGAAGGCGGCGTCCGGGAACGCGTCGGCGGCCAAGAAGGCGGCGTCGAAGTGACCGCTCCCGAGCTTGTCGTCCACCGCGACAAGGAGCTGATGGCACGGGCCACGGCGGCCCGGCTGATCACGAAGCTCGTGGACGCCCAGGCCGCGCGCGGCCGGGCGTCGGCCGTCCTGACGGGCGGACGCAACGGCAACGGCCTGCTGGCCGCCCTGTCCGAGGCGCCCGCCCGCGACGCGGTCGACTGGTCCCGGGTCGACCTCTGGTGGGGCGACGAGCGCTTCCTGCCGGAGGGCGACCCGGAGCGCAACGTCACCCAGGCACGGGCCGCGCTGCTGGACTCGGTGCCGCTGGACCCCGCGCGGGTCCACGCGATGCCGGCCTCGGACGGCGCGTACGGCTCCGACATCGAGGCGGCGGCAGCGGCGTACGCGACGGCCCTCGCCGCGGCGGCGGGCCCGGACGACCACGCCGGAGTGCCGTCCTTCGACGTCCTGATGCTCGGGGTGGGGCCGGACACGCACGTGGCCTCGCTCTTCCCGGGCCTGCCTGGCGTCCGGGAGACGGACCGTACGGTGATCGCGGTCCGGGACGCCCCCAAGCCGCCGCCCCTGCGGATCTCCCTGACGCTCCCGGCGATCCGGTCGGCGGACGAGGTCTGGCTCCTGGCGGCGGGCGACGACAAGGCGGAGGCGGCACGGACGGCCCTCGCATCACCGGACGACCCGGCCACCCCGGCCTCGTGCGCCCGGGGCCGCACGCGCACGCTGTGGCTGCTGGACGAACCGGCGGCGGCAAAGCTGCCGTAGGCCCGCCCGCCTCCTGGCCCACACGCTCGAACCGCCGGGCCGGCTGCCGTGACAGCCGACCCGGCGGTTCGAGGGACGGGGACCGCTTCCAGCCTCTCCGGCGCTTGAGGAGCGCGGTCACCTCAGTCTGTCCGCCGCCCTGAGGAGCCAGGGCATGTCAGCCCCTCCGGCGTCTGAGGAGCGCGGAGTCCGGGGCGGGGGCCGCGTTCAGCCTCTCCGGCGATTGAGGAGCGCTGGCGCCTCAGCCTCGCCGCTGTCCGAGGGACGGGGACCGCTTCCAGCCTCTCCGGCGCTTGAGGAGCGCGGTCACCTCAGTCTGTCCGCCGCCCTGAGGAGCCAGGGCATGTCAGCCCCTCCGGCGTCTGAGGAGCGCGGAGTCCGGGGCGGGGGCCGCGTTCAGCCCCTCCGGCGATTGAGGAGCGGGGTCCGGGGCGGCACCCCGGTTTCGGGAAGGGGCGGGGAGGGGAACAGGCCCGCCGCAGGCGCCACCCCCACCCCCACCCCCACGAACCCCCGCACCGCCCCCACCCCCGGCTCCAACACCCCCGCACCCCCTACCCCTCCAGGAACGGCCCCAGCAGCCCCGGTACCGCCTCCGCCGCGAAGCCCAGCCCCTCCCCCACCGCCGCGTCAGGCACCGCGTACGCCCCCGCCCCCGCCGCCGTCGTCGCCACGACCGTCACCAACCCGGCCCGCCGCTGGAAGTACGACTGCTTCACCGTCCAGCCGATCACCCCGCCCCGCTGGAGCGCCACCGTGGACCGCCGCACCGTCCCGGACCGGGCCACCAGGTAGTCCCCGCTCAGCCCGTGGCCGAGGTTCCGGTACGCGTCGAGTGCCCCCAGCACCGCCACCGGCACCAGCACCGCCGCAGACACCGCGGCGACCACGAGCAGCACCTCCGTCACCAGCAGCCCGAGGACCACCAGCGGAACCACCGGTACCAGGGCCGCGCCCACCGCCCAGCGAAGCCGCCGCCCCCGCGCGGCGAGCGGGTGCGGGACCAGTACGGCCGTACTCGTCGGCGCGGACGTCTCGCGCAGCACCCGCGCGGCCACCGCGTCGGCGACCGCCTTCGGCGCGGCGGGCAGCAGGGTCTTCAGGTCGGTGTGTTCGTCCTCGTCGTCCTGGGCGATCCCGGTGGCGACGGCGTCGACCCGCGCCGCCCCGACCAGCCGCACCCCCAGCGGCTCGACCACTTCCACGCCCCGCAGCCTGCGCTCCTCGATGGAGACGGACCGCGAGGTCAGAAGCCCGCGCCGGACTCGCAGGGTGCCGCCGGGCTCGCGTTCCAGGCGGTGGTTCCACCACATCTCGATCCAGAGGCCGAGCGAGCCGACGACACCCGCGAGGAGCGCCGCGACGGCGAGGACCACGATCATCGTGAGGACCGCAGTGTCCCGGAACCGGTCGCCGATCCACCCGATCACCTCGTTCTGGACCCCGAACCAGTCGCTGACCTGCATCACCCCGCCCGCCGCAGTCCCCCCGAGCAGCGGTGCGACGAAGGAGAGCGGCGCGTACCGGATCCAGCGCGGGTCGAGTGCGGCCAGCATGCCGTCGGGGTGTGCAGCGGAGGCGGACGGGACCCGGTCCAGCAGTTCCGTACGGAGGCGCTCGCCCTCCGCGCGGGTGACCGGGTCGAGTTCCAGGGTGGATGCGCCGCCGGTCTGCTCCCCCGTACCGATCCGGACCTTGACCAGGCCGAGGATCCGCAGCAGCGGGTTGGCCGTCAGGTCCACGCTTCTGATCCGCTCGCGGGCCAGTGAGCGGCGGCGGACCACGAGCAGTCCGGTGTGCAGCTCGGCCCGCTCGGCGCCGATGCGGTAGCGGGTGCGGCGCCAGCGGATGTAGTCGGCGCCGATGGAGCCGGCCATCAGCAGCAGGGCCGGGGGCAGCACCCAGGCGAGCGCCCGCCCGGGTCCCGTGCCGCCGGAGAGACCGAGGACGGTGGGCACCCCGGCGCCGGTCACGACGCCCGCCATGACGGCGGCCGTCACCAGCAGGGTCCGCTTGTCGAGGGTGCGCCACTCCTCCCCCGGGCGGACCGGCGCGGCCGTGCTCATGTGGCGTCCCCGGGCGTCGCCTGCGTGATCCGGGTCAGCCGCTCGGCCAGTTCGGCGGCCGGCTCGTGGCCGAGTCCCGCGATCCGTATCGCGCCCTTCGCGGAGGCGGTCGTGACGACGACGGTGGAGAGCGTGAACAGCTGCTCCAGCGGCCCCCGTACGGTGTCCACGGTCTGTATCCGGGACATCGGCGCGATCCGCCACTCCTGCCAGAAGTAGCCGGTACGGACGTAGACCGCCTCGTCCGTCACCTCCCAGCGGTGCACCCGGAACCACCACCGCGGCATGAACACCGCGCAGGCCAGGCCGACCACCGCGAGGACGGCCGCCGGCGCCAGCAGCCAGGTCCGGGCCGGGGCTATCAGCGCGCCCAGGATCCCGAGGACCGCGACCGGTGCCAGGGTGAGCAGCAGCCAGCGGGTCCGCCACCAGGCGACCGCCCGCACGTCGAGTGTGTTGCCGGGCGGTCTGAGGGTCCGTCCGGGCTGCCGCTCCCCCTCGGTCATCGGATCAACGCCCCCGCAGCGCCCGGTACTTCGCGACCAGTTCGGCCGTCGAGGCGTCCAGCGGCGTGGTGTCCGGGGTCTCCCGGCCGCCGTCGATCTGGGTGAGGACCGGCTCGATCTCCTTGGCGAGGACCTTGCCGAGTTCGACGCCCCACTGGTCGAAGGAGTCGATGTTCCACACCGCGCCCTGGACGAAGACCTTGTGCTCGTACAGCGCGATCAACTGGCCGAGTACGGAGGGGGTCAGGGACTTCGCGAGGATCGTGGTGGTGGGGTGGTTGCCCCGGAACGTCTTGTGCGGGACGAGTGCGTCGGGGACGCCCTCGGCGCGCACCTCGTCCGGCGTCCTGCCGAAGGCCAGTGCCTGGGTCTGCGCGAAGAAGTTGGCCATCAGCAGGTCGTGCTGGGCGACCAGGCGGTGCGGCAGATCGTCCACCGGGCGGGCGAAGCCGATGAAGTCGGCGGGGATGACCTTCGTGCCCTGGTGGATCAACTGATAGTAGGCGTGCTGCCCGTTGGTGCCGGGGGTGCCCCAGACGACCGGTCCGGTCTGCCAGTCCACGGGCTCGCCGTCCCGGTTCACCGACTTGCCGTTGGACTCCATGTCGAGCTGCTGGAGGTACGCCGTGAAGCGGGACAGATAGTGGCTGTAGGGCAGGACGGCGTGCGACTGGGCGTCGAAGAAGGAGCCGTACCAGATCCCCAACAGGCCGAGGAGCAGCGGCGCGTTGGACTCCGGGGGCGCGGTGCGGAAGTGCTCGTCGACGAGGTGGAAGCCGTCGAGCATCTCGCGGAAGTGGCCGGGGCCGATGGCGATCATCAGACTGAGGCCGATGGCGGAGTCGAACGAGTAGCGGCCGCCGACCCAGTCCCAGAACTCGAACATGTTCGCCGTGTCGATACCGAACTCGGAGACTTTGTCGCCGTTGGTGGAGAGCGCCACGAAGTGCTTGGCGACGGCCTCCTCGTCGGACTGGAGCTCGGTCAGCAGCCAGTTGCGGGCCGAGGTGGCGTTGGTGATGGTCTCGATGGTGGTGAACGTCTTGGACGCGATGACGAACAGCGTCTCGGCGGCGTCCAGGTCGCGGACGGCCTCGTGCAGGTCGGCGCCGTCGACGTTCGACACGAAACGGACTGTCAGGTCGCGGTGGGTGAAGGACTTCAGCGCGTCGTAGGCCATCGCGGGGCCGAGGTCGGAGCCGCCGATGCCGATGTTGACGATGTTGCGGACGGGGCGGCCCGTGTGGCCGAGCCATTCGCCGGCCCTGACCTTGTCGGCGAAGGCGGCCATCCTGTCCAGGACGGCGTGCACGCCCGGTACGACGTTCTCGCCGTCGACCTCGACCACGGCGTCCCGCGGCGCGCGCAGGGCGGTGTGCAGCACCGCCCGGTCCTCGGTGGTGTTGATCTTCTCGCCGCGGAACATCGCGTCGCGCAGCCCGGCGACGCCCGTGGCGGCGGCCAGGTCGCGCAGGAGGGTGAGCGTCTCGTCCGTCACCAGGTGCTTGGAGTAGTCGAGATAGAGGTCACCGACCCGGAGCGTGTAGCCGGTGCCGCGTGCCGGGTCCTCGGCGAACAGCTCGCGCAGGCTCGTCTCCCCCAACTGCTCGCGGTGCGTGCCCAGTGCGCTCCACTCGGGCGTCCGGTTGAGCCTGGCGCGGCCTTCTGCCTTGTTCTCGGACATCTTGCTTCAGCCCACTTCTTCTCGTACGTGACTGCCTGCGTGAGTGCGGTGCCCAGCTGCCCTCCCAACCTAATTGATCAGAACGCCCAGCGAGGCGACGGCGAGCGTGAACGCTCCGGCCGCCAGCAGCGCGGGCGCGTTCAGCCCCCAGGCGCTCGCGGCCAGACCGCCGAGGAGCGCGCCGAGGGGTGCCCCGGCGACGGCGAGCGTGCGGAAGGCGGAGCTGATGCGGCCCAGCATCCCGGCGGGGCTCCGCTCCTGCACGAGCGTCGCCTGGTTCACGTTCCAGACCATGCCCATCACGCCGAACAGCGCCATCACACCGATCGCCGCCCACAGTTCACGGACCGTGCCGAGTACGAGGAGCGCGCAGGTCTGGACGATCCCCGCGACGAGGACGCTCCGTATTCGGCCGATCCGGAGCGCGAGGCGGGGTGCCAGGAGTCCGCCCGCGACACTGGCGGCGCCGTACGCGGTGAGGGCCGCCGCGTACCCGCTGTTGCCCGCGTCCAGCCAGCCGGTGATGTGCAGCACCAGCGTGGCGATCAGCGCACCGATGCCGACGTTCGACAGAGCTGTCGCCACGGCGAGGCCCCGGAGCGGGCCGTCCCGCCACAGGGTGCGCATCCCCTCCGCCATCTCCGCCCGCAGGGTGCCGCCGACCGCTTTCGGGGCCCTGTCCGGTGCGCGCGTCCGCAGGGAGGCGATGAGCAGCGCGCCGACGAGATACGTGGCGGCGTTGACCGTGAACGGCGCGGAGGCGCCGAGGACCAGCAGGGCGGGGACCAGCGGAGCCCCCAGGAAGCCGCCGGCGACCTGCTGGCCCGCCATGAGACGGGCGTTGGCACCGGCGAGCGCGGATCGGGGGACGACGGCGGGCAGCAGGGCCGTGGCGGCGTTGTCGAAAAGCGTCTGGACGGTGGTGAGCAGGAACGCCAGGGCGAGGAGCAGCGCGATACCGGCGAGGTCCAGCGCCACGGCGAGTGCGAAGCCTGCCATCAGGGCGGCGCGCAGCAGGTCGGCGGTCCACATCGCGCGGCGCTGGTCCACCCGGTCGGCGAGGGCCCCGCCCAGCAGGCCGAACAGCAGCCAGGGCAGAAAACCGCAGGCCGTCACCGAGGCGATGAGCAGCGGGTCGTCGGTGAGCGAGGCGGCGAGCAGCGGCAGCGCGGCGGTGCGCAGTCCGTCGCCGAACCGGGAGATGATCGCGGCGCTCCAGAGCCGCCCGAATCCGCCGCGCCACGCGGGCGCCCGTGCGGTGTCCGTCACCGCCGTGCCGGCCGTCACCCCGTGTGTGGTCACCTCGTCCCCCTCGGTCGTCCTGTGGGGACCGTAGGGGATGCCACTGACAACGGGCGGTCGCGAAGACGGCTCCGGCCGGATCCCCTCGGGGGTCCGGCCGGATCAGTGTCTAGATCTCGCCACGCAGTTTGGCGAGGGCCTCGGCGAGGATCGCTTCGCCGTCCGCGTCCGTGCGCCGCTCGCGTACGTAGGCGAGGTGGGTCTTGTAGGGCTCGGTGCGCGGCGGGTCCGGCGGGTTGTCCGGGTCCTGGCCGGCCGGGAAGCCGCAGCGGGGGCAGTCCCAGATGTCCGGGATCTGCGCGTCACTGGCGAAGCTCGGCTGCGTCTCGTGCCTGTTGGAGCACCAGAAGGAGATGCGCGCGCGTGGCGCGGACTCGCCACGCTCGGCCTCGCCCATCGGCCCCGCTCCGACCCGGCTTCCCCGGATCGCGTTGCCACTTGCCACGGTCGTAACTCCCTGCGTGAATGGTGCCGCAAGCATCAAGCGTCGAGAGGCGGCTCCGCTGTCGGGCGCCCCGTCCACGTATGGCCAAACACGCGTCCGGTGAGCGGAGTCACACCCTTACCGCCGGGACGCAGGGCCTCATGATAGGCCGCGCCCCGGGCGACGTACCGTACGACTGGTCAGTTGTCCAGCTTCATCAGCAGGCCAAGCACGACAATGCAGGCGAACCATCCCATACCGACCACGATGGTGATGCGGTCGAGGTTGCGCTCGGCGACCGAGGAACCACCGACGGACGACTGCATGCCGCCACCGAACATGTCGGAGAGGCCGCCGCCCTTCCCCTTGTGCATCAGCACCAGCAGCATCAGCAGCAGGCTGAAGACGATCAGGGCGATCGAGAACCCCATAATCACGGCTGGACCCTACTTTCCGGAATTCTCTCGAATTGAATCGGGACTGAACGGGACCGCACAGACTGACGGAACAGACTGCGAGGGACAACGGGGGCCGGCGGCACAGCTGAGCATGCCCGCTCGGCCCCCGTCAGGGTACGACGGATCCGCGCGGTCGCCTACTTACTGGTCACGGAACCTGACGATCTTGACGAACTCCTCGGCGTCCAGTGCCGCACCGCCGACCAGGGCGCCGTCCACGTCCGGCTGCGCCATGATCGCACCCACGTTCCCGGCCTTCACCGAACCGCCGTACTGGATACGGACCCGCTCGGCCAGCTCGGGCGAGTACAGCTCACCGAGCCGGGCACGGATCGCCCCGCACACCTCCTGGGCGTCCTCAGGAGTGGCGACCTCGCCGGTGCCGATGGCCCACACCGGCTCGTACGCGATCACGACCGACTCGGCCTGGTCGGCCGGGATGTCCTTCAGACCGCCGTCGAGCTGCGCGAGCGTGTACGGGACCTGCTCGCCCGCCTTGCGGATGTCCAGGCCCTCGCCGATGCAGAGGATGGGGGTCAGCCCGTGCTTGTACGCGGCCTTGACCTTGGCGTTGCAGACCTCGTCCGTCTCGGCGTGGTACTGCCGGCGCTCGCTGTGGCCGACGGCCACATACGCGCACTTCAGCTTCGCCAGCATCGGCCCGGAGACCTCGCCGGTGTACGCGCCGGAGTCGTGCCGGGAGATGTCCTGGGCGCCGTACTTGATCTTGAGCTTGTCGCCGTCGACCAGTGTCTGCACGGAGCGCAGGTCGGTGAACGGCACCAGGACGGCCGTCTCGACCGCGTCGTGGTCCTTGTCGGTCAGCGCGAAGGCGAGCTTCTGGACGTGCGCGATGGCCTCGAGGTGGTTGAGGTTCATCTTCCAGTTGCCCGCCATCAGCGGGGTACGGGCGGTCTTCTCGGTCGGGGTGTCAGCTGCCATCAGTTGGTCAGTCCTCCAGAGCGGCGAGGCCGGGAAGCGTCTTGCCTTCGAGATATTCGAGGCTGGCGCCGCCACCGGTCGAAATGTGGCCGAATGCGGTTTCGTCGAAGCCGAGGATCCGGACGGCGGCGGCGGAGTCGCCACCGCCGACGACCGTGAAGGCGTCGGAGTCGATCAGGGCCTGGGCGACGGCCCGGGTGCCCTCGGCGTAGTCGGGGTGCTCGAAGACGCCCATGGGGCCGTTCCAGAAGACGGTGGCCGCGTCGGCGAGCTTCGCCGCGTACAGCCGGTTGGTCTCCGGACCGTTGTCCAGGCCCATCCCGTCGGCGGGGATGGCGTCGACGGGGACGGTCTGCGGGTGGGCGGGCGCCTTCGTCTTCAGGTCGGGGAAGGCGGACGCGACCAGGACGTCGACCGGCAGGACGAATTCCACGCCCCGCTCCTCGGCGCGCTTCAGATACTCCTGGACGGCCGGGATCTGGTCCTCCTGGAGCAGCGAGACTCCGACCTCGTGACCCTGGGCCTTGAGGAAGGTGTACGCCATGCCGCCGCCGATCAGGATGCGGTCGGCCTTCTCCAGCAGATGGTCGATGACGCCGAGCTTGTCGGAGACCTTGGCGCCGCCGAGGACGACCGCGTACGGCCGGGCGACGTTCTCGGTGAGCTTCTTGAGCACCCCGACCTCGGTGGCGATGAGACCGCCCGCCGCGTGCGGGAGCCGGGCCGGCAGGTCGACGACCGAGGCGTGCGCGCGGTGGACGGCGCCGAAGCCGTCGCCCACGTAGAGGTCGGCCAGTTCGGCGAGCCGGTCGGCGAAGGCGCCGCGCTCGGCGGCGTCCTTCGAGGTCTCCCCGGCGTTGAAGCGCAGGTTCTCCACGACGGCGACCTGTCCGTCCCCGAGCGCGGCGACGACGGCCTTGGCGGAGTCGCCGACGGTGTCGGTCGCGAACGCGACGTCGGCGCCGAGGAGTTCACCGAGCCGCGCGGCGGCGGGGGCCAGCGAGAAGGCGGGGTCCGGCGCGCCCTTCGGGCGGCCGAGGTGGGAGGCCACGATCACCCGGGCGCCGGCCCCGGCGAGCCGGGAGACGGTCGGGAGCACGGCGCGGATGCGGCCGTCGTCGGTGATGGTGGTGCCGTCGAGCGGCACGTTGAGGTCGGCCCGGACGAAGACGCGCTTGCCGGTGACCCCTTCGTCGAGAAGTTCGTCGATCGTCTTCATGTATCAGTGACTCCTTGGGAGCGGCTCCACGGCCCGTGACGCGCACGGGCGGACAGCGGGGCGAGCACAGGCGGCACACGGACGACAGGGCCCGGCCGGCGCCACGTCGCGCCGCACGAGCCCTGTCGTTCACATCGGGAGTTGCCCTGTCTCCAGCGCGGCTGTCAGAGCCGGTCGCCGACGAAGGTGGTCAGGTCGACCAGACGGTTGGAGTAGCCCCACTCGTTGTCGTACCAGCCGATGACCTTCACGCTCTTGCCCTGGACCATGGTCAGGGAGGAGTCGAAGGTGCAGGAGGCCGGCCAGTTCACGATGTCGGAGGAGACGATCGGGTCCTCGGTGTACTCCAGCAGACCCTTGAGCTGACCCTCGGCCGCCTTCTGGAACGCGGCGTTGACCTCGTCCTTGGTGACCTCGCGCTCCAGCTCCACGACCAGGTCGGTGACGGAGCCCGTCGGGACCGGGACGCGCATCGCGATGCCGTCGAGCTTGCCCTCCAGCTCCGGGATCACCAGGGCGGTCGCCTTCGCGGCACCCGTGGTGGTCGGAATGATGTTCTCGGCGGCGGCACGGGCGCGGCGCAGGTCCTTGTGCGGGAAGTCCAGGATGCGCTGGTCGTTGGTGTACGCGTGGACCGTGGTCATCATGCCCTTGACGATGCCGAAGTTCTCCAGGAGAACCTTGGCCATCGGCGCCACACAGTTGGTGGTGCAGGAGGCGTTGGAGATGACGTGGTGGCTGGCCGCGTCGTACTTGTCGTGGTTGACGCCCATCACGATGGTGATGTCCTCGTCCTTGGCCGGAGCCGAGATGAGGACCTTCTTGGCGCCGCCCGCGAGGTGCTTCGCGGCGTCGGCCTTCTTGGTGAAGATGCCGGTCGACTCGATGACGATGTCGACGCCCAGCTCACCCCAGGGGATGTCGGCCGGGTTGCGCTCGGAGAGCACCTTGAACGTCTTGCCGTCCACGGTGATCGTGTCGGCGGTGTGGCTCACCTCCGCCTTGAGGCGGCCCATCACCGTGTCGTACTTCAGCAGATGCGCGGTGGTCGCGGTGTCACCCAGGTCGTTGACAGCCACGATCTCGATGTCGGCACCCTGCTCGAGCAGCGCGCGGAAGTAGCTACGACCGATGCGGCCAAAGCCGTTGATGCCTACGCGGATCGTCACGAACCGATCTCCTCGTTGGTACGCCGGGTTTCGACGCCGGCGAGTGCGTATGGGATGTCCCCGACCACTTATGACCCTACCTCTCCCGGGACGGCCCGGTGACACCGAGTGGGGCCCCACGCGCGGGCGGCGTCCCGTACCCCTCGGTAGGGGTACGGGACGCCGCCGGGGCTGACGCCAGGTGTACGGGCGCGGTCAGCGCCTCAGGGCCCCCAGTGCCTTTCCGAGCAGCGCCGCGCGCTGCTCCGCGCCGGTGACGTGCTCCAGTCCGAAGCCGAGCAGGACGGTGTCCTTCGTGGTGACGGCCGCCGCACCCGTGCCGGTGTCGTACGTTCCCGCCGCCGCGCTGGCGAACTGCGGGAACAGGTCCGGCGCGAGGACGGAGGAGGTGACGGTGTACGTACCGGCCGCGTCCAGCGGGTTGCCGGTCGCCGCGGCGAGCGGTCCCGACGTTCCGAGGAGCGGACCGGCGCCGGTGAAGGCGGTCGCGGCGGCCGTGGAGCTCCGCCCGTACGCGCCGAGGTAGTACTGGCTGAAGTCATTCGTACGGGTACGGCCGACCTGCGCGTTGCCGCCCGCCTGTTCGCCCGCCTCGATCAGTTTGCCGCCCTCGTTGAGGTGGTCACGCACGGCGACCTGGGTGTCGCCGCTCGGGGCGACGGCACCGGTGTGGTGGACGACGGTGGAGTAGTGGCTGAGCACACCCAGGTGGTGCGGTGTGCCCTGGGTGGCGACGTCCCAGACGACGGCGCTGCGGCCGTTGGCCCGCAGGGCGTCGACATAGGTCCGCGCGTGCTGCGTGGGGGCGCCCTCGTCGGCGACCACGAGGACGTCGGCCCGGGGCCGCTCGGCGACGGTGTAGGTGAAGCGGTCGCTGGTGGTGCGCTTGCCGCTCTTGGTGCGGCCGGTGAACCAGACCTCGACGCGGTCGCCCGGATCGGCGTCCTCGACCTCGGCGCGGTACTCGTCGAAGTAGAGGTTGTCCTCGCCGCCGTACGTCTCCCCGCCCTTCCAGGCGCGGAGCGTCTCGTCGTGCGTACGGCCGCCGTTGATCCGGTAGTTCAGCTCCTTGTCGCGCACCGACTTGCGGGCGGTGACGGCGACCTCCTGGTCGGCGCCGCGCGCGTGGGAGGTGGTGAAGGTGTCGGGGGTGAAGTCGGGGGCGCTCAGGCCGACCGACGACTTCGGCTGGTCGGGGTGGGCGGCGGTCTCGGCGACGGAGAGCGCGAAGGGGATGTTCTTGGCGAACTCCGCCTGGATCAGCTTCTCGTCGTCGGGGAAGTTGAAGCCGGAGCGGCAGTCGTCCGCCACCCAGGCGTCGTCGGGGACGCTGTCGGACGCCACCTCACAGGTGGTCATCTCCGGGGTGAACATCAGGATCCCGTTGACGTTCGCGCCGTGTCCGTCGGCCTCGCCGTTGGTGGTGTACAGCTCGGAGGACACCTGCGGGTAGTAGCCGGGAACGGCGGAGTTCTCCGGGGTGCCGGCGAGCGAGCGGTAGAGCACGTCGTCGGGGGTCGGCATGGCGACCTGCCAGCCCACGCCGTAGAGCAGCAGTTCGGCGGCGGAGTGGTAGTTGACGCCGTAGTCGAAGCCGATCCTCTTCTGGAGGCGGTCGATCGCCCGGGTCTCGGGCTCGGAGCCGGGGGACGCGCCCCGGTAGGTCTCGCTGGTCGGCTGCGGGGACGAACCCTCGTTGTCGTAGCCCCACTTGTAGGTGAAGTTGCGGTTGAGGTCGATGCCGTCGCCGCGGCCGGTCACTCCGTCGGCGTTGACGTCACGGAGGTTCTTGCGCCAGAGGCGGTTGGCGTCGGCGGCGTGCGTCCAGTCGTAGCCGTCGGGGTTGGCGGAGAGCACGAACCACATCTCGGTGGAGTCGACGAGCTTCGTGATCCGCCGGTCCTT
Source organism: Streptomyces sp. NBC_01498 (assembly GCF_036327775.1). NCBI lineage: Bacteria > Bacillati > Actinomycetota > Actinomycetes > Kitasatosporales > Streptomycetaceae > Streptomyces > Streptomyces sp. NBC_01498. The sequence continues at coordinate 5,745,362 of NZ_CP109598.1, read as the reverse complement.
GCCGTAGCCGTCCAGATAGTGGTGCATCAGCCGCCGCGTCATCTCGGGGGTGATCCACTCCCGGGCGTGCTGGTTGGACATGTAGAGGACGGAGGGCTTGGAGCCGTCCTTGCTCCTGGCCGCGCCCTTGGTGAGCTTGAGGGCCAGGATGTCCTTGCCCTGGACCGTCTTGCCGAGGGAGACGACCTTGGTGAGTCCGGGGTGGGCCGCGGCCGTCTCGACGATCTCCTCCTGGAGACCTCCGGGGCCGCTGTACGGACGGAAGACACCGTCCCCGGCCGCCCTCAGCCGGGATTCCGCTTTGGCGGACACCTGTCGTTCGGTGACGTCGACGCCCTGGGCCTCCAGGCCGCGCGCCTCGTCGTCGGTGAGGAAGAGCTGGACCTTCGCGGTACCGCCCTCGGGCACCTGTTCACCCAGCTCGTGGGCGTCCTGGCCGGCCGCGAGGAGCAGCGGCACCTGCTCGGCGGTGACCCCAGCGTCGAAGACCTTCACGCTGTCCCCGGCCGCGGCAGGGGACTTCTCGGTGGAACTCTCGGCGAACGCTCCTGGTGCTGCCGTGATTCCGCTCAGCAACAGCGCGCCCGCCGCGACTATGGATCTCGCTCCACGTCTCATGTGCCCCCCTTGCTGTGATCCGTCACAGGCGTGACGGGACGCCGTCAGGCTCCTCAACCCACATGGCCATGTCAAGACCCCCTCAAGGCCCGGCAAAACGCCGCTGCCGGTACCCGTGGGGGTACCGGCAGCGGCGAGGTTGACGTACAGCGGTACGAGACGTTCCGCTCGTGCTGTTCTTCGACGGTGCTTCGGTGGCGTTTCTCGGGTGCTGCTCTCGGTGCTTCCCGGGTCCGTCTTCGGTGCTTCCCGGTGCTTCTTCGGTGCGGTTCGTCGCGCTGTTCTTCGGTGCTGTCCGAAGCGGAGCGCGGGACGGTGGCGGCCGTTCTCAGCCGACCAGCCCGTCCGCCATCTCCTCCGACAGCGTCGACTCGGTCCCCGGAATCCCCAGGTCCTGCGCCTTCTTGTCCGCCATGGCCAGCAGCCGGCGGATCCGTCCGGCCACCGCGTCCTTGGTGAGCGCGGGGTCGGCGAGCGCGCCCAGCTCCTCCAGCGACGCCTGCTTGTGCTCCATCCGCAACCGCCCGGCGGCGGCGAGGTGTTCGGGCACCTCGTCGCCCAGAATCTCCAGGGCGCGCTGCACCCGGGCACCGGCCGCCACGGCCGCGCGCGCCGAGCGGCGGAGATTGGCGTCGTCGAAGTTGGCGAGCCGGTTGGCCGTGGCACGGACCTCGCGGCGCATCCGCCGCTCCTCCCACGCCAGCACCGACTCATGCGCCCCGAGCCGCGTCAGCAGTGCCCCGATCGCGTCCCCGTCCCGTACGACGACCCGGTCCACCCCGCGCACCTCACGGGCCTTGGACGGGATCTGGAGTCTGCGGGCGGCGCCCACCAGCGCGAGGGCCGCCTCGGGCCCCGGGCAGGTCACCTCCAGCGAGGAGGAGCGGCCCGGCTCGGTGAGCGAGCCGTGCGAGAGGAACGCGCCCCGCCAGGCCGCCTCGGCGTCGCAGGTCGCGCCGGAGACCACCTGCGGGGGCAGACCGCGGATCGGCCGTCCCCGGCCGTCGACCAGACCCGTCTGACGGGCCAGCTGATCACCGCCGGTGATCACCCGCACGACGTAGCGGCTGCCGCGGCGCAGGCCGCCGGGGGCCATCACCACCAGTTCGGAGTTGTGTCCGAAGATCTCCAGGATGTCCTTGCGGAGCCGGCGCGCGGCGATGCTGGTGTCCAGCTCCGCCTCGATCACAATGCGCCCGCTCACCAGGTGGAGACCACCCGCGAACCGGAGAATCGCCGAGACTTCGGCCTTCCTGCAGCACGTACGGGTGACGGGGAGCCGGGCGATCTCGTCCTTCACCGCTGCCGTCATCGCCATGGGCCGATCCTTCCATGCATCCGAAAAATACGGTCGTACGCGGCGGCCAACAGCTCCGGGTCGTGCTTCGGAAGTCCGTCGGGCCGGGCCACGGGAGCCAGCTCGACCGCGGCACCGAACCGTCGCGCGGCATCGGAGAGTGACTCGCTGTCGGGCACGGCGGCCTCGTCGGCCAGCACCACGTCCAGGGCGAGTTTAGGGGCGTGTCGTCCCAAAACCTCCAAATGACGCTGCGGTGAGAACCCTTCGGTTTCACCGGGTTGTGGCGCGAGGTTCAGCGAGAGGACCCGCCGGGCCTTCGTCTCGACGAGCGCGTCCAGCAGTTCGGGCACCAGCAGATGGGGGATCACGGAGGAGAACCAGGAGCCGGGACCGAGCACCACCCAGTCCGCGTCGAGGACGGCGGCGACGGCCTCGGGGACGGCCGGCGGGTCGTTCGGCACGAGATGCACGGACTGCACCTCGCCGCGGGTGAGGGCGACGGTGGCCTGTCCCCGCACGGTGTCGATGTCGTCCGGGCGGTCCGGGTCGTGGCCCCGTACGAGCGCCTGGAGCTCCAGCGGCACGGCGGACATCGGCAGCACCCTGCCGTGGGCGCCGAGGAGCTTGCCGACCAGGTCCAGAGCGAGGACATGGTCGCCGAGCTGTTCCCACAGGGCGACGATCAGCAGATTGCCGACCGCGTGCTCGTGCAGGTCGCCCTTGGACTGGAAGCGGTGCTGGATGACCCGGGCCCAGGTCTGGCCCCAGTCGTCGTCGCCGCAGAGCGCCGCCAGCGCCTTGCGCAGATCCCCCGGCGGCAGCACGCCCAGCTCCTCACGGAGCCGGCCGCTGGAGCCGCCGTCGTCGGCGACGGTGACGACGGCGGTGAGGTCGCCGGTGATCCGGCGCAGCGCCGTCAGGGACGCGGACAGTCCCATGCCGCCGCCGAGCGCGACGACCTTGGGCTGGGCGCCGCGTCCCCGGCCGGACAGCGTCGGCGTGGTCCTGCGCAGCCGTCGCAGCCGGAAGTTGCGTCCGGTCACTCGCGCCCCATGTCCCGGTGGACGACCACGGTCTCGACGCCTTCCGCGGCCAGCCGGGCGCCGAGCTTCTCGGACATGGCGACGGAACGGTGCTTGCCGCCGGTGCAGCCGACGGCGACGGTGACATAGCGCTTGCCCTCACGGCGGTAGCCGGTGGCGATCAGCTCCAGCAGCTCCGTGTAGCGGTCCAGGAACTCCTTGGCGCCCGGCTGGTTGAAGACATAGCCGGACACCTCCTCGTTGAGGCCGGTGAAGGGGCGCAGCTCGGGGACCCAGTGCGGGTTGGGCAGGAAGCGGCAGTCGACCACCAGGTCGGCGTCGACCGGCAGGCCGTACTTGTAGCCGAACGACATGACGGTGGCCCGCAGCTCCGGCTCCTCGTCGCCCGCGAACTGGGCGTCCATCTTGGCGCGCAGCTCGTGGACGTTGAGGCTGGAGGTGTCGATGACCAGGTCGGCGTCGCCGCGCAGTTCGCGCAGCAGTTCGCGCTCGGCCTCGATGCCGTCCACGATCCGGCCGTCGCCCTGGAGGGGGTGCGGGCGGCGTACGGACTCGAAGCGGCGGACCAGTGCCTCGTCGGACGACTCCAGGAACACGATCCGCCGGGTGACGTGCTTGGCGTCGAGGTCGGCCAGTGACTCGCGGAGGTTGTCGAAGAAGCGGCGTCCGCGGACGTCGACCACCACCGCGATGCGGGCCACGTTGCCCTGGGAGCGGGCGCCGAGCTCGACCATGGTGGGGATCAGCGCGGGCGGCAGGTTGTCCACCACGAACCAGCCGAGGTCCTCCAGACACTTGGCGGCGGTGCTGCGGCCCGCGCCCGACATGCCGGAGATGATCACCAGCTCGGGAATGGCGGGCTCGGGCACCATCCCCTCGGGGGCGGCCGGCCCGGCCGCCCGGCCGTTCCCGGGCTCCCCGCCGGCCGTCTCCCCGGCGGTCCCGTCCACCGCCCCCGCCGCTCCCTTCGCGGTCTCCTCGGGCTCATCCGTGCTCATGTCCGCCACTCCGTCCCGCTCCTGCTCAGTCATCCGTGCTGCCCCCGTCGTCTTCCATGATCTCTCCTGTCGCGGTGTTCACCGCGGGTGCCGCCGGTGCGGCCCCGGCGAGGGCCGCGACCACGGATTCGGCCGTCTTGCGGCCGAGTCCTGGCACCTCGCAGATCTGCTCGATTGTGGCCTGCCGGAGCTTCTTCACCGAGCCGAAATGCTTGATGAGTGCCTGTTTCCGGGTCTCGCCGAGGCCGGGGACCTCGTCCAGGGGGCTGCTCCGGACACGTTTGGCCCGTTTGGACCGCTGATACCTGAGGGCGAAGCGGTGCGCCTCGTCGCGTACGCGCTGGAGGAGGTACAGGCCCTCGCTGGAGCGCGGCAGCACCACCGGGTCGTCGTCGCCGGGCACCCAGACCTCTTCGAGGCGTTTGGCGAGCCCGCACACCGCGACGTCGTCGATGCCGAGCTCGTCCATGGCCCGCTGGGCGGCGGCCACCTGGGGCTGCCCGCCGTCGACCACGACGAGCTGGGGCGGGTAGGCGAAGCGCTTCGGCCGGCCGTCGTCCTCCTTGGGAGAGGGCGGCCGTGCCAGGTCCGGGCCGCCGTCGGGTGCGGCGGGATCGGCCGGCGGCGGGAAGACGGCCGGTGCCGCGTCCTCCTCCGTCCACTCGCCGGTCCGCTCCTTCTCCGCGAGGTAGCGCCTGAAGCGCCGGCTGATCACCTCGTGCATGGAACGGACGTCGTCCTGGCCCTCGAAGCCCTTGATCTGGAAGCGGCGGTACTCGCTCTTGCGCGCCAGGCCGTCCTCGAACACGACCATCGAGGCGACCACGTCCTCCCCCTGGAGGTGCGAGATGTCGAAGCACTCGATCCGCAGCGGCACACTGTCCAGCTCCAGCGCCCGCGCGATCTCCTCCAGGGCGCGTGAGCGGGTCGTCAGGTCGCTGGCGCGCTTCGTCTTGTGCAGGACGAGCGACTGCTGGGCGTTGCGCTCCACCGTCGCCATCAGGTCCTTCTTGTCGCCGCGCTGCGGGATCCGCAGGGAGACGTACGAGCCGCGCCGGTCGCTCAGCCACTGGGCGAGCGCGTCGGTCTCCTTCTCGTCCCCGGGCAGGGCGGGGACGAGCACCTCCTTGGGAACCGAGTCGCCGGTCTCCTCCCCGTAGAGCTGCTGGAGGGCGTGCGCGACGAGGCCCGACGTGTCGACCGCCTCGACCTTGTCGGTGACCCAGCCGCGCTGGCCCCGGACCCGTCCGCCGCGCACGTGGAAGATCTGGACGGCCGCCTCCAGCTCGTCCTCGGCGACGGCGATCAGATCGGCGTCGGTGGCGTCGGCGAGGACGACGGCGTTCTTCTCCATCGCGCGGCGCAGCGCCCCTATGTCGTCGCGCAGCCGGGCGGCCCGCTCGTACTCCATGTCCTCGGCGGCGTCGGCCATCCGGCGCTCCAGCCGGCGGATGTACGCGCCGGTGCGGCCGGCCATGAAGTCGCAGAACTCCTCGGCGAGTTCACGGTGCTCGTCCGGGGTGACGCGGCCGACGCAGGGCGCCGAGCACTTGCCGATGTAGCCGAGGAGGCAGGGGCGGCCGGTGCGCTCGGCGTTCTTGAACACCCCGGCGGAGCAGGTGCGTACGGGGAACACACGCAGCATCAGGTCGACGGTCTCGCGGATGGCCCACGCGTGCCCGTACGGCCCGAAGTAGCGCACGCCCTTGCGCTTGGCGCCGCGCAGGACCTGCACGCGCGGGAACTCCTCGTTGAGGGTGACCGCGAGATACGGGTAGCTCTTGTCGTCCCGGTACTTGACGTTGAACCGGGGGTCGTACTCCTTGATCCACGAGTACTCCAGCTGGAGTGCCTCGACCTCCGTGGAGACGACGGTCCACTCGACGGACGCGGCCGTGGTGACCATCGTGCGGGTGCGCGGGTGGAGATTGGCCAGGTCCTGGAAGTAACTGGAGAGCCGGGGGCGCAGGCTCTTGGCCTTCCCGACGTAGATCACCCGGCGGTGGTCGTCGCGGAAGCGGTAGACCCCCGGGGAGTCGGGGATCTGTCCCGGCTTGGGGCGGTAGCTGGAGGGGTCTGCCATGGTCTCCACCCTACGTGCGGGCACCGACAGCCGGGCCACGCCGGATGGCTCCGCGCGGGTGTCGGGCGGGCCCCCGGGGCGCTCCCGCCGGGGTGTCGGCGGGGCGCCCGGGGGTGGGTTCCCGCCGGGTGGTGCGCCCGGGGCCGGTGAGGGCCGGGCGGGAAGGGTACGGCAGGGGTGCGCGGCAGGCGGTACGGGCCCGGGGTCGGGGTGCACCCGGGCCGGGAGCCGGGGCCCGCTACCGTCGGCACGGGCTTCGGGGTACCGGCTCAGGCGCCGGGGCCGGTTCCTCTCGGCTCAGGCGCCGGGGCCCGCGACGAGCTTGCCGTCCTTCGCGCTGACCGGGACCTCGGGCAGCGGCTCCGTCGCCGGCCCCCTCGTCGCCTTGCCCGTCGTGACGTCGAACCGGCTGCCGTGGCACGGGCAGTTGCCCTCGGTGCCCTCCACCTTGTCCAGCAGGCAGCCCGCGTGGGTGCACTGCGCGCTGAAGGCCCGGTACTGGCCCTCGGCGGGGCAGCTCACCACCAGACGCTGGTCCTGGAAGAGCTTGGCGCCGCCGACGGGTACGGCGTCGGCCGGGCCGAGGTCCACCGGGGCGGTCGGGGTCGGCTCCTCGGCGTGGCCGACCTTGGACTCGGTGGAACAGGCGGCCAGACCGGCACCGGCGGCGCCGGCGAGCGCGGCCCCTTTGAGGACGGTACGACGGGGGGTGGGCCGGGCGGGCATGGCGTCTCCAATGCTCGGGGGCTGGCACTGCGCCCGACCTTACCGGGGCGGTCGCGCCACCGGCATGGGGCGTCCGGTTCCCCCGTCCGGGCGCGGCCGGCGCCGCGGGCGCTGTCGCACGCATGGACGACGGGTACGTTCGGCGGCGTGATCGTCGTCGCTGGAGAGTCCCTGGTCGACCTGGTTCCCCGGCGGGACCCGGCGAGTGGTGCCGGAAACGGGGGCGCGGTCGCCGCCGGGACGGACGGCCCGCTGCCGCCCCTGCTGCCCCGGCTCGGCGGCGGCCCGTACAACACCGCCGTCGCCCTCGGCCGGCTCGGCTCCCCGGCCGCCTTCTGCTCGCGGGTCTCCACGGACGGCTTCGGCACCGCGCTGCTGGCGGGGCTCCGTACGGCGGGCGTGGACACCTCCCTCGTACAGAGGGGCCCCGAACCGACGACGCTCGCCGTCGCCTCTCCGGGAGGCGACGGCGGGGCCGACTACGTCTTCTACGCCGGGGGCACCGCCGACCGGCTCTTCGAACTGCCGCCGCCGCTCCCGCCGTCGGCGACGGCGCTGGCCCTCGGAGGATGTTCACTGGTGCTGGAGCCGGGTGCGCGTGCCTACGAGGCGCTGCTGCGCCGCGAGGCGGAGCGCGGGCTGTTCACCCTCCTCGACCCGAACATCCGGCCCGCGCTGATCCCGGACGCCGGCGCCGGCCGTGCGCGCTTCGCCGGCCGGCTGCCGTACGTGACGCTGCTGAAGCTCTCCGAGGAGGACGCGCGATGGCTCGGGGGCGTGCCGCGCGGTCCGGCGGCGGTGGTGCTGACGCGGGGCGGGGCCGGGCTGAGCGTACGGACACGGGCCGGGGTGGAGGTCTCCGTACCGGCCGTCCCGGTGGACGTCGTCGACACGATCGGCGCGGGCGACACGGTGAACGCCGCGCTGCTGCACGGGCTGGCCGCCCGCGACGCCCTGTCGGAGCGGGCACTGGACGGGCTCGGGGCGGCGGGGTGGCGGGACGTCCTTCGGTACGCCGCGCGGGCCGCCGCCGTCACCTGCTCGCGTACGGGCGCCGAACCTCCTTATGAGGCCGAGGTGGTGTAGCGGGGCGGGGCGGTGGGGCGGGGGACGCCGACCGCGCGGGAGGGTGGCGGGGGCGGCAGGAACCCCGTGCGGGTGAAGTACTCCACGTAGGTACGGAAGACCGCGTCGTCCACCTCGCGGCAGACGATGCCGGTGCCCTCCAGCGCGCGCCGGGTGCCCTCCCCGTCGAGGAGCAGGCTGCCCTCCGAGCCACCGCCGCGGGTCTCGGCGGCCATCGCCGAGAGCAGCGGGAAGGCGGCGTTGCCGGGGTCCGCCTCGGTGGCGGCGAGCCAGTCGGCGGGCGGCACGTCCATCATGGGGTGGCCGAGTGCGCGCAGGCGGGCCACGGCGGTGTCCAGCCGCAACGGGCGCTTCCCGGTGAGGTGGAACGTCCGCCCCGCCGAACGGGGTTGGCGGGACAGCGCCACGACGGCGGCGGCGACGAAGTCCACCGGTACGAGGTCGAAGGCCGTGTCGACCCCGGCCGGGGCGACGCCCGCCTGGACACAGCCCTTCAGCAGGAGCCACATGAAGTCGCCCGTCTGGCACACGCCGGTGGTCGACTCGCCGGTGATCCGCGTCGGCCGGTACACGGTGACGGGCAGCCCCCTTTCCCGTGCCGCGTCGGCGAGCCGCTCTGCGGCCCACTTGCTCTGCGTGTAGCCGTGCTCCAGCGCCTCCGGCGGTCCGGTCGGGTCCTCGGGACGGACAGGACGTCCGGGGCCCTCTCCGGTGGCGCCGGGGCCCGTGGACGGGCCGCCTCCGTACACCCCGGCGGTGGACAGGTGATGGACGGGCACGGTGCGGTGCAGGGCGGCGAGCCGCAGGATCTCGTGGGTGCCGTGGACGTTGGTGTCTCTCAACTGTCCGTAGGAGAAGACCAGGTTGACGGCGGCTCCGCAGTGGTAGACGGCGTCGACGGTCCGGGCGAGGCGGTCGAAGCCGGCCGTCGTGAGACCGAGGCGGGGCCGGGCGAGGTCGCCCACGACGACACGCACACGGTGTTCGGTGGCCGGGTCGGCCAGGCCGTACGACTCCAGGGCGGAGCGCAGCCGTTTCCCGGCGTCGTGCCGGTCGCTCCCCCGGACCAGGCAGTGGACGGTGGCGCCGGTCCGGCGCAGCAGCTCCCTCAGGAGAAAGGCGCCGAGGAAGCCGGTGGCCCCGGTCAGCAGGACCTGGTCCGGGTCGGGGACGACGGCGCGCACCTCGTCGGCGGCGACGATGTCGGGGGCGAGCCGGATGTCGCCGCTCAGCCCGGGGATGTCCGTCGGGTGCCCTTCCCCTGTCGCGTGCCCTTCTGCTGAGGCGTGCCGGTCTGTTGTCGCGTGTCCTTCTGCGGAGGAGTGGTCCGCGAGGGGTCGCGGTGTCCCGGCGGCGGCGTCGACCAGTGCGGCGAGGCCCGCGAGCGTCGGTGTGGTGAAGACCGAACGGAGCGGCATCCGGACGCCCAGCTCCTCCCGGAGCGCGAGGACCAGCCGGGTCGCGAGCAGGGAGTCGCCGCCGAGTACGAAGAAGTCGTCCTGCGGGCCGACGGTGCCCCGGCCGAGCAGCGCGGACCAGAGCTGTGCGACGCGCTCCTCCGTGACGGTGAGGGGCGTGGCAGCGTCCCGTACGGAGCCGTCGTTCCCGTCCCCCTCCTCGTCCCCGTCGGCCCGTGCGGCGAGCGCGGCCCGGTCCACCTTGCCGGTCGAGGTGAGCGGGAAGCGGTCGAGCGGGACGCAGCGCGCCGGGACCAGCGGGTCGGGCAGCACGGCGCGCAGCCTCTCGCGTATCTCCCCCGGGCGGGCCTTCGCCCGGTCGCCGGTGAGGTAGTAGGCGATCAGCCGTTTTCCGGCGCCCGGTCCGAGGTCCCGCGCCACGACCGCCGCGTCGGCGACCCCGGGCAGGGCGCGTACGGCGGCCTCCACCTCGCCGGTCTCCACCCGGTGGCCCCGGATCTTGACCTGGCCGTCGCTCCGCCCGATGTACTGGATGCGGCCGTCGGGCAGCAGCCGGGCCAGGTCCCCGGTGCGGTAGAAGCGACCGGCCCGGGTTCGGGGAGGCGTGGCGGGCCGGGTGCCCGGGAGGTCGCCGGTGACGAACCGTTCGGCCGTCGGTCCGGGCAGCCCCATGTAGCCGCGTGCGACCACCGGGCCGCCGACGCACAACTCGCCCACGGCGCCCGGCGGAACGGGCCGCAGCCGTTCGTCGAGCAGGACGACGACGGCGCCGTCGACGGGGCGGCCGATGCTCGGCAGATCGGGCCAGCGGGCCGGGTCGGGCCCCAGCCGCTCCGCCGTCACGACATGGGTCTCCGAGGGGCCGTACTGGTTCTCCAGCGTGGCCCGGGTGAGCGTGCCGAAGAACCGCCGCAGGGCGGGTGTGACCTGAAGCTGTTCGCCCGCCGTGAGGACCTCTTCAAGAGAGTCGCAGCGCCGGTCGGTGGCGCACGCGTACTCCACCAGCCGCTGCAACGCGACGAACGGCAGGAACAGCCGCTGGATCCGCTCCGAGTCGATCAGGTCGAGGAGTTGGTGGGGATCTCTGCGGGCCTCTTCGCCGACGAGGACGAGGGCGCCGCCCGCCGCCCAGGTGGCGAAGATCTCCTGGAACGCGACGTCGAAACCGAGGGGTGCGAACTGGAGTGTGCGGGGCCCGGCGCCGCCGGACGACCCGGCCGCCGACCGGCGGCGCTGCCAGTCGACCAGGTTGGCGAGCGGGCCGTGCTCCATGGCGACGCCCTTGGGGCGGCCCGTGGACCCCGAGGTGTAGATGACGTACACGAGGTCGTCGGGGGCCACGGGGACGACCGGGGCCGGAGCGGGGGCGTCCAGCCGAACCGGCAGATGCGAGAGGTCCGAGAGGTCCGAGGGGGCAGACGCGTCCGGCAGGTGCGGGGGGTCCGGCAGGTCGTCCAGGAGCAGCGCCTCGACCCCGGCGGGCAGCCCCTCCGGCCGGCACCCGCGCTGGGTGAGGAGCACGTCGATCCCGCTGTCCCGCACCGTGAACGCGATCCGCTCCGCCGGGTGGCCCGGGTCGACCGGCACACAGCTGCCGCCCGCCCGCAGCACCCCGAGAACGGCCACCGGCAGATCGGCCGTCCGTTCCAGGCACACACCCACGGGGCGGCGTACGGCGCCCCGCGCGAGGAGCAGCGCGGCGATCCGGTCGGCGGCGGCGTCCACCTCCGCGTACGTCAGGCTCCGCCCGTCCGCGACGACGGCGGGGGCGTCCGGGGTACGCCGCGCCACGCGCGCGAACGCCTCGTGCACGAGCGGCACGCCGGCGGGCGGGGGCTTTCCGTGCGCCCACTCGGTGAGCGCCCGGCGCTCCTCGTCGGCGGGCAGGAGGGCGAGGTCCTGAAGGGCGGTCTCCGGGTGGGCGACGGCGTCGGCGAGGAGGGTACGGAAGCGGGCCGCGAGACGTTCGGCCGTGGTGTGTTCGAACAGGTCGGCGGTGTATTCCCACAGCCCCCGGTAGCCGCCCCCGTCGGGTATCAGATGCAGAAACACGTCGTACTTGGCGGTCCCGGCGTGCACCTGGACCCGCTCGGCCTCGACACCCGGCAGGGTCAGCGCCGACGGGGGCGCGTCGTCGACCGCGAACACCACCTGGAACAGCGGGAACCGGCTCAGTGTGCGCTCGACGCCCAACTCCCGCACCAGTCGCCCGTACGGCACGTCCTTGTGCCGGACGGCCGACCTGACCTGGTGCTTCGTCTCCGTCACCAGGTCGGTGAAGGTCCGGTCGTGGCGGGGCCGTCCGCGCAGCGGCAGCAGGTCGGTGAGACAGGCGATGAGGTCCTCGGTCTCCGGTTCGTCGCGCCGTGACACGGGGGTGCCGATGACGACGTCGTCCTGGCCGGTGTGGCGCCCGATCAGCGCGGTCAGCGCGGCGGCCAGCACGACGAAGCGGGTGGTCCGCAGCCGGGCGGCGAGGCCGCGTATCCGTTCCCCGGTGGCGGCGTCGACGGTGAACTCGGCCCGGCCGCCGTGGTGGCTGAGCGCCGGCGGCCGGGGGCGGTCGGCCGGGAAGGACGACTCGCCGGGCGCGCCCGCCAGTTCGGCCCGCCAGTGCTCGACCAGTTCGGCGCGGTGCGCGGCACCGGTGCCGCGCTGCCGCTCGGCGTACGGCCCGGACTGGAGCGGCAGGTCGGGGAGCCGGGGCGGGCCGCCCTCCACCGCGGCGCGGTAGAGCTCGCTGAACTCCCGGTCGAGGAGGCTGAAGCACCAGCCGTCGATGACGGCGTGGTGGATCGCCACGGCCAGTACGGACTCATCGGTCGCGCGCTCCGGGTCCTCGCCCGCGTGCGCCCGGTCCCTCTCGTCGCCCCTGTCCGCGTGCTCCCGGTCGTCGGGGCCGGGCGCGGGCGCGCCGTCGGCGGCGATCAGCAGCAACGTGGCCCGCAGCAGGGGCGGTTCACCCAGGTCCGTCTGCCGGGTGACGGCGTCCGTGAGCGCCGTCGCGCACTGGTCCGCCGTGATCCGCCGTACGTCGACCGGGACGCGCGGCGGCGGTACGACGATCTGCCGGGGCATTGTGCCGACCAGCACCAGTCTGCTGCGCAGCGCCTCGTGCCGGGCCACGATTCCGGTCAGCGCGGTCTCGACGGCAACGATGTCGACGGGGCCCCGCAGCCGGTGGACCCACGACTCCAGATAGCGCGAGACACCCTGCTGATACTGGTCGTTGAGCCAGATCGATTCCTGCTCGAACGACATGGGATAGGTACGCGGTTCCATCGCTTCTCGCTTCGTGGTGCGAACGACTGGGACGGACCTCTGGGGGTGGCTGAGGAGGCCGGTACGGCGATAATCAGACACCGATCATGCGCCGGTCAGCCCGGTGGGTCCAACAGGGCGGCGATGTCGGTCTTTCCGCGCGGCGTCCGTGGGAAGGAAGTGATCCGGCGGATGTCGTGGGGCACTTGGGCGCGTGGCAGTACGGCGGCGAGCGCGCGGCGTACGGTCTCGGCGTCCGGTGCGGCGCCGTCGGACTCGGATCCGGGTCCACGTCCGGTTCCGGGACCGGCCTCCGGTCCGGTGGCCGGGTGGTCGTCGGTGGTCCCGTCGGCCCGGTCGGACGGCGGTTCCCCGGTGTAGAAGAGCGCGAGCCGTTCGTACGCGCCGCTCGCACCCGCGACCGGAACGGCGACGCACTCCCGGACCCCCCGCAGGCGCAGGGCCGCGGCCTCCGTCTCGGCGGGTTCGACCCGGTGCCCGGATATCTTGACCTGCCGGTCGGCGCGGCCGTGGAAGTGCAGGACACCCTCGTCGTCCAGCCGGCCGAGGTCGCCGGTGCGGTAGATCCGGCGGGGGCCGCCGCCGGGGTCGAACGTGGTGAAACCCGCCGCCGTGGCCGCCTCGTCGCCGAGATAGCCGTCGGCCAGGCCCTCGCCGGAGACACAGATCTCGCCGAGCGTGCCCGGCGGAACGGCCGTGGCGCCGTCCAGGACATGGATCCCGGTGCCGGGGACCGCCGTACCGAGCGGGATGCCGTGCCCGGCCTCGCAGTCGGCCGGGCGGACCCGGTGGGTGGTGACGAAGACGCAGCACTCGACCGGGCCGTATCCGTTGAGCAGCGTGATGTCCGGGTGGCGGGCGAGAAAGGTCCGGGCGTGCGGGACGGACATCCGCTCGCCGCCGGTGAGGACCTGGCGCAGGCCGGTGAAGCAGTCGGGGTCCTCGTCCACGAAGAGGTTGAAGAGGGCGGCGGTGAGCCAGACGGTGTCCAGGCCGGTGCCGGTGACGAGTTCGGCCAGGTCGTCGGGGAGGAAGTAGCCGCCGTCGGGCAGGACGGCCGTGCCGCCGGTGGTCAGCATGCCCCACAGCTCCAGGCCGAACGCGTCCCAGGAGACGGGTGCCGTCTGGGACATCACCCGGCCGGGGCCGAAGTCGGCGAAGCTGTCCGGGCCGAAAAGCCGGGTGGTGGCACGGTGTGGCGAGACCACGGCCTTGGGGGTGCCGGTGGTGCCCGAGGTGAAGAACACGGCGGCCGGTGCGGACCCGTCGGCCGGCTCCGGCAGCCGCAGGGGGACGGCCGGTGCCCGCCGGGCGGCCTGGCTCAACTCCTCGGCGGGCGGCGCCCAGACGGTGTGTCTGTCGGTCCCGTCGATCCCGTCGATGCCGTCGTGCGGCACGCCGGGCCCGCCGGGGGCGGGGCCCACGACGACGGGCGGCGCCAGCATGCCGAGCAGGGCCCGCAGCCGGCCGGCGGGCAGTGCCGGATCGAGCGCCGCGTAGGCGGCGCCGCGTTTGAGTACGGCGAGGAGTACGGCCACGAGTTGGGGCGAGCGCGGCAGCAGCACGGGCACGAGGCGGCCGGGGCCCACGCCGAGGCGGCCGAGTTCCTCGGCGTACGCCTCCGCCGCCAGGTCGAGCGTCCGGTAGCCGACGCGCCGCCCGGCGTGGACGAGCGCGACGGCGTCGGGGCGGAGCCGGGCCTGGTGCCCGACCGCCTCGTGGATGAGCCGGGCACCGGGCTCGCGGGACATGCGGGACATGAGAAGCCGGTCCCCGTCCCCGTCAGACGGTTTCGCCGTGGGCGAGGACGGCGGCCTGGAAGTCGGCGACCGTGTCGCTGTCGAGGAGCGTGTCGGGCGAGACCCGGATGCCCAACTCCCGCTTGACGCGGGTGCATATGCGTACCGCCTGGAGGGACGTACCGCCGAAGTCGTAGAAGCTGTCGGACGGCTTCACCTCGTCGGCTCCGAGGACCTCTGCCATGATCCGGACGATGGAAGCGCTCTCGGCGCGCTGCTGCTCGGACACCTTCGTCTCTCATCCTGCCGATTGATGGAAGGTGCCCATTCTGACCCAGATCCCGCGCATACGTTCGGCCGAGGGCCCCTTGGGGGCGCCCCGGCCGAACGGCGTCACGACGTGCGGGACTTCGCGGCCGTCCGCCTGGCGGCGGGAGCCTTCTCCGCGCCCTGGGCGGCGGACGTGTTCGCGCCCTTCGCCGCGGACTTGGCGGGGGTCTTCTCGGCAGCGGTCCTGGCAGCGGTCTTCTTCGCCGCCGTCCTGCGGGCCGCCGGCTTCGTACGGCCCGAGGACGCGGCGTCGCTGATCCGCTCCGCGTCCAGGATCTCCCGCAGGAACTTCCCGGTGTGGCTGGTCGCGATCCCGGCCACCTGCTCCGGGGTGCCCTCGGCGACGACGAGACCGCCGCCGTTGCCTCCCTCGGGACCCATGTCGACCACCCAGTCCGCCGTCTTGATGACGTCCAGGTTGTGCTCGATGACGATCACCGAGTTGCCCTTGTCGACCAGCCCGGACAGCACGCTGATCAGCTTGCTGATGTCGTCGAAGTGCAGACCGGTGGTGGGCTCGTCCAGCACGTACACCGTGCGGCCGGTGGACCGCTTCTGGAGTTCGCTGGCGAGCTTCACGCGCTGCGCCTCACCGCCGGAGAGCGTCGGCGCGGACTGGCCGAGCCGCACGTACCCCAACCCCACCTCGTTGAGTGTCCTGAGGTGGCGCGAGATGGTCGGGACGGCCTCGAAGAAGTCGAGCCCCTCCTCGATCGGCATGTCCAGCACCTCGGCGATGGACTTGCCCTTGTAGTGGACCTCCAGGGTCTCCCGGTTGTAGCGCGCGCCGTGGCAGACCTCGCACGGGACGTACACGTCCGGCAGGAAGTTCATCTCGATCTTGATCGTGCCGTCGCCCGCGCAGTTCTCGCAGCGACCGCCCTTGACGTTGAAGGAGAAGCGTCCGGGGAGATAACCGCGGACCTTCGCCTCCATCGTCTCGGCGAAGAGCTTGCGCACATGGTCGAAGACCCCGGTGTACGTCGCCGGGTTGGACCGGGGCGTACGGCCGATGGGCGACTGGTCCACATGGACCACCTTGTCGACCTGGTCGTCCCCGTCGACCCGGACATGGCGCCCCGGCACCGACTTGGCGCCGTTCAGCTCACGGGCCAGATGTGTGTAGAGGATGTCGTTGACCAGCGTCGACTTGCCGGATCCGGAGACGCCGGTGACGGCGGTGAACAGACCGAGCGGGAACGAGACGTCGATGTCCCGCAGATTGTTCTCCCGCGCGCCGTGCACGGTGAGCCTGCGGCCGGGGTCGACCGGTCGGCGGACCTCCGGCGTCGGGATGGCCCTCTTGCGGGACAGATACTGCCCGGTGATCGACTCCTCGTTGTCCAGGAGCTCCTTCAACGGGCCGGAGTGGACGACCTTGCCGCCGTGCTCGCCCGCGCCGGGGCCGATGTCCACGACCCAGTCGGCCACCTTGATGGTGTCCTCGTCGTGCTCCACCACGATCAGGGTGTTGCCCATGTCGCGCAGCCGGATCAGGGTCTCGATCAGCCGGTGGTTGTCCCGCTGGTGCAGGCCGATGGACGGCTCGTCCAGCACGTACAGCACCCCGACCAGACCGGAACCGATCTGGGTGGCGAGCCGGATGCGCTGGGCCTCGCCGCCGGAGAGGGTGCCGGCCGCGCGATTGAGCGAGAGATAGTCCAGACCGACGTCGACCAGGAACCGCAGCCGTTCGTTGACCTCCTTGAGGACCCGTTCGGCGATCTTCTTGTCCCGGGCGTTCAGCGTCATCCTGCCGAGGAAGTCGGCGCACTCACTGATCGACATCGAGGAGATGTCGGCGATGGACCGGTCCATGACCGTGACGGCGAGGACGAGCGGCTTGAGCCGGGTGCCGTGACACGTCGGGCAGGGCACCTCCCGCATGTACCCCTCGAAGCGCTCCCTGCTGGTGTCGCTCTCCGCCTCGGAGTGCCGCCGCTTGACGAAGGAGACCGCGCCTTCGAAGGAGGGCGTCGTGTACGCCCGCTCGCGGCCGTACCTGTTCCGGTACCGCACCTCGACCTGGGTCTTGTGGCCGTACAGCAGCGCCTTCTTGGCGCGCTGCGGCAGTCCCGCCCAGGCGATGTCCGTACGGAAGCCGACCGACTCGGCCAGTCCGCCGATGAGCCGGCCGAAGTACTCCTTCGTGTGGCCGTGCGACCAGGGGTGGATGGCGCCGTCGTCCAGCGAACGCTCCTCGTCCGGGACGATCAGCTCCGGGTCGACCTCCATACGGGTGCCGATGCCCGTGCAGTCCGGGCAGGCGCCGAAGGGCGAGTTGAACGAGAACGAGCGGGGCTCCAGCTCCTCGAACGACAGGTCGTCGTACGGGCAGTACAGATGCTCCGAATACATCCGCTCGCGCTCGGGGTCGTCCTCGGGGAGGTCCACGAAGTCGAGCACGACCATGCCGCCGGAGAGACCGAGCGCGGTCTCGACCGAGTCGGTCAGCCGGCGCTTGGCGCCGCCCTTCACCGTGAGGCGGTCGACCACCACCTCGATGGTGTGCTTCTCCTGCTTCTTGAGCGTGGGCGGCTCGCTCAGCTGGATCGTCCGCCCGTCGACCCGCGCCCTGCTGTACCCCTTCGTCTGAAGGTCGGCGAACAGGTCGACGAACTCACCCTTGCGCTCCCTGACCAGCGGCGACAGCACCTGGAACCGGCTGCCCTCGGGAAGCTCCAGCACCCGGTCCACGATGGCCTGCGGCGACTGGCGGGTGATCGGCCGGCCGCACTCGGGGCAGTGCGGCTTGCCGATACGGGCGAAGAGCAGCCGGAGGTAGTCGTAGACCTCGGTGATCGTGCCGACCGTCGAGCGCGGATTGCGGGAGGTGGACTTCTGGTCGATGGAGACGGCCGGGGAGAGACCCTCGATGAAGTCGACGTCCGGCTTGTCCATCTGGCCGAGGAACTGCCGGGCGTAGGAGGACAGCGACTCGACATAGCGGCGCTGCCCCTCGGCGAAGATCGTGTCGAACGCGAGGGAGGACTTGCCCGACCCGGAGAGCCCGGTGAAGACGATCAGGGAGTCACGGGGAAGGTCGAGCGAGACGTTCTTGAGATTGTGTTCGCGAGCGCCACGGACGATGAGACGGTCGGCCACGCCGGTCCGCACCTTTCTGGAGAGAAGCAGGGGCGGAGCCCCCTTCCCAGAGTAAGGGGGCTCGCCGGAGCGAGGGACTG
Source organism: Streptomyces sp. NBC_01498 (assembly GCF_036327775.1). NCBI lineage: Bacteria > Bacillati > Actinomycetota > Actinomycetes > Kitasatosporales > Streptomycetaceae > Streptomyces > Streptomyces sp. NBC_01498. The sequence continues at coordinate 5,727,554 of NZ_CP109598.1, read as the reverse complement.
CCGAACGGGATGACCCGGGTCACTGGTCCACCGGGCCGCGAGGGCTCCTTTCCAGGATGCCTCCGCCGAGCCTATAGCACGCACATTCGATTTACGGCGCTCGGCAACCTCGTTCACCCGAAGGAGTGGTGGGCTATCGTCGGCGCCATGCTCGATCATGTGCGCGACCTGGAATCCCTGCACACGGCGACCGAGCGGCTCCTCACCGCGGCCGCCCGTCTGGACAACGGATCCGTGGCCGGGCCGTCACGGCTTCCGGGCTGGAGCCGTGGCCACGTACTGGCGCATCTGGCCAGAAACGCGGACGCGCTCGTCAATGTGCTCGAAGGCCGGCCCATGTACCCGGACACCGCCACCCGCGAGGCCGAGATCGTGCGGGACGCGCCCCGCACCCCGGCCGCACAGGTCGCCGACGTACGCGCCACGGCCGAGCACTTCCGGCGGGTGGCCGCCGTCCCCGCCGACTGGGCACGCACGGTCGCCCTGCGCAACGGGGTCACGGACATAGCCGCCCGGGTGCCGTTCCGCAGGCTGGTCGAGGTGTGGATCCACCATGTCGACCTGGACATCGGCCTGGAGCTCGAAGACCTGCCCGACGATTTCACCGGGCGCGAGATCGACTTCCTGACCGAGCGCTTCGCCGGGCACCCGGACGTGCCGCCGCTCGCCCTGAGCACGCCGGACGGACGCGGCTGGCGGACCGGCCGCGCCGACGGCACGGCGGTCCCGGTCACCGGCCCGGCGGCGGACCTGATGGGCTGGCTGGCCGGACGCCGTGACGGGTCGGCGCTCCGCACGGCGCTCTCCCCGCTGCCCGTACTGCCCGCGCTATAGGCTGCGTCGTATGACGTACAGCGGAGCCGTGAAGCTCGACGGACCGGCCGACGTGCACGAGTTGACGGATCTCGTGATCTCCAAGGTCGCCGTCGGCGCGATGAACAACAACGCCTATCTGCTGCGCTGCCGGGCCACCGGCGAGCAGCTGATGATCGACGCCGCGAACGACGCGGCCACGCTTCTCACGCTGATCGGTGACGACGGCATCGCGTCCGTCGTCACCACGCACCGGCACGCGGACCACTGGCAGGCGCTGGCCGAGGTGGTGGCCGCCACCGGCGCGACGACGTACGCCGGACGGTACGACGCGGAGGGGATCCCGGTCCCGACCGATGTGCCCGTCGAGGACGGCGACACCGTCCGGGTCGGGCGGATCGAGCTGACCGCGCGCCGGCTCGTCGGACATACGCCGGGCTCGATCGCCCTGGCGTACGACGACCCGCACGGTCACCCGCATCTCTTCACGGGCGACTGCCTCTTTCCCGGCGGGGTGGGCAACACGCGACAGGACCCGGCCGCCTTCACGCGTCTGATCGACGATGTCGAGACCAAGCTGTTCGATCTGCTGCCGGACGAGACCTGGGTCTATCCGGGCCACGGCGACGACACGACGCTCGGCGCCGAGCGCCCGCATCTTCCCGCCTGGCGCGCACGCGGCTGGTAGCCGACGGCCGCTGTCCGGCGTCGGGCAGGTAGGCAGTCGGGCAGTCGGAGGACGACACGGACCGGGGCGGGTGGCATCGGCCACCCGCCCCGATCCCGTTTCCGCGCCACGATCAGGCGCGTCGGGCGTCTCAGGCGTCGACGTCGGCCTTGCCCGCACCGTCCTTGTCCGTGGTCGGACCCCGGTCCGTGGCACTGTCCGTGACGCTGTTCGTGCCGTCGGCCGCGGCCTCGGCCGCCTCGCGTTCCGCCTGCTTGCGGGAGGCGATCAGGCTGGTGATCGTGGTGATGATCAGTACACCGCAGATGACGGCGAGCGAGAACGGAATGGTGATCTCGGGGACATGCACCCCGCTCTCGTGCAGCGCGTGCAGCACGAGCTTGACACCGATGAAGCCGAGGATGATCGACAGACCGTAGCTGAGGTGGACCAGCTTCTTGAGCAGTCCGCCGATCAGGAAGTACAGCTGCCGCAGACCCATCAGGGCGAAGGCGTTGGCGGTGAAGACGATGTACGGGTCCTGGGTCAGGCCGAAGATCGCGGGGATCGAGTCCAGCGCGAACAGCACATCGGTGGTGCCGATGGCGAGCATGACCACCATCAGCGGCGTCAGCACCCGCTTGCCGTTGTTCCGTATGAAGAGCTTGGTGCCGTGGTACTTGTCGGCGACGCCGAAGCGCTGCTCGATGGACTTCAGGAGGCGGTTCTCCTCGAACTCGTCCTCCTCGTCACCGGCACGCGCCTCCTGGACGAGCTTCCAGGCCGTGTAGATCAGGAACGCGCCGAAGAGGTAGAAGACCCACGAGAAGCTGGCGATGATCGCCGCGCCCGCCGCGATGAAGATGGCCCGCAGGACCAGGGCGATGAGCACACCGATGAGCAGCACCCGCTGCTGAAGCTGGGTGGGCACCGCGAACTTCGCCATGATCAGGACGAAGACGAAGAGGTTGTCGACGCTGAGCGACTTCTCGGTGATGAATCCGGCGAAGAACTCGCCCGACGCCTGACTGGTGCCGAAGACGAGCAGCCCGATCCCGAACAGCGCGGCGAGAACGATCCAGACGATCGTCCAGATTCCGGCTTCCTTGATCGACACGTCATGGGGCTTGCGCCCGATGAAGAAGTCGACCGCGATCAGGGCGCTCAGACCAAGAATGGTCAGCGCCCAGAGAGTCCATGAAACGTCCACTGTGCCTCCGGCTTCGTACCGCTACTGATCAGCGTTGTCGCTGCCGGAGGTCTCTTCCACCCGTGCGTCTGATCGGCGCCGGCGGGCCGACGCCCCGGGACCGATGGCGGTCCGTATTGACGGGTACGTCGCGGTGCGGGAGTACTCCCCTCCGTTCAACAGAGAGTACAGGAAACACCAAGAAAAGGTAAAGTCCCACTCCAGGGGGGCGCGCGGGCGCGGGTCGGGCGCTGTTCAGGCCGGGATACGGGCGGAATCGGGCGTGATCGGGAGACCACTCGAGGCACAACCGGAGGCATCCGGTCCGGTCCCGAGACGGGCGGACGGGCGGAGAGACGGACGGGCGGAGGGGTGACCGGACGCGTCAGCGGCGCCAGGCGCGGCGCGCCTCGGCGACCTGTTCGAGCACCCGCCGGAGTATCGCGCTGCCCGGCGGCATGGTCGGCGGCTCGAACGTCCACGCGTGGCCGACCCAGGGGTCGGCGAGATGGTCGTCGGCGACGGGCGTGACCCGCAGCAGTGAGCGCCAGAGGGGGTCGAGCACCGGGCCGTACGCACTCGCGTCCTCCCGGTCGGCGACCATCATCAGATGGACGCCCACGGCCGGGCCCTCGTCGGCGAGATAGCGCAGCTGGGTGACCGCCCGGTCGTCGAAACCGTGCGGGAAGTCGTTCACGATGAGCAGCTGCTCGCCGGTGTCCAGGTCGGGCGGCAGGGAATCGGCCGCGCCGCCCCGGACAGCCATCTGCACCAGGTCCACCCGCCGGGTGAGGCGCGCGAGCACCGCGGCGACCCCCGCGGCCCCGGCCGCCGGAGGCCGGCTCAGCACGCCCGCCTCGACCAGCGGGGCCAGCGAGCGGGCCGCGGCGCCCGCCGCGTCGATGACATGGACGCTGAACTCGCCGGGCGGGTACGCCGCGAGAAGACGCGCGGCGTGGCCGACGGCCTGGTCCACGGCGAGCGCGCGCAGCTGGCTCTCGTCCAGCATGAGGGCGCCTTCCGAGCCCGACCGGCCGCTGTCGATCCACAGACCGCGCTCCAGGGGGAGCCGGATCAGCATGGGGATGCGCAGATCGGTGCGCTCGGGCAGGTGGAGATCGCCGAGGCGCAGGGCCATCGGGTTGTCCATCGGGACGCGGTAGGCGTGCCAGACGGGGTTGTCCCAGCGGGCGTACGCGGGCGGCAGGGCGGGCTCGACGACCTCCGACTCGGCGGCCAGCTGGCCGAGGTCCCGGTCCAGGGCCTCGCGCGCCTGGCCGGTGAGCCGGTCGCGCTTGGCGCGGGCGGCCTCACGGGCGGCGTCGCCGGTGCCGCCTATCCGGCTGCGCGGGTCGGACAGGACCCCGTCCAGCTCCTGGTCCATGCGGGACTCGGCGAAGTCGACGGCGCTGCGGTAGGCGGCGGTGGCGCGGGCCAGGTCCTCGAACATGCCCCACACCTGGTTGTAGAGGCGTTCCTCCATGGACCAGCCGGTCGCGTCCCCGGCGACGGGGCGGGGCGGCCTGCCGGGCTCGGGCTGGAGCGGTGACGCGGGCGGCGGGGTGGGCGGGGCGGTGGTCCGGCGGCGGGGGTGGGTGTAGTCGACCCGTCCGCCGGGGGTGGTGTGCGGGGCGGCGGCCGGCGGGGGGCTCTGGCCGTCCGGCGGTCCGGCCGGCTGCGGACCGGGGGTGCCGGGCAACTGCTGGGGCGGGGGGCCGGGGGTCCCGGGCGGCGGGACCGCCGCGCCCGTGGTGCCCGCGGTCTGGCCGGTCTGGGTGGTGGCCGCCGCGGACCTGTCCGGGCGTACCCGGGCGGCGCCGGGCACGCCGGTCGGCGGTGCCTGGATCGCGCCGGCCATGTGGCGGGTGACCGCCTCCTGGATCCCGGCGGCGAACTCGCGGGCCCCCGGCAGCCCCTGGTCGCCGAAGAGCTCGGCGAGGCCGCCCGCGTACCCCTGTCCGACGGCGCGGACCTTCCAGGCGCCCTGGCGGCGGTAGAGCTCCAGGGCGACGACGGCGGACTCCGCTTCGAGGCCGGTGAGGGTGAAGCTGGCGATCTCGGTGCCGTCGGTGGAGGTGACGGCGGCGAACGGGGCCGCGGTGGCGCCGAACCGGGCGGGGCCGCCGACCCCGTCGGGGAGTGCGAGCAGCAGGTGCACCAGGTGCGCGCGGTCGGGTACGGCCTCCAGGTCGACATGGAAGCGCAGTCCGGTGGTGGCCTGCTTGGAGACCTCGATGCCGGGCAGGGCGGGCGAGCCGGGGTGGGCGATGCCCTCGACGCCGAGGCTGGTCCCCCGGTCGTCGGCGAGGGAGGCACACGCCATGACCGGTGTGCCGGCCGTCACCCGGATCTCCAGTCGGCTGTGGGGCAAGGGATGGTTCTGCCCCCGGACCAGCTCGGCCGTCATCGCCTCTGTCCCCTCGTCGGTCACGCGTCGGTGGCCCGTAGTGATGTCGTTCGGTGGTGCTGCGCCGGTCCGCCGGCCGGGCCGGGGGGAGCCCCGGCCGCTCCCGTCCGGCAAGCGGTGCAGCTCCCGGCGGCCTTGCCTCCGGGAGCTGCGCGTGCGCCGTCGGACCTTCCGTGCCTACAGGTGCGGCAGGATCGCCGGCATCAGGTCCTGGAACGTCCGGCCGTTGGCCGGATTGCCCAGCGCGGTCATCTGCCAGCCGCTGCCGGAGCGGTGCACCTTGGCCATGATCTGGGCCGTGTACTGACCGCCGCCGTCCAGCGTGTAGCGGGCGAGCTCGTCGCCGTTGGTCTCGTCGACGATGCGGCAGAAGGCGTTCTGCACCTCCTGGAACGTCTGGCCGGTGAACGAGTTCACCGTGAAGACGATCTGGTCGATGTGGACCGGGACCCGCTGGAGGTCCACGAGGATCGCCTCGTCGTCGCCGCCCTGTCCGGCGCCGCCGACGAGATTGTCGCCCGTGTGGCGCACCGAACCGTCGTCGCTGACCAGGTGGCGGAAGAAGACCACGTCGACCGGCTGCTTGTCGGCGAAGAGCACCGCCGAGGCGTCCAGGTCGATCTCACGGGTGCGTGACCCGAACAGACCGCGGCGCGGCGCGGCCTGCCAGCCGAGCCCCATGCGCACGGCCGTCAGGGTGCCGCCGCCCCTCTTCTCCAGGCTGATGGCCTGCCCCTTGGTCAGATTGACCCCAGGGCCCCCGGGCGTACCGCCCTTGGATACGTCCACCACGCGCTGTCCCCTCTCGGAAGTTCCCCCGCAACCGTCCGTGTGTGCGGTTGTCCCGTACCCTACGCAGTCGCACTGACAGCGCAGGAGACTTCGGCCGTTTTTGTGTCGTTCCTGCAACACACCAGGTGTGACGGCGTCAGGCGAGTCCTACCTCCCTCATCTGCCGCAACTCCTTTTTCAGTTCGCCCACTTCGTCACGCAGTCGCGCCGCCACCTCGAACTGGAGATCAGCCGCCGCCGCGCGCATGCGCTCGGTCATCTCCTCGATGATTCCGGCCAGTTCGGCCGCGGGCCGGTCGGTGACCACCGCGCCCTGTTTGGCGGTCTTCCGGCCCGGCCGCCCGGTCTCGGCCCCCGCGCGGCCGGAGAGCGACGGCACGGGTGTCTTGGCCTGCTTGCCCTGGCGGTAGCCGGTGCCGAGCAGTTGCTCGGTGTCGACCTCCTCGCGCGCGATGGTCGCGACGATGTCGTTGATCTTCTTGCGCAGCGGCTGCGGGTCCAGGCCCCGCTCGGTGTTGTACGCGATCTGCTTCTCGCGGCGGCGGTTGGTCTCGTCGATGGCCTGTTCCATCGCCGGGGTGATCCGGTCCGCGTACATGTGGACCTGGCCGGAGACGTTGCGCGCCGCGCGCCCGATCGTCTGGATCAGGGAGGTCCCCGACCTGAGGAAGCCCTGCTTGTCGGCGTCGAGGATCGCCACGAGGGACACCTCGGGGAGGTCGAGTCCCTCCCGGAGGAGGTTGATGCCCACCAGGACGTCGTACTCGCCGGCGCGCAGTTCGCGCAGCAGCTCGATACGGCGCAGGGTGTCGACGTCGCTGTGCAGATAGCGGACCTGTACGCCCAGTTCGAGGAAGTAGTCCGTCAGGTCCTCGGCCATCTTCTTGGTGAGGGTGGTGACCAGGACGCGCTCGTCCCGCTCGGTGCGGAGGCGGATCTCGTGCACCAGGTCGTCGATCTGGCCCTCGGTGGGCTTGACGACGACCTCGGGGTCGACGAGCCCGGTGGGGCGGATGATCTGTTCCACGAAGCCGTCGCCCCGGGAGAGTTCGTACGTGCCGGGGGTGGCGGACAGATAGACGGTCTGGCCGACGCGCTGCTGGAACTCCTCCCACTTCAGCGGCCGGTTGTCCAGCGCGGAGGGCAGCCGGAAGCCGTGGTCGACCAGCGTGCGCTTGCGGGAGGCGTCGCCCTCGTACATGGCGCCGATCTGCGGCACGGTGACGTGCGACTCGTCGATGACCAGCAGGAAGTCCTCGGGGAAGTAGTCGAGGAGGGTGTTGGGCGCGGTGCCCGGCAGGCGGTCGTCGAAGTGCATCGAGTAGTTCTCGATACCGGAGCAGGAGCCGATCTGGCGCATCATCTCGATGTCGTACGTGGTGCGCATCCGCAGCCGCTGGGACTCCAGGAGCTTGCCCTGCTTCTCCAGCTCGGCGAGGCGCTCCTCCAGCTCGCGCTCGATGCCGTTGACGGCCTTCTCCATGCGCTCGGGTCCCGCCACGTAGTGGCTGGCCGGGAAGACGTACAGGTGCTCGTCCTCGCTGATGATCTCGCCGGTGAGGGGGTGGAGGGTGGAGAGGGCCTCGATCTCGTCGCCGAACATCTCGATACGGACGGCCAGTTCCTCGTAGACCGGGAAGATCTCGATGGTGTCGCCGCGGACCCGGAAGGTGCCGCGGGTGAACGCCATGTCGTTGCGCGTGTACTGGATGTCGACGAAGCGGCGCAGCAGTTCGTCGCGGTCGTACTCCTCGCCGACCTTCAGCGACACCATGCGGTCCACGTACTCCTGGGGCGTACCCAGGCCGTAGATGCAGGAGACGGAGGCGACCACGACCACGTCACGGCGGGTGAGCAGCGAGTTCGTCGCCGAGTGGCGCAGCCGCTCGACCTCGTCGTTGATCGAGGAGTCCTTCTCGATGTACGTGTCCGACTGCGGGACGTACGCCTCGGGCTGGTAGTAGTCGTAGTACGAGACGAAGTACTCGACGGCGTTGTTGGGGAGCAGCTCGCGGAACTCGTTCGCCAGCTGGGCGGCCAGCGTCTTGTTCGGGGCCATCACCAGGGTGGGGCGCTGGAGCCGCTCGATCATCCAGGCCGTGGTGGCCGACTTGCCCGTACCCGTCGCGCCCAGCAGGACGACGTCCTGCTCGTCCGCGCGGACGCGGCGCTCCAGGTCGGCGATCGCCGTCGGCTGGTCGCCGCTGGGCTGGTAGGAGCTGATGACCTCAAAAGGCGCCAAAGTACGTTCGATCTTGGAAACTGGCCGCATGACTCCACGGTACGACCCCCCACTGACAGCCGGGTGTGGATCACCAGTCGTGGACGCCCCGCGACGGGACGGACCGCCCGGCCGCCGTCTCCTCGGGGCTCGTGCCGTACCTGGGTTCCCGGCGGGTCCGCTGGGCCGGTACGCCGGACAGCGCGCGGCTACGGGCGCCCCGGTCCGGCCCCTCGGGAGCCGGTGCGGCGGCGCGCCGGCCGCCCGCGACCATGAGCGGGTCGAAGACCACCACGACGGCCGCCAGCAGCAGGAAGACACCGGGTCCGACCAGCATGGGCCCGAGCAGGGTCGCCACCGGTTCGCCGGCCTCGGTCCCGTCGGCGGGGCCGCCGGGGGTGCCGAGCCGGACATGCACGGCGGCCATGCCCGTGTAGTGCATTCCGGTGACGGCGACGCCCATGGCGAGACTGGCGGCCACGCTCATCAGGAGGCTGTGCACGGAGGCGGCGGCCCACAGCGCCGTGGTGGCCGCGACGACGGCGATGACGACGGAGACGCCGACGGTCACCGTGTCGTAGCCGAGGGTGCCGTGGAGCCGCATCCCGGACATGCCCAGGTAGTGCATGCTCGCGATGCCGAGACCGGTGACGGTGCCGCCGGTGACCAGGGCCATCGGGGTCGTGCCGCGGTATCCCACCAGGAAGACGCCGAGGCCGACCATGACGATCGCGACGGCGAGACCGGCGAAGGTGGTGGCCGCGTCGTACGTGACGGGCGTCTCCGCCACGGAGAAGCCGGTCATGGCGATGAAGTGCATCGTCCAGACGCCCGAGCCGATCGCGACGGCGGCGAGTGCGAGCCAGCCGGCCTTGCGTCCTCGTTGGGAGGTGTGCAGGGATCTGATGGCGCAGCGCAGGCCCAGCGTGCCACCGAGGCAGGCCATGAGAAAGGCCGCCACGGGGGTGATCAGGCCGTAGCTGAATCCGTCGGTGGTGCCCTGCATGCGGTACGCCCTTCGCTCCTGGTGAGCCGTCTGCGGAAGCGCTGGTTCGGGGGCGAGAGTATGACCAGCGGCAGCGCAAGGAAACTTCCGGCCACCCGTATGTCGACATGGCGACCGTGCCGGGGTCCGGCTCGGGCGCATTCCGTTCACGTTGTGGCCAACCTTCGCCCGTCGCGTGTTGGCCGCCGACTGCCACCCTCGACTCTCCGCGACCCGATCGACACAAGGAGTTCCCGTGTACGCACGCACCTCTGTGACCGCGGCCGTCGCGCTGCTGGGGGCCGTCGCGCTGATTCTGCCGGGGACCGCCTCGGCCGCCGTGCCCCGGGCCACGGCCCCCGAGATGTCCCCGGTGTGCTCCCGGCAGGCCGCCGATCCGCTGGTCATCGCGCACCGGGGGGCCTCCGCGTACGCGCCGGAGAACACCCTCGCCGCCGTCGACAAGGCCGCGGAACTGGACGTCGACTGGGTGGAGAACGACGTCCAGCGGACACGGGACGGCAGGCTGGTCGTGCTGCACGACACCGACCTGAGGCGCACCACCGACGCCGAGCGGGTCTTCCCCGGCCGGGCGCCGTGGAATGTGAAGGACTTCACCGCCGCCGAGATCGCACGGCTGGACGCGGGCAGCTGGTTCAGCGCCGCGTGGGCGGGTGAGCGGGTGCCGACGCTGGAGGAATTCCTGGCGGCGGTCGAGGCCAACCGGCAGAACCTTCTTCTGGAGATCAAGGCGCCCGAGCTGTATCCCGGCATCGAGGGGGACATCCTGCGGGTGCTCCGTACGGAGGGCTGGCTGGACGGCGCGCACGTACGGGACCGGCTGGTCGTGCAGAGTTTCGGCGCGGACAGCGTGCGGGCCGTGCACGAGCGGCGGCCCGACGTGACCACCGGTTTCCTCGGTACGCCCGCCGTGGCGGACCTGCCCTCGTACGCGGAGTTCACCGACCGGATCAACCCGACGCACACCTCGCTGACGGCCGCGTACGTGGCCTCCGTGCACCGGCTGAAGGGCGCCCACGGCAAGCGACTCCAGGTCAGCACCTGGACGGTCGACGACGCGGCGGGAGCGCGGCGGGTGGCCGGATTCGGTGTCGACGGCATCATCACCAACCGCCCCGACGTGGTGCGGGACGCGGTGGGCTGAGCGGCGGTCCCGGGGCGGGCCTGTCCGGCGCGGGCCCGTTCCGGAGGTTTCCGTTCCTGGGAACGGGCCCGTGACGGGTTGGGGGCCGTGACGGGTTCGGGACCGTTGTCAGACCCGGGCCGTAGCGTGGTGGGCATGGACAGTGACACGCAGCCGGTGGAGTGGGCCGTGGTCGGAAGCGACATCGGCCCGCTGCTGCTGGCCGCCACCCGTGAAGGACTTGTGACAGTTGTCTTCCACGCCACGGACAGGCGGCGGGAGGCGGCGCTCCGGCAGCTCGGGGGGCGGTTCGGATGCGAGCCGGTGGAGGATCCGGCGGGCCGGCTGGCCGAGCCGATACGTCAGCTCGCGGCGTTCTTCGACGGCACCCTCCGGGAGTTCACGCTGCCGCTCGACTGGTCGCTGTCGGGCGGCTTCAACCGGCAGGTGCTGCGGGAGCTGGCGACGGGTGTTCCGTACGGCACGGTCGTCGGGTACGGCGATCTGGCCGACCGGGTCGGCAGTCCGGGCTCGGCCCAGGCGGTGGGCGCGGCGATGGGGTCGAATCCGCTGCCGCTCGTGGTGCCGTGCCACCGGGTGGTGGAGAGCGGCGGCGGGCTGGGCGGCTTCGGGGGCGGCCTGGAGACCAAGCGGCAGCTGCTGGCGCTGGAAGGGGTGCTGCCCGCGCCGCTGTTCTGACCTCCGGGCTTCCGCACGGGCCCCGGCCGTGTTCCCGGCGGCGTGCCGCGCGCGTACGGCGCCCGTCCACGGCCCGGCCCGGCCGGCTCTCCGGCGGGCGGCGACGTTTGCGGGGCGCCGTCGCGCGCCAGGGATGGGACATGCCTGACACCACACCGCAGTTGTCCCCCGAGGTACGGGAGGCGCTCGACGCGCGCCGGCCCGTGGTCGCCCTGGAGTCGACGATCATCGCACACGGTCTGCCGCGCCCGCGCAATCTGGCCGTCGCCGAGGAGTTGGAGGCGCTCGTACGGTCCGGCGGCGCCGTGCCCGCCACCGTCGCCGTACTGGACGGCAGGGCTCACGTGGGCCTGGACAAGGACCAGTTGGAGCGGATCGCCGGGGATGTGTCCGTCCGCAAGCTCGGGCACCGCGATCTGGCACCCGCGCTCGCCACGGGGGCGAGCGGGGCGACGACGGTGTCCGCGACGGCGTTCCTCGCCGCCCGCGCGGGCATCCGGGTCTTCGCCACCGGTGGGCTGGGCGGTGTCCACCGCGACTGGACCAGCGCGCAGGACGAGTCGGCGGATCTGCGGCTGCTCGCGGAGACCCGGATCACGGTGGTCTGCGCCGGCGTGAAGTCGATCCTCGACGTACCGGCGACACTCCAGCGTCTGGAGACCCTGGGCGTGGGGATCCTCGGGTACGGCACGGAGCACTTCCCGGGTTTCTATCTGACGTCGTCCGGGGAGCCCGTCGACTGGACGGTGCGGACCCCGGAGGAGGTCGCCGCGGTGATGGGCGCGCAGGACGCGCTCGGCGGGCCGGAGGCCGCGCTGATCGTCGCCAACCCGGTGCCGGAGGCGGACCAGCTCGATCCGGAGCTGCACGACCGGGTGCTCGCCGAGGCGCTGGCGGAGTGCCGGCAGCGGGGCATCGACGGTCAGGGGGTCACGCCGTTCCTGCTGGGCGAACTGGTGCGGCGGACCGGCGGCGCGTCGCTGGAGGCGAACCTGGCCGCTGTGCGGGGCAACGTACGCCTGGCCGCGCTGATCGCGGCCGCGGCGGCGGCGCGGTGAGCGGTGCGGGCCTGCCCGGCGTCCGCCCCACTGCGGCGCCGGACGCCCCGGGCCCGGCCCGGGGCGAGGCGCTGCTGATCGTCGGGGACGTCGTCACCGACGTGGTGGCCCGGCACCGTACGCCCCTCGCGCACGGCACCGACACCGCCGCCGAGATCCACACCCTGCCGGGCGGCGCGGGAGCCAACGCGGCGTGCTGGGCCGTGGCCTCGGGATGCGGGGATGTCCGGCTGCTCGCCCGCGTCGGCGCGGACGCGGCCGGGTGGCACGGGGAACACCTGCGAGCGGCGGGCGTCCGGCCGCTGCTCGTCGTGGACGACGAGGTGGCGACGGCCACCGTCGTGTCGCTGGTCGACGCCGCCGCCGAACGCACCTTCCTGACCGACAGCGGGGCCGTCCTGCGCCTCGGCGCGGCCGACTGGTCGGCGGAGTTGCTCGACGGGGTCGGCCGGCTGCACATCTCCGGCTATCTGTTCTTCGCCGAAACGAGTCGTCAGGCGGTGCGCGCCGCCGTGGAATCGGCGGTGGCGCGAGGAGTTCCGGTGAGCGTGGACCCGGCGTCGGCGGGCTTCCTGGCGCAACAGGGCGCCGAGGCGTTCCTGGCGGCGGCCGACGGCGTCCAGGTGCTGCTGCCCAACGCGGACGAGGCCCGGCTGCTCACGGGCCTCCCGGACACCGGGAAGGCGGCGGCCGAACTGAGCCACCGGTTCCCGCTCGTGGTGGTGACGCTGGGCCCCGGGGGCGCGCTGGTGGCGTCGGACGGAGCCGTGACGGCCCGGGTCCCGCCCCGCACCACACGGGCCGTCGACTCCACCGGGGCGGGCGACGCCTTCAACGGAGCTTTCCTCGCCGCTCTGTTGACCGGCGCGGACCCGGTGACGGCGACGAGCGCGGGCTGCCGGGCCGGAGCCCTCTCGGTCGCACTGCCCGGCGGCCGACCACCGGCCCGCCGGACCGTGTCCGAAAACTAGTGCCCGCACGCGACGGGCGTCCGCGACAGGTGGCGCTCACAGGGAGGCGCCGGGGCCTGGCGAGGGTCGCCGGCCGACGGCGAACGCCCGCCCACACGCGCCGGGCAATGCCCCATGCGGCACATGTGCCACTCAAAGCGAGCCGCCAGGCCCCGGCGGAGCCCGCCGACCGCCCGGTGAACGTGCTCCGCGCCCGCCCTCCCGGCGGCGAGGTCAGCCTCGCGGAGGCGAGCCGCCAGACCCCCAGCGGGGATCGTCCGTCGTCACGACGAACACCCGCCCGCACAACAAGGGGCAACGCCCCGCGCCGCAAGGCACAGACGCCACTCACGGCGCGCCGCCACGCCCCCGGCGGAGCCCGCCGACCGCCCGGTGAACGTGCTCCGCGCCCGCCCTCCCGGCGGCGAGGTCAGCCTCGCGGAGGCGAGCCGCCAGACCCCCAGCGGGGATCGTCCGTCGTCACGACGAACACCCGCCCGCACAACAAGGGGCAACGCCCCGCGCCGCAAGGCACAGACGCCACTCACGGCGCGCCGCCACGCCCCCGGCGGAGCCCGCCGACCGCCCGGTGAACGTGCTCCGCGCCCGCCCTCCCGGCGGCGAGGTCAGCTTCGCGGAGGCGACCAGGCGGGGTGGCGGGGGTCGTCCGTTGTCACGACGACGTCGGCGGCCTCGGCCGGGCCGACCTCTCGCTCGTACCGTTCGAACGCGGGGAGCGTCCACCGTTCGTCCTCCTCGGTGCGGCGGCGCAGCGCGGCGGGCGACAGTCGCAGATGCACCGTGAGGTCGAACGGGAACCAGTGCCCGAGCAGAAACGGGCCATGCACCAACAGCACTCCCCCGGGAGGGAGTTCGGCGCGCGGACTGCGGGTGGCCCGGTCCGTCGCGGGGTCCCAGAGGTCGGGCAGCACCCGGCCCGTCCCGCCCGCTTCCACCGGCCCGAACACCTCGCGCCACAGCGCGCCCGTGTCGAACCACCCGTCGTAGTACGCGTCCGGATCCCGGCGCCCGTACTCGTACCGCAGCGACGCGGGCCGCAGGAAGCCACCCGTGCCGACGACGAGCACCGCGCGTCCCCGCAGCCGCAGTTCGTCGGCCAGCGCCTCCGCCCGTACGCCGGGGCGCGCGGCGGGAGCGCCGTCCACGGCGACGCGCAGCCAGGGGCTCCCGTCGTCCGCCCGGGTCTCCAGGACGCGTTCCGCCAGGGTGTCGGTCAGCCGGTCCCAGGTGATCGCTTCGAGTCTCACCGTTCCATCATGGGCCGTCGGCGTGAGGCGTCCGCACCGCCGGGAGCCGCTTCGGCCGGTGCGAGGGTCATACGCTCGTGCGGGTGGTTCGTGGCCGGGTCCGGTGTCCCGAAGGTTCGGACGGCGCGTGCTTGCCGGAGTGAATCCGCACGTCACAGCCCGGTGTGCGCCCACGCTCGGAGAGAGCGACCCCACCCCGTGTCCGCCACTCCATGTCCACCCCTGGGACTCCCCGTCCCGCTCTCCGCCCGCGCGCCGCGCTCCCCGAGACAGCGTGCGTGGACCGCAGTCGCGGATGTCGCCGTCGCCGTGCCGGCGGTCGGCGCACCCGTCGCGCACCCGCCGCGCACTCGGCGGCCGGGCAGCGTTCGTCCGGCTCGATTCCGCCCCGACCAGGCGAATCGGGCCCGTGCGGGAAATCCGGAGGACTCCGTTCGACCATTGGCATGGACCTGTCCATGATCCTTGGATACGCTCCCGCCGGGGTGGGTGAGAGCGCTCTCACCCAGCCGCTGTTCCCTCGTTCCATCCCCACGATCGCTGGAACAACCGAAGGGCAACTCCCTTGAGACGCACAACAGTTGTACGCACCGGCCTGTCCGCCCTCCTCCTCGTCGGCAGCTGGGCGGCGGCAGGGCTCGCGCCCGCGTCGGCCGCCGTTCCCGACGCCGCGTCCGCCCCCGCCTCGACATCGATGTCAGCGACGCCGAAGGCTGCCGCCGCCTCCGAGGGCCTGATCAGCGCCATGCAGAAGGAATTCGGCCTGACGAAGAGTCAGGTCGTCGCGCGGCTCGCCGCCGAGAAGGCGGCCACCGCCATCGAGGAGAAGGCGGAGCGCGCGGCGGGAGCCTCGTACGGCGGCTCCTGGTTCAGCGCGGCCGACAACACGCTGACGGTCGCCGTGACCGACAGCGGCAAGGCGGACGCGGTGCGCGCGACGGGCGCCGCGGTCAAGCTCGTGAAGCACAGCGAGCGGGCGCTGGACGCGACCATGAAGCGGATCGACGCGCTCGACGCGCCTGCCGGTGTGAGCAGTTGGCGTGTCGACCCCAGGACCAACCGGGTCGTGGTGAACGTCGTCGCGTCGGAGCGGAACGACAAGGCCGTCGCGGGCTTCGTCGCGAAGGCCGAGAAGACGGGGCCGGTGACCGTCGCGGAGACGACCCAGGCGCCGACCACCTTCGCCGCCGGGACCGTCGGCGGAGACCCGTACTACACGGGCAACGTCCGCTGTTCCATAGGCTTCTCGGTGCACGGCGGCTTCGTGACCGCCGGGCACTGCGGGCCCCGGGGCCAGGCGGTGCGCGGGTGGGACAACTCCGCCATCGGCAACTTCCAGGGCTCGTCCTTCCCCGGCAACGACTACGCGTGGGTCAATGTCGCCAACGGCTGGTGGACCGTGCCGGTCGTCCTCGGCTGGGGCGCCGTGCCGGACCAGCTGGTGCGCGGCTCGAACGAGGCCCCCATCGGTGCCTCCATCTGCCGCTCCGGCTCCACGACGCACTGGCACTGCGGCAACGTCCTGGGCAAGAACGAGACGGTCAACTACGCCCAGGGCGCCGTCCACCAGATGACCAAGACCAGCGTGTGCGCCGAGGGCGGCGACTCGGGCGGCTCGTTCCTCAGCGGTGACCAGGCGCAGGGTGTGACCTCCGGCGGCTGGGGCAACTGCAGCGGCGGCGGCGAGACCTGGTACCAGCCGATCAACGAGATCCTCGGTACGTACGGGCTGACGCTGCACACCGCCTGATCGCGGACGCGGACGCGTAAGTCCGGCCAGCTGGCTCAGACCCGCTCCGGCCGCGACCCCAAGGACCCACGAACCACCGGGTTTCAGGGATAGGGGGTCGGACCGACCCCAGGGTCTCCCGGGCCGGAACGGCACTGTCGCGGTGGGGGAGGTACTGCCCCCACCGCGACGGGCGTTCCAGGACACCCCCCTCAGGAACCGCCGGCACCGCCCCTCGGACCCCACCCCTCGGGCCGCGCCCCCTCAGGCCGGGTCCCCTCGAACCGAGCCCGACAGGACCGGGCGCCCGGTCCTGTCGGGCTCACCCGCTCCCGAAGCGCAGTTCGCCGATCGAACCCGTCTGCACGACCGTGCCGTGCACCGTGGCGCCGGTGACGGTGTTGTGCACGTCGATCGTCCGCTGCGGACCGGGCCCGGCCGGGGGCGTCAACTCGTCCAGCAGCGCGCGGAGTTCGGCAGCCGCCGCCGGGTCGGCGGCGAGCGCGCGGCGCAGCCGGGCACGCCATTCGGAACGGACGTCGGCCATCAGTTCGCCGTCCTGGTCCCGCTGGGCGACGACGAGCTCGTCCCGGGCGGCGTCCAGGTCCTCCTCGATCGAACCGGCGCCGCCCGTACCGCGGTTCGCGAAGAACGCCACCGCCCGTTCGCGTGCCGCCGTCCAGCCGTCCGTCACCATCTGCTGTACGAGGGCGGTCGCCCCCGCGCTCGCCAGTGCCATCAACTCGGCTTCCACCGTGCCCCCTCACCCCGTGGACGGTTACGGATACGAGCGTACCCGTCACCGTCCGAGCAGGGCCGTGAGCGCGCCCACCGGGTCGGTGTCGGGGGTGCCCCGGGGCCACCAGTCCTCCCGGTCGCGGTCCGACTCGTAGCCGTACCAGAGTCCGTCGCGGCCGAAGCGGAGCTGGAGGGACGGCCCGGAGAGGCGGTTGCGCCAGGGCCGCAGGTGCGGGAAGTCGGCGGCGATCAGCGCGGGGCGGGCGCGGTCGAACGGTCCGGCAGGCGGGTCCCACGCCTGCTCCAGGACGGTGAGCCCGGCGAGGCCGCCCTGGCGCCAGGCGGCGACGGCGCGTGCCAGGTCGGTGGGGCCCTGGCCGGTGCCCGCGGCGAGGTCGCGGTAGAGGGCGCGGGTGGAGGCGGTGAGTCCGGAGCCGGGGTGGGCGGCGGCGAGGCGGACGGCGTCCTGCCAGGGGGTGAGTCCGTCGACGGGGTCGATGCCGGTGGTGAGGAAGGTGTGGGCGCGGACGGCCGCCTCGGTGGCGAGCAGGTCGAGCGCCAGCGGGTCGGGGGCGCCCGGTGTGTGCGGGTAGACCGGCGGGCGTCCCGGGTCGGGGGGCGGCGGGAAGGGCGGCGGCAGGGCGGGCAGCGCGCGGGGCGCGAGCGCCGTGGCCGCGTCGACCGTGGGCATGGGCGGGGGCGCCGTGCCGCGTTCGGCGGCGGAGCGGGTGGCGTTGCGGCGGGTGAGGTCGGCGAGGATCTCGTGCTCGCCGCGCCCGCGCATCAGGAACAGCACGAACGGGTCCTGGTCGAGCAGCCGGGCCGTCTGGTAGCAGAGCGCCGCCGCGTGTTTGCAGGGCAGCCCGTCGTCCGGGCAGGAGCAGTCGGGGGTCAGGTCGCCCGCGGTGGGCAGCAGGTCGGCGGTGGCGGCGAGCGCGTGCGGCATGTTCTTGTCGAGGAGGGCCGCGATGTGGTCGGGGCGGGCCGCCGCCGCGTCGAGGAGGTCCTCCCAGCCGTCGTCGCCGAGGGTGCGCAGGCGGATCTCCGTGCGGTACGGGCGCGGCCGGCTGCCGTGCACGTACGCCATGACCCGGCCCGGGGTGACCGTGATCGCGTCCACGTGCCCACGGCCCGCGTAGGCGCGCCCCCGGCGCAGCCGGGCGGGGTCCAGCGCCGAGCCCTCCATGGACTCCACCCACGCGTTGCCCCACCAGCTCGTGGCGACGGACCCGGTGTCGTCCGGGCCGGGCCGGGGCGGCAGCGCCGGGAACGTACGGCGGCGGTCGTCGTGCCGGGAGGCGCGCGGTGCGGTCATGACGCCCTCCGCAGCGAGACGAGGTCGGCCAGTTCGCGGTCGGTCAGCTCGGTCAGGGCGCCCTCGCCGGAGCCGAGGACGGCGTCGGCGAGGGCGCGTTTGGCGTTGAGCATCTCGGCGATGCGGTCCTCGACCGTGCCTTCGGCGATCAGCCGGTGGACCTGTACGGGCTGGGTCTGGCCGATGCGGTAGGCGCGGTCGGTGGCCTGCTCCTCGACGGCGGGATTCCACCACCGGTCGTAGTGCACGACATGCCCGGCGCGGGTGAGGTTGAGCCCGGTGCCGGCGGCCTTCAGGGACAGCAGGAAGACGGGGGTCCGGCCCGCCTGGAACGAGTCGACCATCCGTTCCCGCTCCGCCACGGGCGTTCCGCCGTGCAGGAGTTGGGAGGGGATGGCGCGGGACGCCAGATGCGCGGAGAGCAGCCGTGCCATCGACACGTACTGCGTGAAGACCAGCACCGAGCCGTCCTGGGTCAGGATCGTGTCGAGCAGTTCGTCCAGCAGGGCGAGCTTGCCCGACCGGCCGGTGAGCCGGGCCCGGTCCTCCTTCAGATACTGCGCCGGGTGGTTGCAGATCTGTTTGAGCGCGGTGAGGAGCTTCATGACGAGTCCGCGCCGGGCGATGCCCTCCGCGTTCTCGATGGCGGCCATCGTCTCGCGGACGACGGCCTCGTAGAGGGACGCCTGTTCGCGGGTGAGCGCGACGGGGTGGTCGCTCTCCGTCTTCGGCGGCAGCTCGGGCACGATGCCGGGGTCGGACTTCTTGCGGCGCAGCAGGAAGGGGCGGACCAGCCGGGCGAGCCGTTCCACGGCCTCGTCGCTCGCGGGGGTGCCGGCCGAGCCCGCGTGTTCCACGTTCTCCACGAGGCGCGCGTGCCGGGCGCGGAAGGACTTGAGCGGGCCGAGGAGGCCGGGGGTCGTCCAGTCGAGGAGGGCCCACAGCTCGGAGAGGTTGTTCTCCACGGGGGTGCCGGTGAGGGCGACACGGGCGGGCGACGGGATCGTGCGCAGCGCCTTGGCGGTGGAGGAGTACGGGTTCTTGACGTGCTGGGCCTCGTCGGCGACGACCATGTCCCAGGTGTACGCGGCCAGTTCGGGCGCGCTGCCGCGCATCGTGCCGTACGTGGTGAGGACGAACCCGTCCGTCACCCCGTCCAGTGTGCGGCCGGAGCCGTGGAAGCGGTGGACCGGGACACCGGGCGCGAACCGGGTGATCTCGCGCTGCCAGTTGCCGAGGAGGGAGGCGGGGCAGACGACGAGTGTGGGCGCCGGGCGGGCGCGGTGCAGGTGGAGCGCGATGACGGTGATCGTCTTGCCGAGGCCCATGTCGTCGGCGAGGCAGCCGCCGAGGCCGAGCGAGGTCATCAGGTCCAGCCAGGCCAGTCCGCGCAGTTGGTAGTCCCGCAGGGTCGCATTCAGGGCGGCGGGCTGCGGGACGGGCACGGGGCCGTGGAGGAGCCGGTCGCGCAGGACCGCCAGCGCGCCGGTCGGGACCGCCTCGACGGTCTCGCCGTCCACCTCGGCGGAGCCGGTGAGGGCGACGGCCAGCGCGTCGACCGGGTCGAGCAGGCCCAGCTCCCGTTTACGCGCCTTCCTTACGAGGGCGGGGTCGACCACCACCCACTGGTCGCGCAGACGCACGATGGGCCGGTGCGATTCGGCGAGGGTGTCCATCTCGGCGTCGCTGAGCGGATCGCCGTCCAGCGCCAGCCGCCAGTCGAACCGGAGCAGCTCGGTGCTGTCGAAGAACGGGGTGCCGTCCGTGGCCGAGCCGGGCGCGGGGCGTACGACGGCGGCGGCCGAGAGCGTACGGGCCAGCTCCCTCGGCCAGTGCACGGCCACCCCGGCGGCGGCGAGGCTCGCGGAGCCCGGCCCCAGCAGGTCGTACAGCTCGTCCTCGGAGAGCGGCAGCGCGGCGGGGACGTCGACCTCCAGCAGCCGGGCGAGCGGCGGCCAGACGCGGGCGGCGCGGCGCAGTGCCAGCAGGGCGTCGATCCGGGCGCGCGGCCCGAAGAGGTCGTCGCCGTCGCCCGCCCACAGCTGGGGCGCGTCCATGACGAGCGTCGGGTCGGCGAGGCTGTGGATCTGGACGAGGGCGGCCCCGGCGCGCCGCTCCGTGCCGGGCTCCTCGGGTGTCTCCCCCGTGCCCGAGGAGTCGAACAGTTCGTACGCGGACAGGTCCAGGCGCAGGGAGACGCGCACCCCGGCGTCCATCCCGGCCGCCGCCTCGGCCGCCCACGACCGGGCGCCGGGCAGGTGCTGGGCGGCGCGTGCCGCGAAGGGGGCGCCCGCGGCGAAGGCGGCTGCGGGTGTCCGGGGCAGCGAGTCGGCGACCGCGTCGAGGAAGGCCCGTACCAGCGCCTCGGGCTCGGGCAGCCGCAGAGGGAGGACGCCGGGAACGGGGACGGCGTGCGCCTCGTACGGCATGGCGGCGGCGACGGCCCGGAGCTGGGCGATGTCGTCCGCGTCGAGCGGACCGGCGCGCCAGGCGTCGTGGTCGGAGGCGGTGAGGCCGGGCAGCAGCCGGCCCCGGGCCGCCAGATGCAGCGCGTGCAGGGCGGCGGCGCCCCAGCAGGCGGCGGAGGGGTGGGCCGAGGCGTCGGTACGGGCCCGGACCAGCAGCGGCACGGCCTCGGCGACGGGCATCAGCAGGGCCCGCACGACACGGGTACCGACTCCGCCCTCGGAGCTGTGGGAGGCGTCGGAGGCGTCGCCCGGACCGGCTCCGGGCACCGGGCCGGCCCGGTCCTGGTCGGCGGGGCCGCCGGAGCCGTACGGCTCCCGCACACCCGCCACGACCGTCAGGTCGCTCAGCGGCCGGTCGCCCTCCCCGTACGGCTCCCCGTCCGCCGTCCAGAACGCGACCCGGCCCTCGCGGGGCACCCCGGCGGGCAGGAAGACGGCGGCGCAGTGTGCCGGCGGCATGACGGCGCCGAGGCCGTCCCCCGGCGCGACCCTCGCGGCAGCCGCCTTCGCACCCGCGTGCGAGAGCGCTCCCGAGGAGGCGCGCACCGCCGACGGCATGTCGTCCGGCACATGTCGTGTCATCGTCACCGCTCCCTCCACCCGGGCCCGTAGCTGCGAGTTCTCGTTACGCGGCGAGTCTAGGCGGGGGGTCTGACAGTGCCCCGTCGTGCCTGACGACCGCGTCCCCGAGCCGGAAGGGGACGCACTCGTCAGGCACGGCGGGGCGGGTGCCGGTGGCCGCGGATCAGACCCGTCGGCGCACCAGGGCGAGGAGCTCCGCGTTCTTCTGCCGCCGCACCCACGCGACGACGGCGAAGAGCACGAAGAAGATCACCGGGGTCAGCGCGTTCTTCCCGTCGAAGACGGTCATCTGTGTGACGAAGGCGCCGATCATCAGGCTCATGAACGCGATCGCCGAGACCCCCGCGAGAATCGGCACGACCAGCGCGATCGAGCCCGCCAGTTCGAGGGCGCCGACGAGGTACATGAGCCAGTCGCCCACGCCGATCTCGTCGAACGACTGGGCGGCCGACGAGTGGCCGATGATCTTCGGCCCCGCGCTCGCGACGCCCAGGAACAGCGCCATGACGATCTGGAGCGTACGGACCGCGATGTCGGTCCGGCGCGAGGGCCCGGTCCCGGCCACGCCCTCCGGGGACGCGGGGTCGGAAGCCGATCCGGACCCGGACGCGGAAACGGACCCGGACGCGGAAAGGGGCGCGGACGCGGGCGTGGTCGGCGCGGGAGTGGTCGTAGCCTCGGACATGGGTGTTCTCCTCCGTCACGCACACGGTGCGTGTCACCGTGCGGGGTGTCTGTCACGGAGATAGACGCCCGTCCCGCCCGGAACTCATCGCTCTCCGGCGGACCCGATCGGCGAATTTCCGCCACCGGGGCGTCGCCGGAGCATCACCGGAGCGGCCGATGCCGCGTCGGCCGGTTCCGGGGCCCGCGCCCCGTGAATCGAGGGCGCGGACCGGGTACACCAGGGACAGGAGGTGCGATGCCATGCGTACGGGAAATGAACCCGTCACCGCGCGCAGCCCTCTGCGGATGCGGTGGTGGCTGAGTGTCTGGGGCCTGATCTGGACCGCCTTCGGCACGATCGCCTTCGCGGTGGTCGGCCGTCCCGGCTGGGCGATCGCCTGCGGGGTGCTGATGCTGATCGTGGTCACGGACTTCCTGCTGGTCGTCCGCCACAAGCGGCAGGGCTCGCGTTATCAGCCGGGCCGCGACGTACCGCCGTACCGAGCCCGCGACGACCGTGACGGCCATGAACGCGACCACGGCCGCGACCACGACGGGAGCAGCACCACGGGCAGTACCACGAACGGCACCACGAGTGGCGGCCTCAGCCGTCGGAGTCGAAGCGGGCGGCCTTGAGGTACTCCGGCTTGGGGTCCAGGGCCGCCGCCAGCCGGAAGTGCTTCGTCGCCAGCTCGGGCCGGCCCGACCGTTCGTAGGTGCGGGCCAGCGCGAAGTGCGCGAACGCGTTGTCCGGCTCGCGCTCCAGGACCAGTTCGAACTCCAGCTCCGCGGGGCGCAGTTGCGCGGCGGCGAAGAACGCGCGGGCGCGCAGCAGGCGCGCCGCCGTGTTCTCGGGATGCGCCGCGATCACCGAGTCCAGCAGTTTGACCGCGCCGCGCGGGTCGCGCGCGGCCAGTAGTTGCTCCGCCGCGCGGTAGTCGATGACATGGGTTTCCGGACTCTCGGCCACGGTCGCTTCCTTCCGTCGGTGCGCGCTCTCAACGTCGCACGGGACAGTGGTTTTCCCAAACGGCTCGGGAGGGGCGGTTCACCGGGCGGCTTCCGCCCGCTCGACCAGCCGCTCCCACACCTCGCGGACCTGCGGCTCCAGCTTCTCCAGCGGCCCGTCGTTGTCGATCACCACATCGGCGGCGGCGGTACGCCGCTCGCGGGTGGCCTGGGCCGCCATCCGCGACCGCGCCTCGGACTCGGTCATGCCGCGCAGCCGTACGAGCCGGTCGAGCTGGGTCCCGGGCGAGGCGTCCACGACGACGACCGTGTCGTACAGGCCGGTCAGCCCGTTCTCGACCAGCAGCGGTACGTCGTGGACGACCACGTCCCGCTCCCCCGCCGCCCGCTCCAGCTCCTTCGAGCGCGCGCTGACCAGGGGATGGACGATCGCGTTGAGGGTGGCGAGCCGGTCGCTGTCGGAGAAGACGAGCGCGCCGAGTTTCGGGCGGTCGAGCCTGCCGTCGGCGGTCAGCACACCGGGCCCGAAGGCGTCGACAACGGCGTCGAGCCCGGGGGTCCCGGGCTCGACGACCTCTCTGGCGATCTTGTCGGCGTCCACCAGCACCGCGCCGTACGACACGAGCAGCCGGGACACCTCACTCTTTCCGGCACCGATCCCGCCGGTCAGGCCCACTGTCAGCATGTCCGGCAGCTTAGAGCGTGCACCGGATGTCTTACGAGATGCCCGGCGGTCTCTCCGGGCATCTCGTAAGAGCGGAACGACGCATGTACGTCGCCCTCTCCGGCCCTGAGGCCGCCAAACCCACGCGCGCGGGAAGCCGCCCGCGTGCCCGAAGGACACACGCCAGGCGCATCGCGCGCGTCAGACGTCGCCCTCGCGCTCGGCCAGGAACTTCTCGAACTCGCGCCCGATCTCGTCCGCCGACGGGAGTTCCGCCGGTTCGGCGACCAGATTGCCCCGGCTCTCGGCGCCGGCCACCGCGTCGTACTGGTGCTCAAGGCCCTGCACCATCGTCACCAGCTCTTCGTCGCCCTCGCTCAGCTGGCGCTCGATCTCGGTCTGCGTGCGCTGCGCCTCCGTACGGAGGGAGTGCGCGACGCCCGGCAGGACGAGGCCTGTCGCCGCCGTGATCGCCTCCAGCGCGGTCAGCGCGGCGTCCGGGTACGAGGACCGCGCCACGTAGTGCGGGACGTGCGCGGCCACGCCGAGTACGTCGTGCCCGGCCTCCATCAGCCGGTACTCGACGAGCGCCTCGGCGCTGCCGGGCACCTGGGCCTCCTCGAAGGGGCTGCGGTGTCCCGGCATCAGGTCGGTGCGGTTGCCGTGCGGCGTGATGCCGACCGGGCGCGTGTGCGGCACACCCATCGGGATGCCGTGGAAGTTGACGGCCAGCCGGACGCCGAGGCGTTCGACGACCTGGGCGACGGCCACGGCGAAGCGCTCCCACTCCACGTCCGGCTCGGGGCCGGACAGCAGCAGGAACGGGGCGCCCGTGGCGTCCTGGACGAGCCGAACCTCCAGGGCCGGCGTCTCGTAGCCGGTCCAGCGGTCGCGCCGGAACGTCAGCAGGGGGCGGCGGGCGCGGTAGTCGACCAGTCTGTCGTGGTCGAAACGCGCCACCACCTGGTTCGGCAGCGACTCCAGCAGGTTCTCGACGATCTGGTCGCCGGTCTCCCCCGCGTCGATGTAGCCCTCGAAGTGGTAGAGCATGACAAGGCCCGCGGACTCCTGTGCGAGCGCCATGTCGACGACTGCCAGGCCCTTGGGCTCCCACTCGTACAAATCCCGCGGATCAACCACGATTACCGGTCCTCCTCGTGTTCCTCAGGGTGAACACGCCCCCGGGCGTGAGCATTCCCCACCCGCGCGACCCCCATCCGGGCCTCGCGCGGGCGTCTGCCGGTGGTACGCGATCCAACGCGCGCGCCCCGTAAGGTACTTCGCGCGCCCGACCTGTCGCTTCCGGCCGGAACCTTCCCCCCACGCCCGGGTCCGCCCCGGCCCGCCGCGATCCGCGCCGGTGGACGCACGCGTGAGGCCCGCTCCCTTGCGGGGGCGGGCCTCACGTTCTAACTATTCACCCACTGGGGGCCGGAGCGTCAGCTCTGGCCGCCGGCCAGCTTCTCGCGCAGCGCGGCCAGGGCCTCGTCCGACGCGAGGGCGCCGGAGTTGTCCTGGGACTCCGAGGAGTACGAGCCGCCGCCACCGTTGCCGCCGGAGGCCGCGGGAGCCGCGCCGGCCGGGGCGGCAGCGCCCTCGGCAGCGGCGGCCTCGTCGGCCTCGCGGGACTTGATGACCTGCGCCTGGTGCTGCTCGAAGCGGGTCTGCGCCTCGGCGTACTGGGTCTCCCACACCTCGCGCTGGGATTCGAAGCCCTCGAGCCAGTCGTTGGTCTCGGGGTCGAAGCCCTCGGGGTAGATGTAGTTGCCCTGGTCGTCGTACGAGGCAGCCATGCCGTACAGCGTCGGGTCGAACTCGACCGAAGCCGGGTCCCCGCCGAACGCCTCGTTGGCCTGCTTCAGCGAGAGGCTGATGCGGCGGCGCTCCAGGTCGATGTCGATGACCTTGACGAAGATCTCGTCGTTGACCTGGACGACCTGCTCCGGGATCTCCACGTGGCGCTCGGCCAGCTCGGAGATGTGGACCAGGCCCTCGATGCCCTCGTCGACGCGGACGAACGCGCCGAACGGAACGAGCTTGGTGACCTTGCCGGGAACGACCTGGCCGATCTGGTGCGTCCGGGCGAACTGCTGCCACGGGTCTTCCTGCGTCGCCTTGAGCGACAGGGAGACACGCTCGCGGTCCATGTCCACGTCGAGAACCTCGACGGTGACTTCCTGGCCGACCTCGACAACCTCGGAGGGGTGGTCGATGTGCTTCCAGGAGAGCTCGGAGACGTGCACGAGACCGTCGACACCGCCGAGGTCCACGAACGCGCCGAAGTTGACGATCGAGGAGACGACGCCGGAGCGGACCTGGCCCTTCTGCAGGGTCGTGAGGAACGTCTGGCGAACCTCGCTCTGCGTCTGCTCCAGCCAGGCACGGCGGGACAGGACCACGTTGTTGCGGTTCTTGTCCAGCTCGATGATCTTGGCTTCGAGCTCCTTGCCCACGTAGGGCTGGAGGTCGCGGACGCGGCGCATCTCGACGAGAGAAGCCGGCAGGAAGCCACGGAGGCCGATGTCGAGGATGAGACCACCCTTGACGACCTCGATGACGGTGCCGGTGACGATGCCGTCCTCTTCCTTGATCTTCTCGATCGTGCCCCAGGCGCGCTCGTACTGCGCGCGCTTCTTGGACAGGATGAGCCGACCTTCCTTGTCCTCCTTCTGGAGAACAAGGGCTTCGATCTCGTCACCGACGGCGACGACCTCATTGGGGTCGACGTCGTGCTTGATCGAAAGCTCGCGGGAGGGGATGACGCCTTCGGTCTTGTAACCGATGTCGAGCAGGACCTCGTCCCGGTCGACCTTCACGATGACGCCGTCGACGATGTCGCCGTCGTTGAAGTACTTGATCGTCTCGTCGATCGCGGCGAGGAATGCTTCCTCGTTACCGATGTCGTTGACCGCAACCTGCGGGGTGGTGGCGGTGGTCTCGGTGCTGCTCGTCATGTGGGTAAAGGCTCCGGTGCGGACATTGAGTCGTAGGTACTGCCACGCCGAGAGCCCGTATCGCCATCCACCGGAAGTCCGCACAGCCCGGGGAGCGCCATTCCCGAAGAGGAGAAGGCGCCTCGAAAGCCGAGGGAACCAACAACGGATGCGAGCGCGGCCTGCTACGTCTGAGGCGCGCAAGCCCGCAGCGCAACCTTTAGCATACGGGGGCAGCCGGACACGGTCAATGCGCGAAGGCGCACACCGGGGGCGGAAGGCCCCATACCCGGCACAACATTCGTTTCATGAGGCCACGAGGGCCGCACCGCGGCGCGAGCGGACACCGGCCGGGCACCGCGCGGCGCGGGTGCTGACCGGTCTCTCCGCACACTACGACGACGGACACGATGAGCCAAGAGCGCGCAGACCAGCAGGCCGAGCGGCGGGCGCCGCACGACACGGCACACGAGCGGACCCCGCGACCCCGCCAGGAGCCGGGGCCGGCTCCTGGGCCGGCCCCGCGGACGGAGCCGGAGCCGGAGTGGGAGTCGGAGGCCACCCGGCGCGCGAGTGACGGCGCCGAGAGCAGCCGCGCCAACCGGGGCTGGTGGGACCGGAACGCCGACGACTACCAGCTGGAGCACGGCACCTTCCTGGGAGACGACCGGTTCGTCTGGGGGCCCGAGGGCCTGGACGAGGTGGAGGCGGAGCTGCTGGGCCCGCCCGAGTCGCTGAAGGACCTCGACGTCCTGGAGATCGGGGCGGGCGCGGCACAGTGCTCGCGCTGGCTGACGACGCAGGGCGCGCGCCCGGTCGCGCTCGACCTCTCGCACCGGCAGCTCCAGCACGCGCGGCGCATCGGCGACGACGTACCTCTTGTGGAGGCGGACGCGGCGGCGCTGCCCTTCCGGGACGGCTCCTTCGACCTGGCGTGCTCCGCGTACGGGGCCATCCCCTTCGTCGCCGAACCGGTACGGGTGTTCCGCGAGGTACGGCGGGTGCTGCGCCCCGGCGGGCGCTGGGTCTTCTCGGTCACGCACCCGATCCGCTGGGCGTTCCCCGACGAGCCGGGGCCGGAGGGGCTGTCGGTGTCGGCGTCGTACTTCGACCGCACGCCCTACGTGGAACAGGACGAGCAGGGGCGCGCGGTGTACGTGGAGCACCACCGGACGCTGGGCGACCGGGTACGGGACGTGGTGGCGGCCGGGTTCCGGCTGGTCGACCTGGTGGAGCCGGAGTGGCCGGCCTGGAACACGCAGGAGTGGGGCGGCTGGTCGCCGTTGCGCGGGAATCTGATCCCGGGGTCGGCGATCTTCGTCTGCGTACGGGACTGAGGACGGGGCCCGTACGGCACCGGGGGCGGGCACCGGGGGCGTTGCCGGAGACGGGACCGGAGGCGTCGGTGGACGCGTGACCGGGGCGAGACTGGGGGCGTGATCCGCCACGACGCACTCGCCGCGCTGCCCGTCCGTACCGCCCTGCCCGCGCTGGAGGCCGCCCTCGACGGGCCGGGACGGGCCGTGCTGTGCGCGCCGCCCGGCACCGGCAAGACGACGCTGGTGCCGCTGGTACTGGCCGGGCTGATCGGCCCCGGCGGCGCGGGGGCCGGGAGCGGGACGCGGCGGCGGGTGGTCGTCGCCGAGCCGCGCCGGATCGCCGCGCGCGCGGCGGCCCGGCGGATGGCGTGGCTGCTGGGTGAGAAGCCCGGCGGGAGCGTCGGCTTCACGGTGCGCGGGGAGCGCGTGGTGGGGCGCGGCACGGTGGTGGAGGTGGTGACCACCGGTGTACTGCTCCAGCGGCTCCAGCGCGACCCCGAACTCGGCGGCGTGGACGTGGTGATCCTCGACGAGTGCCACGAACGGCACCTGGACGCCGACACCGTGGCGGCCTTCCTGCTGGACGTACGGGCGACACTCCGCCCGGACCTGCGGCTGGTGGCCGCGTCGGCGACCACCGACGCCGAGGGGTGGGCGCGGCTGCTGGGCGACGCGCCCGTGGTGGAGGCGCGGGGAGTGACGCATCCTTTGGAGGTCGTGTGGGCGCCGCCCGCCCGGCCGGTGCGCCCGCCGCACGGCATGCGGGTCGATCCGGCGCTGCTGGCCCATCTGGCCACCGTGGTGCGCCGGGCGCTGGCCGAACGGGCGGGCGACGTCCTGGTGTTCCTGCCGGGTGTCGGCGAGATCGGCCGGGTCGCGGCGCTGCTGGGGAGCCCCGGCGACCTCGGCGCGTCCGTGCTCCAGGTGCACGGCCGGGCCCCGGCCGCGGTGCAGGACGCGGTACTCGCGGGGCCGGGCGACGGCGAGCGCCGCGTCGTCCTGGCCACCTCCGTCGCGGAGTCGAGCCTGACCGTGCCGGGCGTACGCGTGGTGGTGGACTCCGGGCTGGCGCGTGAGCCGCGCACGGACCACGCGCGCGGGCTGAGCGCGCTCACCACGGTGCGCGCCTCGCAGGCGACGGGCCGGCAGCGCGCCGGGCGCGCGGGCCGTGAGGCGCCGGGCGCGGTGTACCGGTGCTGGGACGAGGCGGAGGACGCGCGGCTGCCGCGTTTCCCGGCGCCCGAGATCAAGGTCGCCGATCTGGCGGCGTTCGCCCTTCAGGCGGCGTGCTGGGGCGACCCGGACGCGTCCGGTCTCGCACTGCTCGACGCGCCCCCGGCGGGAGCCCTGGCCGCCGCCCGTACGGTCCTGGCCGCGATCGGCGCGGTGGACGCCGACGGGCGGGTGACCGGCCGGGGCGTCCGGATGTCCCGGCTCGGCCTGCACCCGAGGCTGGCCCGCGCGCTGCTCGACGGCGCCGCCGAGGTCGGCGCGCGCCGGACCGCCGAGGTGGTGGCGCTGCTGAGCGAGGAACCGCCGAGGGCGTACGGCGACGACCTGGCGGCGGCCTGGCGCACCGCGAAACGGGGCGGCGACGGCTACGCGGCGCGCTGGCGCCAGGAAGCGCGGCGGCTGGCCTCGGCCCTGCCGTCGGGCCCGGACGGGGCGGCACGGGGCGACGACGACGGCGGCGGCAGCGGTGACGGCGGTGGCGGCCACGGCCTGCCGGACGACACGGTCGTGGGGGTCGTCGCCGCGTACGCCTTCCCCGAGCGGATCGCGCGGGCACGGGGCGGCGGTGCCTTCCTGATGGTGTCGGGCACCGGCGCCGAACTCACCGACGGGTCCGGGCTGCGGGACGCGCCGTGGCTCGCCGTCGCCGTCGCGGACCGGCCCGCGACGGCCGCCTCCGCGCGGGTACGGCTCGCCGCCGTCGTCGACGAGGACACCGCGCGGGCCGCCGCCGCGCGCCTGCTGGTCTCCGGCCAGGAGGTGCGCTGGGAGGACGGCGACGTCGTCGCCAGGGAGGTGACACGGCTCGGCGCGGTCGAACTGTCCGGGCGCCCACTGCGCAACCCCGCTCCGGCGCGGGTACGCGCGGCCCTGCTGGAGGGGCTGCGGCGGGAGGGCCCCGACAGCCTGCTGCGCTGGACACGGGACGCGCGGGGCCTGCGGGAGCGACTGGCCTTCCTGCACCGGGTGTTGGGCGCCCCGTGGCCGGACGTGTCGGACACCGCGCTGCTCGACGGCGCGGAGAACTGGCTGGAGCCCGAACTGTCGAGGGCCCGCCGACGCGCCGACCTGGCCCGCGTCGAGGCGGGCGACGCACTGCGCCGGCTGCTGCCGTGGGCGTCGGGCGAGGCGGCACGGCTGGACGAACTGGCTCCGGAACGCCTCCGGGTGCCGAGCGGTTCACGGGTACGGGTCGACTACGGCGGGGAGCAGCCCGTACTGGCGGTGAAACTCCAGGAGTTGTTCGGCCTGACCACGACACCGACGGTCGCGGGAGTGCCGGTACTGGTCCACCTGCTCTCCCCCGCCGGCCGTCCGGCGGCGGTCACGGCCGACCTCGCGTCCTTCTGGCGGGACGGCTACCGCGCGGTCCGCGCCGAACTGCGCGGCCGCTACCCCCGCCACCCCTGGCCGGAGAACCCCACGGAGGCCCCGGCGACGCGGCGCCTGAACGAGCGCCGCTAGGGCGTGCGGCGAAGTAGCGCCGGCGCGCACGGTCGCGGTGTCGTCGTAACGGGCCACGTACGCCCGGTACGAGACCGATCCTCCCCCGTGCGAGCGCACGCACCGACCGCCACGCGCCCCGCCCTGCGGGCGGGAGCGCCGCTTTCGCCTCGCGCAATGGCCGGGGTCCGGCACGTAGCGGCGGGCGCGCGGCGGGTATTCGCGGCCCGGAACCCCTGGCACGGCACTTCACCGCGCGGCTGCCGGGGGCGCCCTGAGTGCGTGCCGGACGGATCGTGAGAAGTGGTGCCCGCCCCGGGTCCCGCGCGGGGTCCGGGAACCGGCCCGGTCTGTGTCCGGCACCGCGAAGTGGCGCGCCGTCCCGCACGAACGCTGTCGCCTTCCGGCCCCACCCGCCCCCCAACACACCTGTGCCGCCCCTCCGTCCGGGACGGAGGGGCGGCACAGGTCCTGAGAACTCGGCGCGGCTACGCGGCCGGGGCCGCGACCTTCAGTTCGATCGTCACCTTCGCGCCGCCCGCCGTCTCGATCTGGAGCAGGAACGTGCCCACCGCGTCGTCCGCGAAGAGCTTCGGCAGGAGCAGCGCGCCCTGGGCGTCGGTCTTCAGGCCCGTCAGGGCGCGCAGCGGCTGGCCGGCGGCGTCCTTGAAGTAGGGGCCCTTGTCCGACGTCGACGGGTTGTCCGCCGAGGTGATCAGGGTGGCCTTGACCGCCACTCCCGCCGCGGCCTGCCCGTTGAGGGTGGCCATGATCCCGACGGCGTCGGCGAACTCCGTGCCGGGCGCCGCCGTCAGTTCCTTGTCGCCGGTGCGGACGACCGCGTCCGCGACGCGTTCGGTGACGGTCGCCGTGAAGTCGACGGCCTGGACCGTACGGTTCGCGACACTCACCCGGACCGTGAAGTCGCCGGTCTTCTCGCCCGCCCGGAGCGCGGGCGCCGTCGCGACGCCGTTCGTGCCGCTCGTCACGGTGACGTTCCTCGTACCGCTGTCGAAGGTCGCGTCGGTGTCGCCGACGATCTCGAACCGTACGGCCACCTTGCCGACGACCTTGCCCTTGCCGTCCTCGCCGCGCACCGTGACGCGCTGTGCGAAGGCCGTGCCCGCCGTGGCGGACAGTGTGCCGGTGCCCGCGTTCTCCAGCCGTGCGACGGTCGGATCGGGGGTGGCGGGCGGCGTCGTCGGCGGAGGCGTGGTGGGGGGCGGGGTGGGGGGCGGCGTCGTCGGCGGCGGAGTCGGCTTCGGCTTCGGGGGCTTGGGCGACGGGCTCGTTTCGGGGCTCGGGGACGCCCCGGGTCCGCCCGGGTTCAGCGGGCCGGGGCCCTCGGGCAGCTCGCCCGTGCCGTCCGGCACCTCGTGGCTGCCGCGCTTGTAGTACTCCAGCCACGACAGGACCGTGGCCAGATACTCCCGTGAGCGGTTGTAACTGAGGATCGCCCGGTCGAGGTTGCTCTTGTCCGACAGGTCCCGGTCGTCGGCGCAGAGGTAGCGGCCGGCGGCGAGCGCCGCGTCGTAGATGTTGTTCGGGTCGTCGCGGCCGTCGCCGTTGGCGTCCTGGCCCCAGGTCGCCCAGGTGGACGGGATGAACTGCATCGGTCCGACGGCCCGGTCGTGGGTCGTGTCGCCGTCGTACGCGCCGTTGTCGGTGTCGGAGATGTTGGCGAAGCCGACACCGTTCAGCACGGGGCCCAGGATCGGCGAGAGCGTGGTGCCCGCGTCGTCGACCCGGCCGCCGCGCGCCTGGCCGGACTCGACCTTGCCTATCGCCGCGAGGAGTTGCCACGGCAGGTTGCAGCCGGGGTTGGTGATCGCGATGCGCTGCTCGGCCTGTTTGTACGCGGCGAGCACGGACGCGGGTATCCCGGCCTCGGACGCGCCCAGGCTGGGCAGGTCGATCGACGTACCGGGCTTGTCGGGGGTGTTCAGCGGCGGGAGGTCCGTGTGGTAGGAGGAGTCCCCGGAGGCCGAGTCGCCGTCCGGCACGCTCGATCCGGACGCCTGCTTCCCGCCGTCACCGCCGCCGGACACTATGGCCGGGGCCTGCGAGGCGGAGAGTGCGGCGACTGCGAGTGCGGCGACCGCCGTGGTGGCCGCCCCTCTGCGGAGCCGGCGGCCGAATTGCGCTGCCATACGTCTGGTCCCTCCCGGTGAACGGTTGTTCGCGCTCCCCCGCGCGTGGCCACAGGCGACCCTACGGCAACTCCCTTGCCCCGCACACGGGCCGGTGACCGCATTTCACCGTTTCGCCACCTCCCCGCTCCCCCTTCGTCGAACCGGTGGCCGGGAACGCGCGTCGTCCATACTGATCCCGGTCACGATCACGATCACCGTGGTCGGGACGGTCACCGTCGTGCCGAGACGCTCACGGTCGTCGAGACCCTCACGATCATCCAGGGAGACCGGCTGTGCCTTTCACGCTGAGCCATGCGGCGGCGGTCCTGCCGGGCATCAGGAGGGACGGCACGTCGCGCGGTCCGCTGCTCGCCTCGGCGCTCGTCGCCGGTTCGGTGGCGCCCGACATGACGTACTTCGCCGCGACCGCCGTGCCCGGCGCCATGGAGTTCGGCGCCGTCACACACGGCCCGGCCGGCCTGTTCACCGTCGACGTCCTCATCGCCGCGGCCCTGGTGGGCCTCTGGCTGCTGCTGCGTGAGCCGTTGGTCGCGCTGCTGCCCTCCCGGTGGCGGGGCAGGGTGTACGCCTGTGTACGAGGACCCGACCGGCGCGGCGGCCGACGCCCCGCACTGGCCGCGCGGTTCTACGTCTCGGCGGTGCTGGGCGCGTCCACGCACGTGGTGTGGGACGCGTTCACCCATGTCGACCGCTGGGGCACCCGCGCCCTCCCCACGCTGGGGGAGATCGTCGGGGGCTTCCCCCTCTACACGTACACGCAGTACGGCAGTTCGGCGCTGGCCCTGGTGGCGCTCGGCTGGTTCACGGTCTCCGCGGTGCGCCGGCTGCCCGCCGGCCCGGCGCCTGCCGCGGTGCCCGTGCTCGGACGGCGGGAGCGCGCGCTCGCCCTGGCGCTGCTCGCGGTGTGCGTCCTGCTCGGCATGGCGCACCGGTTCGCGCGCTGGTACGCCTACCACGGGCAGGTGTCGACCCCGCTGGACGTGATCCCGACGCTCTGCTTCGGCGCCGGGGCGGGACTCGCCGCAGGGCTCGTGCTGTACGGCGCGGGTGCCCGGCTGCGCGCCGCCCGTACGAGACCGGCCGGGCCGGCCGCCGCCCCCGCCTCCCCGGACCGGGCCCGCACCGGCCCGCGCTGATCCGGTCCGGCACGGCCGAGGGGCCGGGCCGGACCCGTACGCGGTGCCCGGCGATCGGGACACGGCGCGAGAACGTCCGCGACAACGGGCAGGGCCCGCGCGCGTGGTGCTCAGTGGGCCGCCGAGTTCCAGTCCGGGCCCACGCCCACCGAGACGTCCAGCGGCGCCCGCAGATGCGTGGCCGCCGCCATCTCCCGGATGACCAGCTCCTCGACCCGCTCCCGCTCACCGGGGGCGATCTCCAGCACGATTTCGTCGTGCACCTGGAGCAGCATCCGTGACACCAGCCCGGCCTCGGTCAGCGCCTTGTCGACGCGGAGCATCGCGACCTTCACGATGTCGGCGGCGGTGCCCTGGATCGGGGCGTTCAGCGCCATCCGCTCGGCCATCTCGCGGCGCTGGCGGTTGTCGCTGTTGAGGTCCGGCAGATAGCGGCGGCGGCCGAGCATGGTCTCCGTGTAACCCGTGGCCCTGGCTTCCTCGACCGCCCGCTGGAGGTAGTCCCGTACACCGCCGAAGCGCTCGAAGAACGTGTCCATCAGACCGCGCGCCTCGGCCGCCTCGATGTTCAGCTGCTGGGAGAGGCCGAACGCGGAGAGCCCGTAGGCCAGTCCGTACGACATCGCCTTGATCTTGCGGCGCATGTCGGGGGTGACGGCGGACCGGTCCACGCCGAACACCTGGGAGGCGACCGTGCTGTGCAGGTCCTCGCCGGAGGCGAACGCCTCGATCAGACCGGCGTCCTCGGACAGATGCGCCATCACGCGCAGCTCGATCTGGCTGTAGTCGGCGGTCATCAGCGACTCGTAGCCCTCGCCGACGACGAAGCCGCCGCGGATCGCCCGGCCCTCGTCGGTGCGCACCGGCACGTTCTGAAGATTCGGGTCCGTGGACGAGAGGCGCCCCGTGGCCGCGACGGTCTGGCTGAACGTGGTGTGGATACGGCCGTCCGCCGCGATCATCTTGACCAGGCCCTCGACCGTGACACGGAGCCTGGCCTGCTCACGGTGGCGCAGCATCACGACGGGCAGTTCGTGCTCGGTCTGCGCGGCCAGCCACGCCAGCGCGTCGGCGTCCGTCGTCCAACCGGTCTTCGTCTTCTTGGTCTTGGGCAGACCCAGCTCACCGAAGAGGACTTCCTGGAGCTGCTTGGGCGAGCCGAGGTTGAACTCGTGGCCGACGGCGGCGTGCGCCTCCTTCACCGCCTGCTGCACGGCGGCGGCGAACTGCTCCTCCAGGGCGACCAGATGGGGCCGGTCGGCCGAGATGCCGTTGCGCTCCAGCTTGGCGAGCAGCGCCGAGGTGGGCAGTTCGATGTCCTGGAGCAGTCCGGTGGCGCCGACCTCCGCCAGCCGGCCCGTGAACGCGTCGCCGAGGTCGAGGATGGCGCGCGCCTGCGTCATCAGCGCGTCCGCCTCGGCCTGGTCGTCGCTGCCGAAGGCCAGCTGCCCGTCGGCCGCGGCGGCCGGGGCCAGTTCGCGTCCGAGGTACTCGACGGCGAGGGCGTCGAGCGCGAAGGAGCGGCGGCCGGGCTTGACCAGATACGCGGCGAGCGCGGTGTCCATGGTCACCCCGCCGATCCGCCAGCCGTGCTCGGGGGCGACCCGCATGGCGGCCTTCGCGTTGTGCAGGACCTTGGGGTGGCCGTCGGACGCCAGCCAGTCGGCGAACGCCTTCTCGTCGGCCTCGTCGAGCTGCGTGGGGTCGAACCAGGCGGCGGCACCGTCGGCGGCGGCGAGCGCGACCTCACTGACACTGCCCGTGCCGAGCGCCCAGGTGTCGACCAGGGCGACGCCCAGCGGCCGGTCGCCGTGCTCCGCCAGCCAGGGCGCCACCTCGCCGGACGCCAGCACCGTGCCGTCCAGCTCGATGCCCGCCTCGGGGGCCGGTGCCTCGTCCTCGGCGGCGCCGGGGTCCACGGCGAGCAGCCGTTCACGCAGGCTGGGGTTGCGGATCTCCAGCACGTCGAGGACACCCGTGACGGCCGACCGGTCGTACGGAACACGCTCCAGCTCCTGCGCGCTCCTCGTCAGCTCCACCGTGCGCACCAGCTCGGTGAGATGGCGGTTGAGCGTCACCGAGGGCAGGTGGTCGCGCAGATTCTGCCCGACCTTCCCCTTGACCTCCTCGGCGCGCTCCACGAGCGCGGCGAAGGAACCGAACTGGTTGATCCACTTCGCGGCGGTCTTCTCACCCACACCGGGGATACCGGGGAGATTGTCCGACGGGTCGCCGCGCAGCGCGGCGAAGTCCGGATACTGCGCGGGCGTCAGCCCGTACTTCTCCTGGACCTTCTCCGGGGTGAAACGGGTCAGCTCGGAGACACCCTTGGTGGGATACAGCACCGTCGTGTGCTCGCTGATGAGCTGGAAGGAGTCCCGGTCGCCGGTGACGATCAGCACCTCGAAGCCGGCCGCCTCGGCCTGGGTGGCGAGGGTGGCGATGACGTCGTCCGCCTCGAAGCCGTCGACCGCGAACCGGTGCGCGTTCATCGCGTCCAGCAGCTCGCCGATCAGCTCGACCTGGCCCTTGAACTCGTCCGGTGTCGCGGAGCGGTTCGCCTTGTACTCCGGGAACTCCGCCGAGCGCCACGTCTTGCGCGAGACGTCGAAGGCCACCGCGAAATGCGTGGGCGCCTCGTCACGCAGGGTGTTCGCCAGCATTGACGCGAAGCCGTAGAAGGCATTGGTCGGTTGCCCGGAGCTGGTGGTGAAATTCTCCGCGGGCAGCGCGAAGAACGCCCGGTACGCCAGGGAGTGCCCGTCCATGAGGAGCAGGCGGGGACGGTTGTCTTCGGTCTTCTTCGACGCTGTCTCGGCCACGTACCCGATCCTGCCACGCCCCACTGACAATCCCGACCCGCGCACCCCGGCCCGGACCGGCTGTCGGTGACGCGTGGCAGGATCGGAGGAGCATCGCGGGAGCGGTCCCGCCCTACGAGCCAGGGAGAGCGTGATGGCCAGCAAGCCGCCCTCGGGTGACCCGGTCCAGGACGCGCCGCGGGTCGACCCCCCGCAGCACAGCGCCGCCGGACTGCCCGCCGTCGCGCACTCCCTGCGGGTCGCCCAGCAGCAGATGGGCGTGACACGGGCGGCGCGGACACTGCTCAAGGTCAACCAGAAGAACGGCTTCGACTGTCCGGGCTGCGCCTGGCCGGAGGGCGACCACCGGCACACGGCGGAGTTCTGCGAGAACGGGGTGAAGGCGGTCGCCGAGGAGGCGACGCTGCGCCGGGTGACCCCGGAGTTCTTCGCCGCGCACCCGGTGGCCGACCTGGCGAACCGCAGCGGTTACTGGCTGGGTCAGCAGGGCCGTATCACCCAGCCGATGCTCCTGGAGCGCGGCAGCGCCGACAGCGGTGACGGCACCGACGACGGTGCGGGCGGCCCCGGCGGTGACCGGTACGAACCGGTGAGCTGGGAGCGCGCGTTCGCCGTCATCGCCGAGGAACTGACGGCGCTGGACTCCCCCGACGAGGCGCTGTTCTACACCTCGGGCCGCACCAGCAACGAGGCGGCGTTCCTGTTCCAGCTGTTCGCCCGCGAGTTCGGCACGAACAACCTGCCGGACTGCTCCAACATGTGCCACGAGTCGTCCGGATCCGCGCTCGCCGAGACCCTGGGCGTCGGCAAGGGCAGCGTGTCCCTGGAGGACATGCACCAGGCCGATCTGATCATCGTCGCCGGGCAGAACCCGGGGACCAACCACCCACGGATGCTCTCCGCCCTGGAGAAGGCCAAGACGGCGGGCGCC
Source organism: Streptomyces sp. NBC_01498 (assembly GCF_036327775.1). Classification (NCBI taxonomy): domain Bacteria; kingdom Bacillati; phylum Actinomycetota; class Actinomycetes; order Kitasatosporales; family Streptomycetaceae; genus Streptomyces; species Streptomyces sp. NBC_01498. Next base: position 5,690,260 of record NZ_CP109598.1, on the reverse strand, counting down.
CGGATCATCTCGGTCAATCCACTGCCCGAGGCCGGCATGGAGCGGTTCAAGAACCCGCAGACCCCGGCCGGCATGATCAAGGGCGCGGCCCTCAACGACCTCTTCCTCCAGATCCGCATCGGCGGCGACCAGGCCCTGTTCCGGCTGCTGAACAAACTGATCCTGGAGGCGGCCGAGACCGACCCGGCCGCCGTCGACACCGCGTTCGTCACCGAACACACCCACGGCTTCGAGGAGTTCACCGCCGCCGCGCGCGCCGCCGACTGGGACGAGACCCTGACCGCGACCGGTCTGGAACGCGCCGACATCGAACGCGCCCTGGCGATGGTGCTGGCCTCGAAACGGACCATCGTCTGCTGGGCGATGGGCCTCACCCAGCACAAGCACTCCGTCGCCACCATCCGCGAAGTCGTCAACTTCCTCCTGCTGCGCGGCAACATCGGCCGGCCGGGCGCCGGGGTGTGCCCCGTACGCGGACACTCCAACGTCCAGGGCGACCGCACCATGGGCATCTTCGAACGGCCCGCGCCGGCGTTCCTCGACGCCCTGGACCGGGAGTTCGGCATCACCTCGCCCCGCCACCACGGCTACGACGTCGTACGGGCCATACGCGCCCTGCGCGACGGCGACGCGAAGGTCTTCTTCGCCATGGGCGGCAACTTCGTCTCGGCGTCACCGGACACGGAGGTGACCGAGGCCGCGATGCGCACCGCGCGCCTCACCGTCCACGTGTCGACCAAGCTCAACCGCTCCCACCTGGTCACCGGCGCACGCGCCCTGATCCTGCCGACCCTCGGCCGCACCGACAAGGACGTACAGGCGGGCGGCAGGCAGTTCGTGACCGTCGAGGACTCCATGGGCATGGTGCACGCCTCCCGCGGCAACCTGGCCCCCGCGAGCCCCCATCTGCTCTCCGAACCCGCGATCGTCGCCCGCCTCGCGCGCGCCGTCCTCGGCCCGGCGTCGGCCACACCCTGGGAGGAGTTCGAGAAGGACTACGGGACGATCCGCGACCGGATCTCCCGGGTCGTCCCCGGCTTCGAGGACTTCAACGCGCGCGCCGCCAGGCCCGGCGGCTTCCGGCTGCCGCACGCCCCGCGCGACGAACGGCGCTTCCCGACCCTCACCGGCAAGGCCAACTTCACCGCGGCGCCCGTCGAGTACCCGGCACTGCCGGAGGGCCGGCTGCTGCTCCAGACCCTGCGCTCGCACGACCAGTACAACACCACGATCTACGGCCTCGACGACCGCTACCGGGGCATCAAGGGCGGCCGGCGGGTCGTTCTCGTCAACCCCGACGACGCCCGGCGGCTCGGCCTGGCCGACGGGGCGTACACGGACCTGGTCGGCGAGTGGAAGGACGGCGTCGAACGGCGCGCCCCGGGATTCCGGGTGGTGCACTACCCGACGGCGCGCGGCTGCGCCGCCGCCTACTACCCGGAGACGAACGTGCTGGTGCCGCTGGACTCCACCGCCGACACCAGCAACACCCCGGCGAGCAAGTCCGTCGTGGTGCGCTTCGAGCAGCCCTGACCCGACCCTGTTCCCCGTCCCCTGCCCTGGCGCTGCCCGGCCCGGCCCCCGCTAAGCGTTCGCTCAGCCGTCTGAATAGGACGGTCGGGACAGGCGCGCGGGACTCAGACGCGCCGCACCGTCGCACCGTCGCACCGTCGCACCACGCAGCCGATCGGAGCCTGACCCATGGGTGAGCAGCCCCCCGCGAACGAGCAGTCCGCAACGACGTTCCCGCAGGAGATCATCGACAGGTACGAGCCCTACGGCATCGACCTGACGTCGCTCTTCTCCGCCGGGAGCCTCGGCACCCGCATGGGCGTGCGGGTGATCGAGGCGTCCGCCGACCGCGCCGTCGCCACCATGCCCGTGGAGGGCAACACCCAGCCGTACGGACTGCTGCACGGCGGCGCCTCCGCCGTCCTCGCCGAGACCCTCGGCTCCATCGGCGCGATGCTGCACGGCGGCCCCGGCAAGGTGGCCGTGGGAGTCGACCTCAACTGCACACACCACCGGGCGGTACGCAGCGGGCTGGTGATCGGCGTCGCCACCCCGGTCCACCGCGGCCGGTCCACCGCGACGTACGAGATCGTGATCACCGACGAGCAGGAGAAGCGGGTGTGCACGGCCCGGCTGACCTGCCTGCTCCGCGACGCCCCGGCCCCCGAGGCGGGCTGACCGCGACACGGCTCCGTCCCACGCCGGCACCGGGTCGGGCACCGGGCGCCGGGTGGAGCCGCCTGCGCCCGGTCCGCTCCGGTCCCGTCGGCGCCCGGCCCAAGCTCCGCAGCACGACCACCGCCCCGCCCGGCCCGGCACCCCGCCCCGCGCCCGCCCCACTCCGTCAACCTCTACGCCCCCACAGCACCGCCCCGCGCGACCCCCGCACATGTCTTGTGCCGCGGTCGCCCGACTGTCTACCGTCGCCCTGTGGCCCTCGGCAGCGGCTCCGGACGCCGCGCACGCGTCGTGTCTTCCCTCGTCCTCGTCACCGCGCTGGCCGGATGCGCACCCTCCGGCCCACCCGACATCACGCACCGTGACGTGCCGAGCCCGCAACGCACCACTCCGGCCGAACTGTGCGCGACCCTCGTCTCGTACTGGGTCCGGGAAGCCCTCGCCGGAAGCACCTGGGCCGGGCTCGACTGGGAACAGAAGGGTCTGTCCAACGAACAGCTCGGCCTGCACGACGAGATCCTCGCCGCCGCGCGCGCCGAACGCGAACGCCACGGAAACCCGGCCGCGCAACGGCTGATCACCCGCGAGACCACGGCCCGGTGCACCGCCACCGACGGCGCCCTCGGCAGCTCGGAGAACTGGCTCCCGCCGAAGTGACCACGGCGCCACGACAGAACCACGGGACCGCCGCCCCCGTACGGACCCCGCCGCCCGCCACCGGCCTCCCGCCGACCGTGTCCGGCCGGTCGCTGCCCGTATCCCCCTCTGGCACCCTCCGAAAAAAGCAACTCTGCGTGACAACCGGACGGTGCTGAAACTCCCCGTCCCACACGGCCCGCCCCACCCGGCGACCTCCGCCGGCACCCCCGCCGGACACCGTCCGTGTCAGCACCAAGATCCCTCCAAGCCCCTTAACAGAGCTGCGCGTTCTCAGCATGCGGTCATTTCTTGACCCGGGCCGCGACAGCCGCCGCCCCCTCGTCAAACCTCAAACCTTGCTCAGCGGCATAACAAGAGAGTCACATCCATGGCCGACTTGTCCCGCACCCCGTCAGCTGCGCCTAGAGTCACGGCCAGTCACCGCGCCGCCGGGCAGCTCTGCTCACCACCGCGTAGCAACACCCAGCCCACGCTCGGCGATGATCACGGCACCTCAGCAGAGGAGAGCCGCGCCAGGGAAAGGACCTGCTCGTGCGACACCGTTCATTTCTCGTACTCACCGCAATGCTCACCACCGGAGCACTCACGCTCACTGCCTGCGGGTCGCGCGACGACGACAGCAAGAGCGAAGGCAGCGGCGACAGCAAGACGACCGTCGTCATCGGTGTCGACGCACCGCTGACCGGCTCCCTCTCCGCGCTCGGCCAGGGCATCAAGAACTCCGTCGACCTCGCGATCAAGAACGCGAACAAGAACAACGAGGTCCCCGGCATCGAGTTCAAGATCGAGGCCCTCGACGACCAGGCCGTCCCGGCCTCCGGCCAGGCCAACGCCACCAAGCTCGTCGGCAACAAGGACGTCATAGGCGCCGTCGGCCCGCTGAACTCCGGCGTCGCCCAGTCGATGCAGGGCGTCTTCCAGAAGGCCGACGTCGTCCAGGTCTCCCCCGCCAACACGAACCCGGCGCTCAGCCAGGGCGACGACTGGGCCACGGGCGACGCGAAGCGGCCGTTCACGTCCTACTTCCGCACCTGCGCCACGGACACGGTCCAGGGCAAGTTCGCCGCCCAGTACCTCTTCAACGACGCCAAGAAGAAGGCCGTCTACGTCGTCGACGACAAGCAGACCTACGGCGCCGGCCTCGCCGCGATCTTCGCCGAGGAGTTCAAGCGCCTGGGCGGCAAGGTCGTCGGCACCGACCACATCACGGTCAAGGAGACCGACTTCTCCAGCACCGCCGACAAGGTCAAGGCGTCGAAGGCCGACTCCGTCTACTTCGGTGGCCAGTACCCCGAGGGCGGCCTGCTCTCCGACCAGATCAAGAAGACCGGCGCCAAGATCCCCACCTTCGGTGGCGACGGCCTGTACGACCCGGCCTTCATCAGCGCCTCCGGTGAGGCCAACGACGGCGACCTCGCCACCTCGGTCGGCTACCCCGTCGAGGCCCTCCCGACCGCCAAGCAGTTCATCGCGGACTACAACGCGGAAGGCTACAAGGACCCGTACGGCGCCTACGGCGGCTACTCGTACGACGCCGCCTGGTCCGTCATCCAGGCCGTCAAGGCCGTCGCCGCCGACAACGACGGCAAGCTCCCCGAGGACGCCCGGCCCAAGGTCATCGAGGCTATGTCCGGCGTCACCTTCGACGGTGTGACCGGCAAGGTCGCCTTCGACGAGTTCGGTGACACCACCAACAAGCAGCTCACCGTCTACGAGGTCCAGAAGGGTGCCTGGAAGGACGTCAAGAGCGCCACGTTCGAGGACTGATCCCCGACCGGCACCAGCCCCACCCACCTGACCAGTAGCCGCGCGGGGGCGCGAAAGCGCCCTCGCGCGGAGTCATATCCGACACGCTCATCGGAGGCCCTGCGGTGAACGAACTGCCGCAACAGCTGGCCAACGGCCTTGCCCTCGGCGCCCTCTATGGCCTCATAGCCATCGGGTACACCATGGTGTACGGCATCGTCCAGCTCATCAACTTCGCCCACGGCGAGATATTCATGATCGGGGGCTTCGGCGCCCTCACCACCTACCTCGCGCTCCCCAGCGGGACCTCGCTCCTGGTGGCCATACCCCTCATGATCATCGGTGGCGCCCTCGCCTCCGTCCTCGTCGCCACCGCCGCGGAACGGTTCGCGTACCGCCCACTGCGCACCGCCCCGCGCCTCGCGCCGCTCATCACCGCCATCGGCCTCTCCATCGTTCTCCAGCAGCTCGTCTGGGGCTTCTACCCCGACGCGAAGAAGCCCCGCAGCTTCCCGGAGTTCCAAGGCGAATCGTTCAAGCTGCTGGACAACCTCTACCTCCAGCGCGCCGACGCCTTCGTCCTCGTCCTCGCCCCCCTCTGCATGCTCGCCCTGGGCCTCTTCGTGTCCAAGAGCCGCAGCGGCCGGGCCATGCAGGCCACCGCGCAGGACCCCGACACGGCCAAGCTCATGGGCATCAACACCGACCGCATCATCGTCATGGCCTTCGCCATCGGTGCCGCGTTCGCCGCCATCGCCTCGGTCGCCTACGGCCTCGACAAGGGCCAGATCAACTTCGAGATGGGCTTCGTCCTCGGACTCAAGGCCTTCACCGCCGCCGTACTCGGCGGCATCGGCAACATCTACGGAGCCATGGTCGGCGGCGTCGTACTCGGCCTCGCCGAAGCACTCTCGATCGCCTACATCGAAGAGATCCCCGGCATGCAGCAGCTCGGCGGCGGCGCCTGGGCCAACGTCTGGGCATTCGTACTTCTCATCGTCGTGCTCCTCGTCAGGCCACAGGGTCTACTCGGCGAGCGCGTCGCGGATCGGGCGTGAGAACCATGACAACCGACACCACGAAGACCGCCGCGACCATCCCGGCGACCGACGACACCCGCACCACCAACCTCCGCAGGCTCATCGCCCTCGGCGCCGTCCTCACCATCGCCAGCACCTTCCTGGCCTGGACCTACACGGACGAGTTCCCCGGCGACCTGACCGTCTACGGCTACCCCGGCGGCCTCCAGGTCATCACCCTCTCCGCCGGCATCCTCACCCTCCTGTTCACGCTCGCCGCCCTCGGCATCCGCGGACTCGGCTGGCTCGCCCCCACCGGCACCAGCAAAGCACTGCGACTCCTCGCCCTCGGCACCTTCGGCACCACCTGGTTCACCGTCCTCGCCATCGCGGTCCAACTCGGCGGACTGGTCCACCTCGACCCCGGCGCCTACGTCGCGGCCGTCGCCTCCGCCGTCCCCCTCGTCGCGTTCCTGCTGCCCGACGACACCCGCAAGGCCGCGGCACCCAAGGAACTCCCCTCCTGGGCCGAGATCCTGATCATCGTCGCGGCCTTCGCACTCGGCCTGTTCGTCGTCACCTACGGCATCGACACCGAGGACGCCGAACTCTTCACCGGCTACATGATCGTCACCGGCTTCGTCGTCACGGCGCTCTTCCAGTCCGGACTCATGGCACGGCTCTCGGCCCTCACCGCCAAGTACCGCTCCATCACCCTGATCGCCGCCTTCGTCGCCGCCGCGGCCTTCCCCTTCACCCAGTCCACCGACCAGTTCACCCTCATCGCGGTCAACATCCTCATCTTCGCGACCGTGGCACTCGGACTGAACATCGTCGTCGGACTGGCCGGACTCCTCGACCTCGGATACGTCGCCTTCCTCGGCGTCGGTGCCTACACCGCCGCCCTCGTCTCGGGCACCACCGCATCCGCGTTCGACGTCCAGTTCCCCTTCTGGGCAGCCGTCCTCACCGGCGCCGCCGTCTCGCTCATCTTCGGCGTCGTCATCGGCGCACCCACCCTCCGCCTCCGCGGCGACTACCTCGCCATCGTCACCCTCGGCTTCGGAGAGATCTTCCGCATCACCGTCGGCAACCTCGACGGCGTCTCCGGACCCCAGATCACCAACGGCCCCAACGGCGTACCGAACATCCCCGACCTCAACTTCTTCGGGTACGACTTCGGCGAATCCCACAACATCCTGGGCTTCGAACTCGGCGCCTACGCCAACTACTACCTGCTCATGCTGCTCGCGATGATCCTCGTGGTCCTCGTCTTCAGCCGGGCCGGCAGCTCCCGCATCGGCCGCGCCTGGGTCGCCATCCGCGAGGACGAGACCGCCGCCACCGCGATGGGCATCAACGGCTTCCGCGTGAAGCTGATCGCCTTCGCACTCGGCGCCACCCTCGCCGGACTCGCGGGCACCGTCCAGGCCCACGTCCAGAGCACCGTGGTCCCCGAGATGTACGTCTTCGCCGGACCCGTACCGCCCAACTCCGCGTTCCTGCTCGCCGCCGTCATCCTCGGCGGCATGGGCACCATCAGCGGACCGCTCATCGGCGCCGCACTGCTCTACATGATCCCCGCGAAGCTCCAGTTCCTCCAGGACTACCAGCTGCTCGGCTTCGGCCTCGCACTCATCCTCCTGATGCGCTTCCGGCCCGAGGGGCTCATCGCCAACCGCCGCGCCCAGCTCGAATTCCACGAAACCGGCCAGCTCGACGTACCGGCCGAGAAGCTGTCCGAACCCGGTGCCGGCACCACGAAGGCGGGGGCGTGAACACCATGACGACCACCACCAGGACCGACACCGTGCTCGACGCCAGCGGCGTCACGATGCGCTTCGGCGGCCTCACCGCCGTACGCTCCGTGGACCTCACCGTGAACGCCGGCGAGATCGTCGGCCTCATCGGCCCCAACGGCGCCGGCAAGACCACCTTCTTCAACTGCCTCACCGGGCTGTACGTGCCCAGCGAGGGCCGCGTCAGCTACAAGGGCACCGTCCTGCCGCCCAAGCCCCACCTCGTCACCCAGGCAGGCATCGCCCGTACCTTCCAGAACATCCGGCTCTTCTCCAACATGACAGTGCTGGAGAACGTCCTCGTCGGACGCCACACCCGCACCAAGGAGGGCCTCTGGTCCGCCCTCCTGCGCGGCCCCGGCTTCAAGCGGGCCGAAGCGGCGTCCCACGAACGCGCCATGGAACTGCTCGAATTCATCGGCCTGGCACACAAGGCCGACCACCTCGCGCGGAACCTCGCCTACGGCGAACAGCGCAAGCTCGAAATCGCCCGCGCGCTCGCCAGCGACCCCGGACTCCTCCTCCTCGACGAGCCCACCGCCGGCATGAACCCGCAGGAGACCCGCACCGCCGAAGAACTCATCTTCGCGATCCGGGACATGGGCATCGCCGTACTCGTCATCGAGCACGACATGCGCTTCATCTTCAACCTGTGCGACCGGGTCGCCTGCCTCGTCCAGGGCGAGAAACTCGTCGAGGGCACCCCCGGCGTCGTCCAGGCCGACGAACGCGTCGTCGCCGCCTACCTCGGCACCCCCTTCGAGGGCGCACCCGGGCAGGAAGAAGTCGCGGCGACCGAGGCGGCCGAGGCGCACAGGAACACCGGCAAGGAAGGGGAAACCCCGTGACCGCCCTGCTCGAGGTCGAAGACCTCCGCGTCGCCTACGGCAAGATCGAAGCCGTCAAGGGCATCTCCTTCAGCGTCGAAGCCGGCCAGATCGTCACCCTCATCGGCACCAACGGCGCCGGCAAGACGACCACCCTGCGCACCCTCTCCGGGCTGCTCAAGCCGTCCGGCGGCCGGATCGTGTTCGACGGCAAGCCGCTGAGCGGCGTCGGCGCACACAAGATCGTCGCGATGGGCCTGGCGCACTCCCCCGAAGGCCGCCGGATCTTCCCCCGGCTGACCATCGCGGAGAACCTCAAGCTCGGCGCGTTCCTCCGCAAGGACACCGCGGGCATCGAGAAGGACATCAAGCGCGCCTACGAGCTGTTCCCGATCCTCGGCGAACGCAGCAAGCAGGCCGCGGGCACCCTCTCCGGCGGCGAGCAGCAGATGCTCGCCATGGGACGGGCGCTCATGTCCCAGCCCAAGCTGCTCATGCTGGACGAGCCGTCCATGGGACTCTCGCCGATCATGATGCAGAAGATCATGGCGACGATCTCCGAGCTGAAGGCCCAGGGCACCACGATCCTCCTCGTGGAGCAGAACGCCCAGGCCGCGCTGTCACTCGCGGACCACGGCCATGTGATGGAGGTCGGCAAGGTCGTCCTCTCGGGCACCGGGCGTGACCTGCTGGTGGACGAGTCGGTACGGAAGGCGTACCTGGGCGAGGACTGAGGTCCACGCACGGGCGTACGTACGCGGGAAGGCCCGCGCCCCTCCAAGGGGGCGCGGGCCTTCCCGTTCGCGTGCCGGGGCTACTGCCCCTTCGCGGCCTTCTTCTCCTCGGCGTCCTCGATGACCGCCTCGGCGACCTGCTGCATCGACATCCGCCGGTCCATCGACGTCTTCTGGATCCACCGGAACGCGGCGGGCTCCGTCAGGCCGTACTGCGTCTGAAGGACGGACTTGGCCCGGTCCACGAGCTTGCGCGTCTCCAGGCGGGTCGTCAGATCGGCGACCTCCTTCTCCAGCGCCTTGAGCTCGGTGAACCGCGAGACGGCCATCTCGATGGCGGGCACGACGTCACTCTTGCTGAACGGCTTCACGAGATACGCCATGGCCCCGGCGTCCCGCGCACGCTCCACGAGGTCCCGCTGGGAGAAGGCGGTGAGCATCAGCACGGGGGCGATCGACTCCCCCGCGATCCGCTCGGCCGCGGAGATGCCGTCGAGGACGGGCATCTTCACATCGAGGATGACGAGATCGGGCCGGTGCTCCCGCGCGAGCTCGACGGCACGCTCACCGTCACCGGCCTCGCCGACGACGGAGTAGCCCTCTTCCTCCAGCATCTCCTTGAGGTCGAGACGGATGAGCGCCTCGTCCTCGGCGATGACGACGCGCGTCGTCAGGGGCGGCACATGCGACTTGTCGTCGCCGACGGGCTGGGGCGACTCGGGCGCGGTCACTGAGGCTCCTCGTAACTGGCAGATACTGCTGGGCAAGAGCCTACCGAGCTGCGGTGGTCCGATGTGAACCGGTACACTTTCCCCGCGGCGGATGGCCGGGTTGGCGCAACTGGCTGACGCGGAGGTCTCAAAAACCTCTGTCCGAAAGGACGTGCGGGTTCGAATCCCGTACCCGGCACAGAAAGTGGATGTTCACGTTCGCGCGAACATCCACTTTTTCTTGCACAAAGCGATTCCCTGTCACGCACTGTAGTTCATGGAGAGTGCGAGGCGGCCATGCGCACGGTCCTCCCCGACAACTCGGTCTTCCGGGTCCGCCGGATCGGGTGCAGCAACGTCAAGGTCAACTCGAGACATCTCACTTGCTTGTTCCCGCAGCACGGGCCCGGCAGGAAGCACGAACGTCCCGTCGTTCTCGTCGACCGGCAGCGGGAAATCGTGGGCGAACACCCCTGGGAATTGATCCGTGGGCTCGTCCACTCCGACGGCTGCCGCAACATGAACTGGACCACCCGCACCGTGGCCGGCGAGACGAAACGGTACGAGTATCCGCGCTACTGGTTCACCAATGTCTCCGACGGCATCCGGCAGCTCCACACCGACACACTCGACCGTCTCGGTGTCGACTGGAAGCACTGCGCCCGCCACGGAAAGCCGTACAACATCTCCGTCGCCCGCAAGGCGTCCGTCGCACTCATGGACGCCCGTATCGGGCCGAAGCACTGAACTCCGGCCCGATACGCACTCCTCGGGTGTCCGCTACTTCGGGCTGTCGTCCTCGCCGATGTGGTGGACGCGGACCAGGTTCGTGGAGCCCGCGACGCCCGGCGGGGAGCCCGCCGTGATCACCACGACGTCGCCCTTGGCGCAGCGGCCGATCCGCAGCAGTTGTTCGTCGACCTGGTCGACCATCGCGTCCGTCGACTCGACGTGCGGGCCGAGGAACGCCTCGACTCCCCAGGTGAGGTTGAGCTGGGCCCGGGTCGCCGGGTCCGGGGTGAAGGCGAGCAGGGGGATCGGGGAGCGGTAGCGGGACAGGCGCTTGACCGTGTCGCCGGACTGGGTGAAGGCCACCAGGAACTTGGCGCCGAGGAAGTCGCCCATCTCGGCCGCCGCGCGGGCGACCGCGCCGCCCTGGGTGCGGGGTTTGTTGCGTTCGGTGAGCGGGGGGAGGCCCTTGGCGAGGACGTCCTCCTCGGCGGCTTCCACGATGCGGCTCATGGTGCGGACGGTCTCGACCGCGTATTTTCCGACGCTGGTCTCGCCGGAGAGCATCACCGCGTCGGTGCCGTCGATGATCGCGTTGGCGACGTCGGACGCCTCGGCGCGGGTGGGCCGGGAGTTGTCGATCATCGAGTCGAGCATCTGTGTGGCGACGATGACCGGCTTCGCGTTGCGCTTGGCGAGTTTGATGGCGCGCTTCTGGACGATCGGCACCTGCTCCAGGGGCATTTCGACGCCGAGGTCGCCGCGGGCGACCATGATGCCGTCGAACGCGGCGACGATGTCGTCTATGTTCTCGACGGCCTGCGGCTTCTCGACCTTGGCGATGACCGGGACGCGCCGTCCTTCTTCGTCCATGACGCGGTGGACGTCCTCGATGTCGCGTCCGCTGCGTACGAAGGAGAGGGCGACGACGTCCGCGCCGACGCGCAGGGCCCAGCGGAGGTCGTCGATGTCCTTCTCGGACAGGGCGGGGACGGAGACGGCGACGCCGGGGAGGTTGAGTCCCTTGTTGTCGGAGACCATGCCGCCCTCGACCACGGTGGTGCGCACGCGGGGTCCGTCGACCTCCACGACCTCCAGGGTCACCTTGCCGTCGTCCACGAGGATGCGTTCGCCGGCGGTGACGTCGTCGGCGAGTCCCTCGTAGGTGGTGCCGCAGAGGTGGCGGTCGCCTTCGTGCGGTTCGACGGTGATGGTGAACTCGTCGCCGCGTTCGAGGAGTACGGGTCCCTCGCGGAAGCGTCCGAGGCGGATCTTCGGGCCTTGAAGGTCCGCGAGGATTCCCACGCTGCGGCCGGTCTCCTCGGCGGCTTTGCGTACGCGCTGGTAGCGGCCCTCGTGGTCGGCGTAGCTGCCGTGGCTGAGGTTGAAGCGGGCGACGTCCATTCCGGCCTCGACCAGTGCCTTGATCTGGTCGTACGAGTCGGTGGCGGGCCCGAGGGTACAGACGATTTTGGCTCGGCGCATGTGTCGAGACTAAACCTTACCGATGGGTAGGTAATTGGTCTCACATGACTACTCAACAACCTTTGCATGAAGGGTTGTTGACAAGTGTTGAAGTGTGCGCCGGGCCGCTCCGATGAGCGTTATTCGGGAGTTGTCGCCAGTGCGGCTCACAGGACGGGGGGTGTCATCGTGAAGCGTGCGTTCACCTGGGCGTGCACGGTCTGCCGCTGCGGTTCGAGATCCAGGGCGGGCGGCGCGGCCGCGGCGCTGCCGGGCGCCGGGGCGCCGCCGTAGCTCTGGGCGAACGCGGGGGCGCGGGTGAACGGTACGGCGTTCTCCGCGCCGAGGTCGGCGAGTTCGACGAGGGCGGCGAGATCGGCGCCGAGGGCTCCGGCGTATTCGCGGGCACGCTGGACGGCTTCGCGGACGGCCTGCCTGCGGGCTTCGGCGTGTGCGGGCGAGTCGGGGCGCAGGGCCCACCAGGGGCCGTTGACGGTGGTGAGTTCGAGGTCGGCGAGGCGGGTGGTGAGTTCGCCGAGGGCGGTGAAGTCGTTGAGCTGGGCGCTGACGTTGACCCGGCCGTGGTAGGCGCGGACGCGTTCGCCGCGGCCGTGGCGGGTGAGTTCGGGGTTGACGGAGAAGGAGCCGGTGGTCAGCTTTTCGACGGCGTCGCCGTAGGACTTGATGAGGGCGAGGGCGTCGTTGTTGCGGCGGGTGAGGTCGTCGAGGGCGCTGCGCCGGTCGGTGCCGCGGGCGCCGATGGAGATGTCGATGGTGGCGATCTCGGGGTCGACCTCCAGGCGTGCTTCTCCGCGGACGGCGACCCTGGGGGTTTCGGGGGTGCCGAAGGGGGCGGGGGCGGCGGCGTGGGCGGGTGCGTCTGCGGTCACGGGTGGTTCTCCTTCGTACGGTGGGTAGTTGGCGGGTGGGTGTACGCGGACCGGGCTTCCGGACCTGGTGACGTCGGCCCAACTGTCGGACCTGATGCGCGTGTACCCCGTCGGTGGGGCTGGTGTGCCCGGTCGGGGCGTCCGGTCACTCTGGCACCGGGCGGCTGTCCGGGCACGCCATTCCATGGTCATGCGACCGAAACCCTTGAGGGGTGTTCGATTCCAGTTTCCTGCGCCAGAATCTAGCCGCCCTGTCTACGCGCGTTGTGCGTGTGGGTGACGAGATCGAGGAGTAGCGATGCCGCTGAACCGAAGGACGTTCCTGGGCCGCTCGGCCGCCGCCGGAGCCGGCGCCGGAGTGGCGATCGCCGGGGGCGCCGCCGTGCCCGCGGCGGCGAAGGAGCACGGGGGCGGCCACGGGCATGGCCACGGGCGTCCGCCGAAGCGGTACTCGTTCACCGTGATGGGCACGACCGACCTGCACGGCAATGTCTTCAACTGGGACTACTTCACGGACAAGGAGTTCGACGACAAGGACCGCAACGATGTCGGTCTGGCGAAGATCTCGACGCTGGTGACTCGGATCCGCAAGGAGAAGGGCCGCGGCAACACGCTGCTCATCGACGCGGGCGACACCATCCAGGGCACCCAACTGTCGTACTACTACGCCAAGATCGACCCGATCACGGCCAAGCGGGGCCCGGTGCACCCGATGGCGCAGGCGATGAACGCGATCGGCTACGACGCGGCGGCGCTCGGCAACCACGAGTTCAACTACGGGATTCCGGTGCTGCGGAAGTTCGAGGAGCAGTGCCACTTCCCGCTGCTCGGTGCGAACGCGCTGGACGCGAAGACGCTGCGGCCGGCCTTCCCGCCGTATGTGATCAAGCGGCTGCGGACCCCGCACGGCCGTGATGTGCGGGTGGCGGTGCTGGGGCTGACCAACCCGGGTATCGCGATCTGGGACAAGGTGAACGTCCAGGGGAAGATGACGTTCCCGGGGCTGGAGGAGCAGGCGGCGAAGTGGGTGCCGAAGCTGCGGTCGATGGGGGCGGACGTGGTGATCGTGTCCGCGCACTCGGGGTCGAGCGGGACGTCGTCGTACGGTGACCAGCTTCCGCACGTCGAGAACGCGGCCGGTCTGGTGGCCGAGCAGGTGCCGGGGATCGACGCGATCCTGGTGGGTCACGCGCACAGCGAGATCCCGGAGTACCGGGTCACCAACAAGGAGACCGGCAAGGACGTGGTGCTGTCCGAGCCGCTGAAGTGGGGCCAGCGGCTGACGCTGTTCGACTTCGACCTGGTGTGGGAGCGGGGCCGCTGGTCGGTCGAGAAGGTGGGCGCGCAGGTCCTCAACTCGAACACCGTGGAGGAGGACCGGAAGATCACGGGGCTGCTGGCGGACGAGCACCGCAAGGTGGTGGCGTACGTCAACCAGGTCATCGGTACGTCGACGGCGCCGATGACGACGGCCGACGCGCCGTGGCGTGACGAGCCGCTGATCGATCTGATCAACCATGTGCAGACGGAGACGGTGCGGGCCGGTCTGGCGGGCACCGAGTGGGCGGCGCTGCCGCTGCTGTCGCAGGCGTCGTGCTTCTCGCGTACGGCGGGGATTCCGTCGGGCGAGGTGACGATCAAGGACGCGGCGGCGCTGTACCCGTTCGAGAACACCCTGGAGGCACGGCTGCTGACGGGTGCTCAGATCAAGGACTATCTGGAGTACTCGGCCCGGTACTACGTCCGGACGGCGGCGGGCGCTCCGGTGGACACGTCGAAGCTGACGAACGCGGAGAACATCCCGGACTACAACTACGACGTGGTGTCGGGGCTGACGTACGACATCGACATCGCGAAGCCGTCCGGTTCGCGGATCGTGAATCTGTCGTTCGGGGGCGCGCCGCTGGACCCGGCGGCGCGGTTCGTGTTCGCCGTGAACAACTACCGGGCGAGCGGTGGTGGCAACTTCCCGCATGTGCCGGGGGCGCAGCAGGTGTGGTCGGATCCGGACGAGATCCGTAACACGATCATCACGTGGGTGCGGACGGAGGCGACCGTGGACCCGGCGCGGTTCGCGTCGGTGGACTGGCGGCTGACGCGCGAGGGTGTTCCGGTCTTCTGACGGGGGTTGGTGTCCGTTGATTGTGCGCCGGCGTGGTGCCGCTTCCCGGCACCGCGTCGGCGTACCGCGTCCGGGGGCGTGGCGGCGTGCGTCCCGAGGTACGTCCTGGTGTGCGCGCTGCGCTCCGGGGTCGGGTCAGCGCACTTCGGAGAGCGGCACCAGGCTTCTGGGGACCGGCACCGGCCGGTGCCTTTCGGGTCCGTCGAGGCCGAAGCTGGTGAAGGCGGTGCGCCGGGGCAGCGGGTAGGGCTCGGTGCCGGTGAGTGAGTTGAGGATGGTGGCGCTGCGCCAGGCGGCGAGTCCGAGATCGGGGGCGCCGACGCCGTGGGTGTGGCGTTCGGCGTTCTGGACGTAGACGGAGCCGGTGACGGAGGGGTCGAGCATCAGGCGGTACCGGTGGTCGACGCGGGGTCGCTGGGAGGTGTCGAGCCGCATGTAGGGGTCGAGTCCGGCGAGGAGCCGGCCGAGCGGGCGTTCGCGGTAGCCGGTGGCGAGGACGACGGCGTCGGTGGTGAGGCGGGAGCGGCCGGACTGCTGGGCGTGTTCCAGGTGGAGTTCGAGGCGGGTGGCGCCGACGCGTCCGGCGGTGCGGACGAGGACGCCGGGGGTGAGGACGGTGTCGGGCCAGCCGCCGTGCAGGGTGCGGCGGTAGAGCTCGTCGTGGATGGCGGCGAGGGTGCCCGCGTCGATGCCCTTGTGGAGTTGCCACTGGCGTGGGACGAGGTCGTCGCGGACGCGTTCGGGCAGGTCGTGGAAGTAGTGGGTGTAGTCGGGGGTGAAGTGTTCGAGGCCGAGCTTGGAGTACTCCATGGGGGCGAAGGCTTCGGTGCGGGCGAGCCAGTGGAGTTTCTCGGCACCGGCGGGGCGGGCGCGGAGCAGGTCGAGGAAGACCTCGGCGCCGGACTGTCCGGCGCCGACGACGGTGATGTGTCCGGCTTCGAGGATGCGCCGGCGGTGGGTGAGGTAGTCGGCGGAGTGGATGACGGGGACGGCGGGGGTGTCGGTGAGGGGTCTGAGTGGTTCGGGGACGTGGGGTTCGGTGCCGATGCCGAGGGCGACGTTGCGGGTGTAGGCGCGGCCGAGGGCTTCGGCTTCGCCGTCCTGGTCGAGCTGGGTGAAGTCGACCTCGAAGAGGGCGCGTTCGGCGTTCCAGCGGACGGCGTCGACCTGGTGGCCGAAGTGGAGTCCGGGGAGCTGTTCGCTGACCCAGCGGCAGTACGCGTCGTACTCGGCGCGGGGGATGTGGAAGCGTTCGGCGACGTAGAAGGGGTAGAGCCGTTCGCGGGCCCGGAGGTAGCTGAGGAAGGACCAGGGGCTCGCGGGGTCGGCGAGGGTCACCAGGTCGGCCAGGAAGGGCACTTGGAGGGTGGCGCCGTCGAGGAGCAGGCCGGGGTGCCAGTGGAAGGCGGGGCGCTGCTCGTAGAAGGTGGCGGCGATTCCGCCGCGGACGCCGTGGGCGAGCGCGGCGAGGGAGAGGTTGAACGGTCCGATGCCGATACCGACCAGATCGTGCGGCCGGTCGTCGGTGTCTGCGGGGAGGTCGGTCATGGAGGGTCCTTCAGGGCGCGGGGGCCGGATACACCGTGGGGCCGGTTGGGTCGGGGCGGTGCCCACGGTGCACAACGAGCGGGACCCGGAGGGGGTATCGGCGTGCGCGGAAGGAGAGTGCGGGGCGCGGGTGTGGCGGGAGAGCGGGAGGGGGCGCGCGGGCATCCGGAGGGCGCGCGGCGGGCGCGGGTCTTCCGTACGGAGGGCGGGGCGGGAGTGGCGCGGTTCGCCCTCCGTACGGAGGTGGTGTCGGCGGTCAGCTCTCCCGGACGCGCAAGGCGCGGCGCAGGTCGTCCAGTTGGTCGGTGAGTTTGCGGCGCAGGGCCGGGAGGAGGTCGGGGTCGGCGAGGCATTGCTCGCCGAGGCGCAGTGAGTCGTGGTCCACCGCGTGGAGGGGGAAGGCGTGGCGTCCGGCGGCGTCGGCGATGGCGGGGCCCCGGCGGCGGGCGAGGCCGGTGGCGTCGGGGTAGAAGCGGGGGACGTACGCCTGGACGAGGTCGGTCTGTTCGGGCTGCCAGAAGCCTTGGGCGGTGGCGGCGAAGAGGCGGTTGGACAGGTCGTCGGTGTGGAACATGCGGTCCCAGGCTGCGGCCTTGGCGTCGGTGTCGGGGAGGGCGGCGCGGCAGCGGGCGGCGCCCTGCTGGCCGGTGGAGCTGGGGTCGCGGGCGAGTTCCTTGCCGAGGGTGTCGTCGTCGACGGCGCCGAGGACGGCGAGGCGGTGGAGGATGCGCCAGCGCAGTTCGGGGTCAAGTTCGGGTCCGCCGGGGACGCTGTCGGAGCTGAGCCAGTCCTGTATGCCGTCGGGCTGGGTGGCGGCGGAGATGAAGTGGCGTACGGCGGTGAGGCGCAGGCCGGGTTCGTTGCCGTCCTCGGTGCGGCGGATGAGGGCGCGGCAGAGGGTGGTGAGCGCGGCGAGGGCGGCGGGCCGCTGGTCGGGGGTGAGGTAGCGGTCGGTGATCTGGGTGGCGGCGAAGGCGAGTACGCCTTGGACGACGGCGAGGTCGGTCTCGTGGGGGAGGTGGGTGCGGGCGGCGTCGAGGTAGGCGGTGGGGGCGAGTTCGCCGTCGCGGACCAGGTCGCGGGCCGCGTTCCAGACGACGGCGCGGGTGAGCGGGTCGGGGATGCCGGAGAGGCAGTCGAGCGCGGTGGTCCAGGAGCGGTCGTCGAGGCGGATCTTGGCGTAGGAGAGGTCGCCGTCGTTGAGGACGACGAGGTCGGGGCGGCGTCCGGGGCGGGGGGTGGGGCCGTCGGGTTGCGGGACGTCGATCTCGAAGCGTTCGCGCGGGGTGAGGCGGCCGGGGTCGACGAGGTCGCGGTCGTAGGCGCCGACGGCGATACGGTGCGGGCGGTCGCCGTGCTGGGTGATGCCGAGTGTCCAGCCGGCCTCGGATCCGCCGTTGCCGTTGCCGTTTCTGCCGCCGTTGCCGTTGGTGCCGGTGCCGACCGCGGCGGTGAGGGTGTCGACGCCCGTCGTACGGAGCCATCGCCCGGCCCAGGCGTGGACGTCGCGGTCGGTGCGGGAGGCGAGGGAGTCGACGAAGTCGGCGAGGGTGGCGTTGCCGAACTTGTGCCGGGCGAAGTGGGTGTTGATGCCGGCGAGGAAGTCCTTCTCGCCGAGCCAGTTGACGAGCTGGCGGAGCGCGGAGGCGCCCTTGGCGTAGGAGATGCCGTCGAAGTTGAGCAGTGCGGACTCGGTGTCGGGCACGGCGTCGGGGTCGGGTGCGACGGGGTGGGTGGAGGGCCGCTGGTCGGCGTCGTACCCCCACGCCTTGCGGTCGATGGCGAAGCCGACCCAGCTGCCGGTGTGGTCGGTGGCCTCGGTGAGGATCTGGTAGCCCATGTACTCGGCGAAGGACTCGTTGAGCCAGATGTCGTCCCACCAGGCGAGGGTGACGAGGTCGCCGAACCACATGTGTGCCATCTCGTGGGCGATGGTCACGGCCCGGGTCTCGCGCTCGGTGTCGGTGACGGCGGAGCGGAAGACGTATTCGTCCCGGAGGGTGACGAGGCCGGGGTTCTCCATGGCGCCCGCGTTGAACTCGGGGACGAACGCCTGGTCGTAGGAGTCGAAGGGGTACGGCTCCTCGAACTTCTCGTGGTAGCGGTCGTAGCAGGCGCGGGTGACGGCGAATATCTCGTCGGCGTCGATGTCGAGGTGGGGTGCGAGGGAGCGGCGGCAGTGGATGCCGAAGGGCAGTCCGGCGTGTTCGGTGCGCAGGGAGTGCCAGGGGCCGGCGGCGACGGCGACGAGGTAGGTGGAGATGCGCGGTGTGGTCGCCAGGCTCCAGCGGCCGTCGCCCTCGTCGGTGGCGACGCCGTTGCCGAGGACGGTCCAGCCGTCGGGCGCGGTGACGGAGACGTCGAAGACGGCTTTGAGATCGGGCTGGTCGAAGACGGCGAAGACGCGCTGGGCGTCGTCGAGGAACAGCTGCGAGTAGACGTAGGTCTCGCCGTCGGTGGGGTCGGTGAAGCGGTGCATGCCCTCCCCGGTGCGGGAGTAGCGCATGGTGGCCAGGACGCTCAGTTCGTGGGCGCCGGGGGTGAGTGCGGTGAGCGGGAACCGGTTCCCGGTGAGGTCGGCGGGGTCCAGGGGCTGTCCGTCGAGGAGGACGGAGCGCAGCAGTGCGGGCTTCAGCTCGATGAAGGTGTCGCCGGCCGCGCGGGCGGTGAAGTGGATGGCGGCGCGGGACTGGAAGCTGTCGTCGCCGGTGGTCAGGTCGAGGGCGACCGTGTACCGGTGGACATCGATGAGCTGGGCACGGGTCTGCGCTTCGTCGCGCGTCAGTACGGACATGGGGACATGCTGCCCGATGGTCCTCGGGCCGCGCAGCAGGTGGGGGTTGCGCTGTGAGCGCACGCGGCGGGTCATCGAAGCGCGGCGCCACCAGGTGCGTCACCGGGGGGTGGCCGGTCTAGCGGGGTGTGCGCCCCGAGTTGTCGGCGAGGGTCTCGTGGTGGCGGATGACCTCGGCGATGATGAAGTTGAGGAGTTTCTCGGCGAACGTGGGGTCGAGGCGGGCGTTCTCGGCGAGTTCTCTCAGCCGGGTGATCTGCCGGGCCTCGCGGGCGTGGTCGGCGGGCGGCAGACGGTGGGCGGCCTTGAGGAGGCCGACCTGCTGGGTGCATTTGAACCGTTCGGCCAGCATGTGGACGACGGCCGCGTCGATGTTGTCGATGCTCCCGCGGAGGCGTTCCAGTTCGGCCTGGACGGACTCGTCGAGTGCGCCGTTGTCGCTCGTGGTCATGGTGCGGAAGCTTAGGGCCTGTGGCGTGCCGGGGGCCGGGGTGTCTCAGGGAGAGGACGCCGGTGGGGCCGGGGCGGGTGGCCGGTCGCGGTGGGCCCGGGGCGGGTGGGGCCGTGTGCGGCCGGGAGGGGCGGTCCTGCTCCGTACGGCGGGAAGGGGCGCCGCTTCTTACGGAAGGCGGCGCCGTCCCCCGCGGGCGTGGTGGCGGCCACGGCGGGTCCCGCGGGGGTGCGTGGGCGGAGGCGGGACGGTCGGGGACGTGGCGCGCGTGCCGGTCCCCGGCCTGTCCCGCCTCCGCGGGTCACACGTTCAGGTCGTACGGGTCAGAGGGTGGCGGCGGCCGACGCGATGGCGGACGCGAAGGTGGAGACCTCGGTGTAGACACCGGGGTAGTTGGGCCGGGCGCAGCCGTTGCCCCAGCTCACGATGCCGACCTGGATCCAGGCGTTGGTGTTGTCGCGGCGGAACATCGGGCCGCCGGAGTCGCCCTGGCAGGTGTCGGTGCCGCCCGCGGCGTAGCCGGCGCAGATCTCTTCACCGGCGATGATCTGGCCGCCGTAGGAGGAGTTGCAGCTCGCGTCGGAGACGAAGGGCACGTTGGCCTTGAGGAGGTAGCGCTGCTGGGCGCCGCCCTCGGTGGCCGAGCCCCAGCCGGCGACGGTGAAGGTGCCGCTGTTGTACGCCGTGGTGGTGGCGATCTTCAGGGTCGGCAGGTTGATGGGCGCGGCGAGCTTGATCAGCGCCCAGTCCTTGCCCGAGCCGTTGTAGCCGGGGGCGCGGTAGATCTTGGTGGAGCGGACCTTGACGGCGCTGGTGCTCTGGAGGTCCACGACACCGGCGGTGGCGGTGATGCTGGTGTTGTTGCCGGTGGCTCCGACGCAGTGCGCGGCGGTCAGCACGACGGTGGACGAGTAGAGCGAGCCGCCGCAGCCCATGGAGAGGCGGACCATGAAGGGGAACTCGCCCTGGGCGGCGCGGGTGCCGCCGACGACGGGCGGGGCGAGGGGGGCCGCGGCCTGCGTCTTGGCGGGGGCGTCCGGCGCGGGGGCGGCGGAGGCAGAGGCGGTCTGGAGGCTGATGGCGGCGACCATGACAGCGCCGGCAGCGATGCATCTCTTGAGGACACCCTGAATGCTCAACGGTCTGCCTTTCGTGGGGGCTTGAGGGAGTACACCTGTGGGGCACACGGGTCGACGCGCGTTGCACGCACGCTTGGCATGAGCCCGACAGGACGCGATCCGGATTATCCGGAGGGCAGGAGCGGGCCCACAAGATACGAATCTCGGCCAACCGAACGGTCGGCCTCCGGTCGCCGTCCGATCATCGAACACCGGACACCGGAAATCCCTCGCGCCTCGGGCCGCCGCGCGCGTGCGCGCCCACATGCGCCCACACGGACGACAGCGGACGCGCCCCGGGCCGGCGGGGAACGGCGGCCGAGGGCCCCGGACAGCAGGGAACGAAGGAGGGGTGGGTCCCGGACCGTACGGTCCGGGACCCACCCCTCCTCGATTCACGCCGCCGCTTCACGCGCCGGGCGCACGCGCTGTCGCGCGCCGGGCATCGGGCGCGGCCGGCCCGTCGTCGTTCAGCCGCTCAAGCCGTTCGGCGGCCGAGGCCGTTCAGGCTGTTCAGAGGCCCGCGGCGGCCGACTGGATGTCGGCGGCGAAGGTGGAGACCTCGGTGTAGACACCGGGGAAGCCGGGCCGGGCACAGCCGTTGCCCCAGCTCACGATGCCGACCTGGATCCAGCCGCCCGCGCCGTTGTCGCGGAACATCGGGCCGCCGGAGTCACCCTGGCAGGTGTCCGTGCCGCCCTCGTCGACGAAGCCGGCGCACAGTTCCTCGGCGGGGACGAGGCTGGTGCCGTACGCGCCCTCGCAGTCCGCGTCGGAGACGAACGGGACGTTGGCCTTGAGCATGTACCGCTCCTGGGCACCGCCCTCGGTGGCCGCGCCCCAGCCGGCGACGGTGAACTCGCCGCCGTTGAGGGAGTCGTCGGTCGCTATGTCGAGCGTGGGCAGGTCGATCGGCTGGGCCAGCTTGATCAGTGCCCAGTCCTTGCCCGTGCCGTTGTAGCCCGGGGCCTGGAGGATCTCGGTGGAGTTGACCTCGACCGCGTCGGGGCTCTGGAGGTCCACGACACCCGCCGTGGCGGTGATGCTGGTGTCGGGGCCGGAACCGTCCACGCAGTGGGCGGCGGTCAGGACGATGTCCTGCTCGTAGAGGGCGCCGCCGCAGCCCATGGAGAGACGGACCATGAAGGGGAATTCGCCCTGCTCGGCGGGGGTGCCGCCGACGACCGGCGGGGCGGGGGCGGGAGCGGCGGACGCGGTGGGCTGGAGGCTCACACCGGCGAGGACGACCGCGCCGACGACGGCACATCTTTTGAGGGCACGCAGGAGGCTCAACTGACTGCCTTTCGTGGGGGGAACAGCGCTGTGTTGTCGTGCGTGGGGCTGCCGTGCGCGACGTGACGCACGGGTGGGGCGATGAGGCTCGGCACGTGGGGGTGCCGTACGCATGGCGAAGCCGGCCGGACGATCGGCAAACGATGACCGCCCGCAGTCCGCCCGCCACGGCGTGATCCGGATTATGGGGAAGAATTCAGCCGCCGCACAAGAGGCAATTTTTGGCCAACCGAACGGTCGGGGACCGTCTTGGAATCCCTCGAAAGGATGACGGAGTCAGCCCGCCGAGCCCTGTCACCCCCGGCCGGCGCCCTCCGCGCGGACCCGACCGCCGTACAGTTGAGGACGGACGAGCCTCCTACGAAGGGGTGGCGGCGTGACCGACAGAGGCGCGACGAACGGCGGCCCGGTCGTACACGGCTATCCGCATCTGGACACCGCGCGCGCCGCCATCACCGCGCTCTACCACCGATTGTCGGGGGACGGTGTCCGGCGGTACGGCACCAGCGTCGCGCCCGCCGACGTCGCGTTCGCCGATGCCGACGACCTGCACCTGGGGGTGCAGCGGGTGGCCCGCGCGCTGGTCCACCAACTGGGTCTGCCGGACGCCCGGATGATCGTCGGCTTCCGCGCGATGGAACACGCGGCGAGCGTCGAGCTGACGGCGGGGCCGGAATACTTCATCGAACTCAATGACCGCTTCCGGACACACCGCAGGGACATCGGCGCCGCCCTCGCGCACGAGATCACCCATGTCCTGCTGCACCGGCTCGGGCTGAGCTTCCCCGGCACCCGCGACAACGAGATCCTCACCGACACGGTGACGACGTACCTGGGCGCGGGCTGGCTGCTCCTCGACGCGTTCCGGGAGGACCGGGACTCCAGCCAGAAGCTCGGCTATCTCACCCCCGAGGAGTTCGGGTACGTGCTGGCCAAGCGCGCGCTGGTGTTCCACGAGGACCCGGGCATCTGGTTCACCAGCCCGCAGGGGTACACCGCGTACACGAAGGGCAAGGCCCAGGCCCTGCGGGACGAGCGGCAGCCGCCGCTGACGACGGCGGGCTGGTCGGGACGCCACCGGTACGCCAAGGACCGGCGGTACGCGCTGGACCACCCGGGCGGGCCGGGGGACGCGGGACAGCCGTACACGTTCGAGACACTGCCGGACGGGCTGCGGGTGTCGTTCCCCTGCCCGACCTGCCATCAGCGCATCCGGGTACCGGTCAGGGGGCGGGTGCGGGCGCGGTGCGGGCTCTGTCACACGGTGCTCGACTGCGACACCTGAACACGCCCGCGCCGGGCGGGACTTCGCCCCTCGCGGGCGCGCGCGCCGCACCGACAGGCGCACCGGCCGCCCTGCGCGCGCGTGCCGGTCGGCGCGCCACCGTTCAGACGAGCCGCAGGGCTCCGGGCGCCTTCTCCTCGACGATCTCCACCAGCCGGTCGAAGAGGGTACGGCCCCGGCCCGCCTCCGCCTCCGCCAACTCACCCCGCACGGCGGCCCTGTTGGTCTCGTGCACCCGCCCCAGCCGGCTCCGGAGCCAGCGCGCCGTCTCCTCGTGCCCGAGCGCGTCGCGCGAGCGTGCGTGGTCGCGCCACTCGATGACGAAGTCACCGTCGTCGGGGGTGCCGTGGCCGCCGCCGAGACAGTCGGCGAACGCGTCGAGATTGCGGCCGAAGGAGCCGCCCGGACCGTTCACGGCCGCACCCATCACCGTCCAGAACGCGTCCAGGCCGGTGACCTCCGCCCCTGGGATCACATACGTCACAGTCATGGGGCGGAGGTTACCGGCCTGCCGTCGAACGGACGGTGGGTGTACCGGACGGACGGTGGGGTGTAGCGGACGGACGGTGGTGCGGGGCTGCCGGACGGTCAGCAGCCGTGGTCGACCAGGTCGAACGACTCGTAGTGGTCGGCGGTGTAGTAGTCCTCGTCCTCGCTGCCGGTCACGATGCGGCGCGCGCCGCGGTCGGACGAGCCCGGCGTCTTGACGGTGTACTCGTGGTAGTAGCCGGTGGACTCCTGCGGCAGGATGCCCTCACGGTTCTGGAAGACCCCGTCGTCCTGCGGGTACGGGTAGGGCCCGCCCCGGTCGATCAGGTCGAGGGTGTCGTGCGCCTGGGACGGCAGGTCGGAGTAGCAGATGTCGCCGACCGCGAGAGGGGCGGCGCCGGCCGTGGTCGCGACCGCGCCGCCGACGAGAAGGGTGGACAGAAGTGCGGCGGAGCCGCCGATGAGGGCGATTCGTGGGGGGATTCGCATGCCCACATGATGACGCGCGTAGACGTGGACACGTCAAGGCCAACCCGGTGGAGTTTCTGGGAAGTTCACCGGGTGGTACGGGCACGACATCCGCCCGTTGTGGGCGGTTTCGCCGTCGCGGGCCGGACGGGAAGCGACGGCGACGGAGAGGGATCCCGGCGCCTGTCGTTCGGATCGTGCCGGGCTCGCGTGCCCCGGCACCACGCCTCGCCGCCGTTGAAAGCACCGGAGGGAGGCATGGCCTCAGCCATGCCTCCCTCCTCCGCCGTGCGATCCACGGCACCGACGTGACATCGGCCGCCGACGCGGCGGGCGCTCACCGTTCCGGACTGATCCGGACGACAGACCCTACGCGGCGGTGCGGCGACCGCCGTCGGTGCCGCGCTCCGGGGAGCGGCCACGACGGCCGCCCCGGCTGCCGCGCCCCGAACCCGCGCCGGAACCGGAGCCGCCGGCCGCGCCCAGCCGGGCGGCGGAACCGCCGCCGCGACCGCCGTTGCCACCGTTTCCGCCGCCGCCCGAGGCCGCGCCTGAGCCGCTGCCCCGGCGGGCCGGACGCGACGCACGCGACTTCTGCGGCTTCGGCGCGGTGGGCGCCGGTACCTCGATGGTGACCGCGACCCCGGAGGGCTCCCGCGCCCCGGTCAGCCGCGCCAGTTCCTCGTCGGTCGACTTGACGCTGGCGGTGCGGGGCGCGATGCCCGCGTCCGACATCAGCCGCGTCATCTCCCGCTTCTGCTCGGGCAGGACGAGCGTCACGACGCTGCCCGACTCCCCGGCGCGCGCGGTGCGTCCGCCCCGGTGCAGATAGTCCTTGTGGTCCATGGGCGGGTCGACGTTGACGACCAGGTCGAGGTCGTCGACATGGATGCCGCGCGCCGCGACGTTCGTCGCGACGAGCACCGTCACCAGCCCGGTCTTGAACTGGTCGAGTGTGCGGTTGCGCTGCGGCTGGGACCGGCCGCCGTGCAGGCCGGAGGCCCGTACCCCGCTCGCCAGCAGGCGCTTGACCAGCCGGTCCACCGCCCGCTTGGTGTCCAGGAACAGCAGCACCCGGCCCTCGCGGGCCGCGATCCGCAGGGTGACGGCCTTCTTGTCCGTCTCGTCCATGACGTACAGCAGGTGGTGCTCCATCGTGGTGACCGCGCCCTGGGAGGGGTCGACGGAGTGCACGACGGGGTCGGTCAGGTACTGCCGTACGAGCCGGTCGATGTTCTTGTCCAGCGTCGCGGAGAACAGCATGCGCTGCCCGTCCGGCCGCACCTGCTTGAGCAGCGCGGTGACCTGCGGCATGAACCCCATGTCGGCCATCTGGTCGGCCTCGTCGAGGACGGTGATGGTGACCTGGTCCAGCCGGCAGTCGCCGCGCTCGATGAGGTCCTTGAGCCGGCCGGGCGTGGCGACGAGCACTTCGGCGCCCCGGCGGAGCTGCCCGGCCTGCTTGGTGATCGACAGACCGCCGACGACGGTGGCCACGCGCAGGTTCACGGCGGTGGCGTACGGGGTGAGCGCGTCGGTGACCTGCTGGGCCAGCTCGCGCGTGGGCACCAGGACCATCGCGTACGGCGCGCGCGGCTCGGCGCGGCGTCCGGCGAGGCGGGCCAGCAGCGCGAGGCCGAAGGCGAGGGTCTTGCCGGAGCCCGTGCGGCCCCGGCCGAGGATGTCGCGGCCCGCGAGGGAGTTCGGGAGGGTGGCGCCCTGGATGGGGAAGGGCTCGGTCACTCCGAGCGAGGTCAGGGTCTTGAGGAGGGCCGCGGGCATGTCGAGCTCGTCGAACGCCTCGACGGCGGGCAGCGCGGGCGTGAGGGTTTCCGGCAGGGTGAACTCCTGCGGGCGCGCGGCGCGGCGCACGGGCGCCTTCGCCGGGCTCTTGGCGCGGGAGCCGGCCGGGCGCCGGGCGGGCCGTCCGGCCGCGCGGGCCGGGCGTTCGGGGCGAGTCATTCGGAAAGAACCTTCCTGGGCCTGGGGACAGCACAAGCCGGGACCCGCACCGTGCAGGTGCGGGCCCCGGCTGCGAGGTACGCGTCCGGAAATTAGGCCGGGACGATGTTCTCCGCCTGCGGGCCCTTCTGGCCCTGCGTGACGTCGAACGAGACCTTCTGGCCCTCCTGGAGCTCACGGAAGCCCGAGGTGGCGATGTTCGAGTAGTGGGCGAAGACGTCGGCGCCGCCGCCGTCCTGCTCGATGAAGCCGAAGCCCTTTTCCGAGTTGAACCACTTCACGGTTCCAGTAGCCATGTCATTCTCCTAAAACAGGTGCAGAGACGAATCCGCACTTCACGGATTCCTCGTCGCCGCATTGAGCCCCATCCGGAGAAGCCGGCGAAAACATTAAAATGCGCCTGAGGAACATTCCCGTCAGGCGCACATAAAGTTCATGGGTACCAAAACTGCAACGCGGTCAGCCTAGCACGCCTCCGTGGCGGGTGCGGAGCGTGCCGTACCGGGGCCGTTCTGCCGGGTGTTCCGGCCGGTCAGCCGCGTACGACGCCCTGTGCGCGGGCCGCGGCGAGCCACCGCGGGAATTCGCCGACCAGCCGGTCGTACAGCACGTCGTCCGGTACCCCGCGCGGGTCGGGACCGGCGTGGAAGAAGCCCGTGTTGTCGACGCACCGCTTCTGCGGGACGGCCAGCTCGTCGAGCCGGCGGAGAAAGTCGAACTGTGTGTCGCTCCGGTCGCCGAAGCCGACGAACTGCCAGAAGAGAGGAAGCGCGGCGGCCTTGCGGAGATGGCGTTCGGCGGCGGGTCTGCTGGTCGGTCCGCCGTCGGTCTGGAAGACGACCAGGGCGGGCGCGGTGGACCCGCTGTCCAGATAGTGGTCGATCACGGTGTCCATGGCGAGGTGGTAGTTGGTCCTCCCCATGTGCCCGAGTCCGGCCACGATCCGGTCGATACCGCCCCGGTGGCCGGCGAGCGTGATGTCCGCCTCGGCGTCGATGCCGGTGGAGAAGACCACGACGGGCACCACCCCGTCGTCGTCCAGATGCGCCGAGAGTCCGAGCACCCGGTCGGCGAACGCCTGGACGGTGCCGTCCCGGTAGTACGCGCGCATCGAACCGGAGTGGTCCAGGACCAGGTAGACGGCGGCGCGCTGGCCGCTCATCCCGTGCTTGCGCAGGGACACCGCCGCGGCCCGGTAGTGCTCGACGAGCGCGGGGGCGGTCTCCTCGATCTTGCGGAGGCTGATGGCCGGGCCTGCCCCCGGGGGCGCTGTGGTCATGGTCGCTGCCGTTCGCTCGACGGGCGCGGGGGTCCGTCGAGACTACCCGGGGCGGCGGCCCCACATGCCACGGCGCCCGCCGTCGTCCGGTCGGGGACTGGCGGGCGCCGTGTCCTGCGGAGGGTCCGGGGCAGGTTTCCCCCGGGCCGTCACCGCCCGTACGCCGTTGTACGGGACGTCTCGTGGGTCCGTCGGACCGTCGGACCGTGAGCTGATCGGGCCGTGCGCGATCAGACGGTGAGCGAGCGGTCCGTCGGACGGATCGGCGCGTGCAGGTCGCTCGCGCCGGTCAGGTAGCGGTCGACACCGCGTGCCGCCGAGCGGCCCTCGGCGATGGCCCACACGATCAGGGACTGGCCACGGCCGGCGTCCCCGGCAACGTACACGCCGTCCACGTTGGTCGCGTACTCGGCGTCCCGCGCGATGTTGCCGCGCTCGTCCAGTTCCAGGCCGAACTGGTCGACCAGACCGTTCTGCCGGTCGGTGCCGGTGAAGCCCATCGCGAGGGTGACGAGCTGCGCGGGGATCATCCGCTCGGTGCCCGGCTTCGGAGCCGGACGGCCGTCCACGAACTCGACCTCGGTGAGGTGCAGCGACTGGACGTTGCCGTCCTCGTCGCCCTCGAAGTGGGTGGTGGAGACGGAGTAGATCCGCTCGCCGCCCTCCTCGTGCGCGGAGGTCACCTTGTAGAGCATCGGGAAGGTGGGCCACGGCTGGTGCGGGGCCCGGTCGTCGCCCGGCCGGGGCATGATCTCCAGCTGGGTGACGGACGCGGCGCCCTGGCGGTGCGCCGTACCGACGCAGTCCGCGCCGGTGTCGCCGCCGCCGATGACCACGACGTGCTTGCCCTCGGCGGTGATCGGGGAGACCGTCAGGTCGCCCTCGCGCACCTTGTTGGCCAGCGGCAGGTACTCCATCGCCAGGTGGACGCCCTTGAGGTCCCGGCCGGGCACCGGCAGGTCGCGCGAGACGGTGGCGCCGGCCGCGACGACGACGGCGTCGTAGCGCCTGCGGAGCTTCGCCGCGTCGATGTCGCGGCCGATCTCCGTCTCCGTACGGAACTTGGTGCCCTCCGCGCGCATCTGCTCGATACGGCGGTTGATGTGGGACTTCTCCATCTTGAACTCGGGGATGCCGTAGCGCAGCAGCCCGCCGATGCGGTCGGCGCGTTCGAAGACGACGACCGTGTGGCCCGCGCGGGTGAGCTGCTGGGCGGCGGCGAGTCCCGCCGGTCCCGAGCCGACGACTGCGACGGTCTTGCCGGACAGCCGCTCCGGGGGGCGCGGGACGACGTCGCCGTTGTCCCACGCCTTGTCGATGATGGAGACCTCGACGTTCTTGATGGTGACGGCGGGCTGGTTGATGGCCAGGACGCACGCGGATTCGCACGGCGCGGGGCAGAGCCGGCCGGTGAATTCCGGGAAGTTGTTGGTGGCGTGCAGGCGTTCGCTCGCCGCCGTCCAGTCCTCCCGGTAGGCGTAGTCGTTCCACTCGGGGATGAGGTTGCCGAGCGGACAGCCGTTGTGGCAGAAGGGGATGCCGCAGTCCATGCAGCGGCCGGCCTGCTTGCTGATGATCGGGAGCAGCGAGCCCGGAACGTAGACCTCGTTCCAGTCGTTCTTGCGCTCGTCCACGGGGCGCGACCTGGCCACTTCGCGGCCGGTGGTCAGGAAGCCCTTGGGGTCAGCCATTGG
Organism: Streptomyces sp. NBC_01498; assembly: GCF_036327775.1. NCBI lineage: Bacteria > Bacillati > Actinomycetota > Actinomycetes > Kitasatosporales > Streptomycetaceae > Streptomyces > Streptomyces sp. NBC_01498. The sequence continues at coordinate 5,660,989 of NZ_CP109598.1, read as the reverse complement.
TCGCCGCCTCCATCATCTTCTCGGTGGTCTCGCGCTCGGAGAGACCGGCGAGCTCGGCGGCGTCCTTGGCGGCGAGCACGGCCTTGTAGGTGGAAGGGATGATCCTGCTGAAGCGGGCCACGGAGGTGTCCCAGTCGGTCAGCAGTTTCTCGGCGACGGTGGAGCCGGTCTCCTCGTGGTGGCGGCGCACGACGTCGTGCAGCCATGCCTTGTCGGTGTCGGAGAAGTCGGTCTCGACGGCGCCGAGATTGCCGGAGTTGACGTTGTCCGGGTCGAGGTCGATGACGTACGCGATGCCGCCGGACATGCCGGCCGCGAAGTTGCGTCCCGTCTCGCCGAGGACAACGGCGTGGCCGCCGGTCATGTACTCGCAGCCGTGGTCGCCGACGCCCTCGGAGACCACGGTGGCGCCGGAGTTGCGGACGCAGAAGCGCTCGCCGGTCCGGCCGCGCAGGAACAGTTCGCCGCCGGTCGCGCCGTAGGCGATGGTGTTGCCCGCGATGGTGGAGTACTCGGCGAGGTGGTCGGCGCCCCGGTCGGGGCGGACGACGACCCGGCCGCCGGAGAGGCCCTTGCCGACGTAGTCGTTGGCGTCGCCCTCCAGGCGCAGAGTGACGCCGCTGGGCAGGAACGCGCCGAAGGACTGGCCGGCCGAGCCGGTGAAGGTGATGTCGATGGTGTCGTCGGGCAGTCCGGCGCCGCCGAACCTCTTGGTCACCTCGTGGCCGAGCATGGTGCCGACGGTGCGGTTGATGTTGCGGATGGCGAGCTGGGCGCGGACCGGCTGGGCGGCCTCGGCGCTGTCGGCGCCGAGCGCGTCGGCGGCCAGCTTGATCAGCTGGTTGTCGAGGGCCTTGGCCAGGCCGTGGTCCTGTTCGACGACACGGTGGCGTACGGCGCCCGCGCCCAGGATCGGCACGTGGAACAGCGGGCGCAGGTCCAGGCCCTGGGCCTTCCAGTGGTCGACGGCCCGTTCGGTGTTGAGCAGTTCGGCGCGCCCGACGGCCTCTTCGAGGGTACGGAAGCCCAGCTCGGCGAGGAGTTCGCGGACCTCCTCGGCGATGAACTCGAAGAAGTTGACGACGTATTCGGCCTTGCCGGAGAAACGTTCGCGCAGCACCGGGTTCTGGGTGGCGATGCCGACCGGGCAGGTGTCGAGGTGGCAGACGCGCATCATGACGCAGCCGGAGACGACGAGCGGCGCGGTGGCGAAGCCGAACTCCTCGGCGCCGAGGAGCGCGGCGACGACGACGTCGCGGCCGGTCTTGAGCTGCCCGTCGGTCTGGACGACGATCCGGTCGCGCAGCCCGTTGAGCAGCAGGGTCTGCTGGGTCTCGGCCAGGCCCAGCTCCCAGGGGCCGCCCGCGTGCTTGAGCGAGGTGAGCGGGGAGGCGCCCGTACCGCCGTCGTGGCCGGAGATCAGGACGACGTCGGCGTGGGCCTTGGAGACTCCGGCGGCGACCGTGCCGACGCCGACCTCGGAGACCAGCTTCACGTGGATGCGGGCGGCCGGGTTGGCGTTCTTGAGGTCGTGGATGAGCTGGGCGAGGTCTTCGATGGAGTAGATGTCGTGGTGCGGCGGCGGGGAGATGAGGCCGACGCCGGGGGTGGAGTGCCGGGTCTTGGCGACCCACGGGTAGACCTTGTGGCCGGGCAGCTGGCCGCCCTCGCCGGGCTTGGCGCCCTGGGCCATCTTGATCTGGATGTCGTCGGCGTTGACGAGGTACTCGCTGGTGACGCCGAAGCGGCCGGAGGCGACCTGCTTGATGGCGGAGCGGCGCCTGGGGTCGTGGAGGCGTTCCGCGTCCTCGCCGCCCTCGCCGGTGTTGGACTTGCCGCCGAGCTGGTTCATGGCGATGGCGAGGGTCTCGTGCGCCTCGCCGGAGATGGAGCCGTACGACATGGCGCCGGTGGAGAAGCGCTTGACGATCTCGGAGGCGGGCTCGACCTCGTCCAGCGGCACCGGTTCGCGGCCGGAGTCGAGGGTGAACAGGCCGCGCAGGGTCATGAGGCGCTCGGACTGCTCGTTCACCCGCTCCGTGTACTGCTTGAAGATGTCGTAGCGGCGGTTGCGGGTGGCGTGCTGGAGCCGGAAAACGGTGTCGGGGTCGAAGAGGTGCGGTTCGCCCTCGCGGCGCCACTGGTACTCGCCGCCGATGTCCAGGGCGCGGTGCGAGGCGGAGATGCCGGAGGCCGGGTACGCCTTGGCGTGCCGGGCGGCGACCTCCTGGGCGACGATGTCGAGCCCGGCGCCGCCGATCTTGGTCGCCGTGCCGCTGAAGTACGTCTCCACGAATTCCTGGTCGAGGCCGACGGCCTCGAAGACCTGCGCGCCCCGGTAGGAGGCGACGGTGGAGATGCCCATCTTGGACATGACCTTCAGGACGCCCTTGCCGAGGGCGTGGATCAGGTTGCGGATGGCGTTCTCGGGCTCCAGGCCCTCGATGAAGGTGCCCGCGCGGACGAGGTCCTCGACGGACTCCATGGCGAGGTACGGGTTGACGGCGGCGGCGCCGTAGCCGATGAGCAGCGCGACGTGGTGCACCTCGCGTACGTCGCCGGCCTCGACCAGCAGGCCCACCTGGGTGCGCTGCTTGGTGCGGATGAGGTGGTGGTGGACGGCGGCGGTGAGCAGCAGGGAGGGGATGGGCGCGTGTTCGGCGTCGGAGTGCCGGTCGGAGAGCACGATGATGCGCGCGCCCGCTTCGATGGCGGCGTCGGTCTCGGCGCGGATCTCCTCGATCCGGGCGGCGAGGGCCTCGCCGCCGCCGCTGACCCGGTAGAGGCCGGAGAGGGTGGCGGCGGTCAGGCCGGGCATGTCGCCGTCGGCGTTGACGTGTATGAGCTTGGCCAGCTCGTCGTTGTCGAGGACCGGGAAGGGCAGGGTGACGCTGCGGCAGGACGCGGCGATCGGCCGCAGGAGGTTGCCCTGGGGGCCCAGCGAGGAGCGCAGCGAGGTGACCAGTTCCTCGCGGATGGCGTCCAGCGGCGGGTTGGTGACCTGTGCGAAGAGCTGGGTGAAGTAGTCGAAGAGCAGCCGGGGGCGGGCGGAGAGCGCGGCGATGGGGCTGTCGGTGCCCATGGAGCCGAGGGGTTCGCCGCCGCTGCGGGCCATCGGGGCGAGGATGACGCGCAGCTCTTCCTCGGTGTAGCCGAAGGTCTGCTGGCGGCGGGTGACGGAGGCGTGCGTGTGGACGATGTGCTCCCGCTCGGGGAGGTCCTCCAGTTCGATCTCGCCGACTTCGAGCCACTCCTCGTAGGGGTTCTCGGCGGCGAGCGCGGCCTTGATCTCGTCGTCCTCGACGATGCGGTGTTCGGCGGTGTCGACGAGGAACATCCGGCCGGGCTGGAGGCGGCCCTTGCGGACGACCTTGGCGGGGTCGATGTCGAGGACGCCGACCTCGGAGGAGAGGACGACGAGGCCGTCGTCGGTGACCCAGTAGCGGCCGGGGCGCAGTCCGTTGCGGTCGAGGACCGCGCCGACCTGGA